>JAFRYW010000131.1 GCA_017442845.1 Ruminococcus sp.
ACAATGCACAATTGAGGTGTGCGGCTTCGCCACATAGATGCCCATTCGGGCTTGTTAGGGCGGCGCAATCGCTTATTTTAGTGAATATCGTTAGGATGAACGGCCGAATGGCCATAATATCGCCGAAGGCGATACCTTCATTGTGCATTGTGCATTGTGAATTGTGCATTGAAACGATAAATTCCAATTTATCACCAAATAAAAATATATGTAGGAGGAATAATATATGAGCGGTATTCATGAGGAATGTGGAGTATTCGGTATATGGTCGCCTAAAAAGGCGGCGCTCGCCGAAACGGTTTATTACGGGCTTTATGCCTTGCAGCACCGTGGGCAGGAAAGCTGCGGGATCGCTGTATGCGATGACGGCGTGATCTTGGCACACAAGGATCTGGGGCTTGTCGGCGAGGTGTTTGATCACAGCACGCTTGCAGATCTGCCCGACGGCAATATGGCTGTAGGGCACGTAAGATACTCCACCACAGGCGGGAACGAGCGGCGAAACTGCCAGCCGATAGTTGTTAACCATATGAAGGGCAGAATGGCACTTGCACACAACGGCAACCTATCAAACGCCTATACACTTCGGCGTGAGCTGGAGCTTTCGGGGGCGATATTCCACACCACCTCAGACACCGAGACCATAGCCTAC
This sequence comes from Ruminococcus sp., assembly GCA_017442845.1. Lineage (GTDB taxonomy): Bacteria > Bacillota > Clostridia > Oscillospirales > Ruminococcaceae > NK3A76. The sequence goes on from JAFRYW010000131.1 coordinate 653, forward strand.
ATCATAACCAAAAAGCGCCTTGAAACGCCCTCGATAGAGGAGGCCGTCCTCGCCTCGATGAGCATTATCGAGGGGGCGTATTCACTTGTTTTGATGTCACCCACAAAGCTTATTGCGGTAAGAGACCCCCACGGCTTCCGCCCATTATGCTTTGGCAGGCTGCCCGACGGTTCATATGCCGTTGCATCCGAAAGCTGTGCTCTCACAGCGATCGGGGCGAGCCTTGAGCGTGACATAAAGCCCGGGGAGATGATAGTTTTCTCAGCTGACGGCGTTCGCTCGATAACCTCAAAATGCGAAACCGCCCCCAAGCGCACCTGCATTTTTGAATACATCTACTTTGCCCGCCCCGATTCGGTGATAGACGGGGTATCCGTCCACGGGGCACGGCTGCGTGCAGGCAGGATATTGGCCGAGAGCTGCCCCGCCGATGCAGATATAGTCATAGGCGTGCCCGATTCGGGGCTTGATGCGGCGCTCGGCTTTTCGCAGAGGTCGGGACTGCCCTATGGGATAGGACTTATAAAGAACAGATATATAGCAAGGACGTTCATCTCCCCCACCCAATCCGGCAGGACTGACAAGGTAAGGATAAAGCTGTCGGCAGTAAAGGAGACTGTCAGGGGCAAGCGTATAGTGCTCGTCGATGACTCTATCGTGCGTGGAACGACAGGCGGGCGGATAGTTTCGCTGCTTCGTGAGGCAGGGGCTAAGGAGATACATTTTCGTGTTTCCGCCCCGCCGTTTCTGCACCCCTGCTACTACGGCACAGACATAGATTCCGAAGAAAGCCTTATCGCAAACCACCGCACCCCGGGTCAGATAGCGGGGCAAATGGGCGCTGACAGCCTGGGCTTTCTGCCGCTTGACAGGCTGCATGAGCTTATTGGCGATGACAACTGCTGCAAGGCGTGCTTTGACGGCAGGTATGCCACAGCGATACCCGAAAACGCTGTGAAGGATAAATATGAAATGAAGCTTGGCGGTGCAAGACAGCTGTGATGACCCGCCTGAAAGCATCTGACGTTTGCGCCTTTGATCAAAAGATCAAAAGCCGTGTTCCCACCCTCCGCCATTCTTGACAAAACCGTTCCTATATGTTATAATACTATGATAGACAGCTATTCTGAAACGGAGGACTAATAATGGATAAGGAACAGTTTTTAGAGGTTTACAGACACTCGCTTGCGCATATACTTGCTAAAGCGGTAATCGAGATATACGGCAAGGAGGTACAGTATGCCATAGGCCCGCAGATCGCAGACGGGTTTTATTATGACTTCACCTTCCCCGAGGGCGTGACTGTAACAACAGATGACTTTGCAAAGATTGAGAACAAAATGCACGAGATCATCAAAAGGCGTGAGGACTGGAGGCGTGAGGAGATCTCCAAGGCTGACGCTGCAAAGATGTTTGCAGACCAGAAATTCAAAACAGAGATAATCTCCGAGCTTGCAGATGATGAGACTATAACTATCTACTACACGGGTGAGGACTATGTAGACCTCTGCCGTGGGCCTCATGTAGATAATTCGCAGGAGCTTATGAGTGCCGCATTCGAGCTTAGGGCGGTCTCGGGCGCTTACTGGCGTGGTGATGAGAAGAAGGACAGCCTGACACGTATCTACGCCTACGCATTCCCCGATAAGGCGGCACTCAAGGCGCACAAGCAGCTTATCAAGGAAGCTCTTGAGCGTGACCATAAGAAGCTCGGCAAGGAGCTTGACCTGTTTATGTTCGACCACACAGCCCCCGGTATGCCCTACTGGCTGCCACGTGGCTGGAAGATGTTCAACACCCTTCTTTCCTACTGGAGAGAGGTGCACGAGAGGCACGGCTATACCGAGATCTCTGCGCCCGTTATATCAAAGCGTGAGCTTTGGGTGACATCGGGGCACTGGGATCACTACAAGGACGGAATGTTCGTTATCCCCGGTGAGGACGAGGACGGCAGCGACACCTACTGTGTAAAGCCTATGAACTGCCCGACTGCTATCAAGGTATATATGAACAAGCAGCGCTCCTACAAGGAGCTTCCTATCAGGATAAATCAGGTAGATACTATCCACAGAAAGGAGAAATCCGGCGAGCTCAACGGCCT
>JAFRYW010000132.1 GCA_017442845.1 Ruminococcus sp.
AGCCCGTCTATGCAAAGGACTTAGGCTGCTGCGGCGCTATGACAGCACTGCTGCGTGACGCACTAAAGCCTAACCTTGTTCAGACGCTTGAAAACAACCCCGCACTTATCCACGGCGGCCCCTTTGCAAATATCGCACACGGCTGCAACTCGGTAAGGGCTACAAAGCTTGCTTTGAAGCTTGCCGATTACGTTATCACAGAGGCGGGCTTCGGCTCAGACCTCGGCGCTGAAAAGTTCTTTGACATAAAGTGCCGCTTTGCAGGGCTAAAGCCTGACTGTGTAGTGCTCGTTGCAACTATCAGGGCGCTAAAATACAACGGCGGCGTGCCTAAGACCGAGCTTACCGCCGAGAATGTAGAGGCGCTCGAAAGAGGTATAGTGAACCTTAAGACACATATCGAGAATATGCAGAAATTCGGCGTGCCCGTAGTCGTTGCTATCAACCGCTTCGCTTCCGATACTGATAGTGAGATAGCCGTTATAAAGCGTGTCTGCGGCGAAATGGGCGTAGAGGTGTCCTTAGCCGAGATCTTCGCTAAGGGCGGCGAGGGCGGAACAGACCTTGCCCAAAAGGTCGTTTCCACGATCGAGCAAAAGCCCTCGAATTACAAGCCCCTCTATGACGAGAAGCTGCCCGTCAAGGAGAAGATCGAGACCCTTGCAAGGGAGATCTACAGGGCTGACGGCGTTATATACACAGCACAGGCTGAAAAGGCACTGGGGGAGATCGAGGCGCTGGGCAGGGCTGATGTGCCGATATGCGTTGCCAAGACGCAGTATTCGCTCTCTGACGACCCCGCCAAGCTCGGCAAGCCCGAGGGCTTTAAGATCACCGTGCGTGATATGAAGCTTTCCTCAGGTGCGGGCTTTATAGTGGTCTATACGGGCGATATAATGACTATGCCCGGCTTACCCCGTGTGCCCGCAGCGTTTAGTATCGACTGTGATAACGAGGGGAATATCTCGGGGCTGTTCTGACAGGGGCGTGAAATTATTCCCCCTACTTGACAAAGCGTACAAAATATTGTATAATTTACTTGTTACCCTTAATATCGGGGGCGTATGCCCCGTGAAAGGAAGAAAAAGAGAACTTATGTTTTATAGATATAAGCTTACCCTGCTTGCTGCCGCAGCGGCGCTCATGATGACGCTCCCCGCTTGCGGGGGCGGGGGAGGAAGCTCGCAGACGGACACGCCGAGGTCTACCGTCAAGCCCCCCGTCGAGGCTGACGTTTCGGAGGCTGACAGCAGCGAGGCAGAGCCCGTGGAAAACCATATCGGGCAGTATCTCGCCGCCGCAAACGAGATCCTCAGCGGGGATAAATATACATATAAATGCACCCTTACAGCAGACGGCCTGACAGAGCCTGTCACGATAGAGCGCTACAAGAGCGGCAACCGCCTGTATCAGTCGCAGCAGACAAGCACCGGCAAGAGGGGCTTTCTTTCCGACGGCGAGAGGGTGTATGAATTTGATTACCTGACCTATTCCTATACCGATGAGGGCACGGTGCTGCCCGATGTTATAGAGAGCGTCGTGAAGGAAAACCTTCCGCAGACAAGCACGCATATAGCCGCTAAGGAGGGCGAGGCGGCGGAGGAATACACCTATATGGGAGATACCTTCATAACCGTGTATGACTTCTATTTCGATGAGAAAAACGGCTCGCTGCTGCGCTATACGGCGACCTACTCGGTCGAGGGGAACGATGACTATGTTGAAACAAGAACTGTAAGCGAGCTTTCGTCAAGCGTGGGCGATGACGGTATCTTCAACCCCTCGTTTAAGACGACGCTTACCGACTTTTCGGCGTTCTCATCAGCCGACAGGCAGACCTATTGCAGCGACCAGTGTGCAAAATTCGGCATAACCGAGCAGATGCTCGTTTCAAACGGAATGACAAACGAGAGCTTCAAGAAGATCTCCTATAACGATTTTCTGGGGCTTATCTACAGATACAGCACAGGTGATAACGGGGGTAAGGCAGAATGAATATGCTCTCACTTCTAAAGCCGAAGGCTCTGCTTGATATAGCCTATGACGACAACTCGGTGCGGCAGGTGCTCGAGCAGCTAAAAAACCACGGCTACACCGCCATACCTGTTATCAACAGGAAGGGCGAGTATGTAACAACGGTAAATGAGGGCGATATACTGAGATTTATGCTCTCGCACGGTATTTTCAATCCGAGGGATATGGAGAGGATACCCGTTACAGACATTAGCATCAAGGGGAAAAACAAACCCGTGTATATAACCTCGGGAATGGACGAGCTTATACTGCTTTCGATGGAGCAGAACTTTGTGCCCGTTATAGACGACAGAAATGTGCTCAGCGGGATAATCACAAGGCGTGACATTTTGCAGTACTGCTACAACACTATTTCCGACTACCGCAAGGCGGTAGAGCTGGGTAAAATAAAGGAGAATGAGTGACTATGGCAAAGTTTAAAAGCAACGAAAGGGGCGGTGCGGGCGTTATTGCGCTTATGCTCGTCATACTTATCTTAGCGGTAGGTACGGCGGTGCTTGTGGTGGTAGATAACGGCAGCATCGGCAAATCGACTAATATGGAGGCTGTGAAGATCACGACGGAATCCTCCTCCGTTTCGGAGGAAAGCTCTGTCCCAGAGCCCGAGCCGCAGAGCCTTCTTCCTGTGCAGAGCGCAGACTATAAGGAGGTAAACGCAAAGAAGATCGACAGCAAATACTGCGTGCTTATCGACGCCGACACAAACGAGATAATCGCAGGAACAGGGTATGACACGAAAATGTACCCCGCCTCGCTGACAAAGCTTATGACGCTGCTCGTGGCAGTCGAGAATGCAGACGATATGAAGGCGACCTATAAGTTCAAAAGCGATATGATCGACGACCTTATCGCACAGGACGCCTCCCGTGTAGGCTATGCGGCGGGCGATAAGGCGACCGTTAAGGATATGCTCTACGGAACTATACTTGTAAGCGGCGCTGACTGCACAGTCGGGCTTTCAAACCTTATTTCGGGCTCTGAGAAGGAGTTTGCGGCCCTTATGAACAGAAAGGCCGAGGAGCTGGGGCTTGAATCGACACACTTTGTAAACTCGAGCGGGCTTCACAACAAGAACCACATATCCTCCTGCCTTGATATGGCAGTTATCATGAAGGCTTGCCTTGAGAACAAGACCTGCAAGAAGATAGTTTCTACAGAGAGCTACACCACAGCCGAAACCAAGAGTATGCCCAACGGCTTTGAGCTTTACAGCAACGCATTCAAGAACATCTACGAGTTCGGCAAGGACCCCGACTTTGAGATCGGCGGCGGCAAGACAGGCTATACCGACGAGGCGGGAACGCTGCTTTGCTCTTACCTTGAATATAACGGCAAGACCTACATAGCAGTTACCGCAAAGGCACTTACACAGGAGCAGGCGGTGCTCGACACAGAGTATCTCTACCACACCTACGTTGTAAAGCCCGCCAAGGCGGCAGACGAGAGCAAGGACGATAGCTCATCAGAGGAAAAGACAGAAAGCACAGAAAGCACAGACGAAAGCTCCGAGAAGGAAGCTGCATAATAAAGAACAAGCCGCCCCACGCCGGGCGGCTTTTTTAGTTAATAGTTAATAGGTAATAGGTAATAGTTAAGGTATCGCCTTCGGCGATATTATTTTTTGTCTCTTCAGACCAAAGACCCGATTGGCGCAGCTGATGCTTTGATCAAAACCTATTACCTACAACCTATTACCTACAACCTATTACCTATTACTTATTACCTATTACCTAAAGCCTATTACCTACAGCCTATCACCTAAAAAGCCGCCCGGTAAAGGCGGCTTTTTGTGTTGCTTTGTTACTTTATGTAGCTCTTGAACTCGTCATTTTCCTTCTTGAGGGCGGCTATCTGGTTGTCGATCTCGGCGACCTCGGCCTCTGCCTTTACCTTGTCGGCCTGGATCTTTTCAGCCTCGGCCTTTAGCTTGGCGATCTGTGCCTCGATCTCGCCTACCTTTGTGGCAACAGTAGCGGCGCTTGCCTTAGCTGCCTGGGCCTTCTTTTCAAGGTCTGCTATCTTGCCCTCGTTATCCTGTATCTGAAGCTCTGCAAACTTCTTCATTTTCTCCATTGGTGTCATAGAATCGTCCTCCTCAATATTGTAATCGGTAGTATCCTCTTCCTCGGGCTTGGCTGCTGCTGCAACAGATACAGCGGGCTTTGTGAAGCCCTGCGTAAAGCTCGGCTTGAAGGGCTCGGGCTTCTTTTCCTCGCCCCTTTTCTCCTCTGCCTTTGGCTCCTCGGGCTTAGCCTCCTCCTTTGCGGGCTCTGTCTTCTCCTCTGCGGGAGCTATCGGAGCGGCGCTCGGTATCTCGTAGTTCTCTGCTGCCCTTTCCTCAAGGTTTTTCTCTACCTCCTCCTCGGTCTCGTTAGCTGTTGCGGGGGTCTTGGGGATATCTGATTCAAATGTTATTTCGTCGATGTTCGGAACTGTCAGCTCGTCCATAGTAGGGTTCTCGGGAACGGGGTCGTATACAGGGGGAACATATTCCTTCTCATAATCGGGCACTACAGGTGCCGCTGCCTGTGCTGCGGGTGCGGCCTGTGCTGCGGCTGTGCCCTTTAGCAGGTCTGTGCTCTCCTTTACCTTGGGGCCCTCGTAGTCGGGGCCTGTCTTGAAGGCGTCCTTCTTAGCGGCCTCGGCAGCCTCCTTACGCTTAAAGTGCTCGTCCATAACAAGGCGTACTGCCTCAACGTCGGCAGGCGTGCAGTTCAGGAATGCACATATATCCTTAGAGCTTCTGCCCTTTTTGATCATCGAAGCGATACCTGCAACGCTTCTGTCGATAAAGCCCTCATCGTCCATATCAAGGTTGAGCATCGAGCTTGAGGCATCTGCGGGCTCTTCCTTCTTTCCTCTTCCGAAGAAGCCGCCTATGCCGCCCTTTTTAGTGCCCTTGTCAGGCTCGGGGTCGTGCTTTCTTTCGGGCTGAACATAGCTCTGATAATCGGGGAAATGCTTTTCTAATATATTGGGGATATTGCCCTTAGGTATCTCCATAAGCCTCGAGATCTCGTCGGGGTTGTAGCCCTCCTTATATAATCTTACGATCTTCTCGCTTGTGCTTTCGTTTTTTCTTGCCAAGAGAACCATTCCTTTCGCTAATTTTATGCCGCAAAAACGGCAGCACCTGATTCAAAATCTTTACCTTAATATTATACTATATTTTCCCTTAATATTCAAGTAATATTTTATACAAATTTGAGCGTATGTTTAGGTGCAGTATTCACAATTAAAGGCGGCTAAGTGTGGAAAATCTTCACAAAATGGCGGTAATGGGGGTATAGATCACGCTTATAACAGGTGCGTAGGCTGATAACGATGTCTTATATTTTCACGCAGACTTTTCCGCAGCGCCGCCTTTCTCTGCGGAAAGTGCCCAAAAGCATACAAGACAACGTTGTCAGCTTTTGTCGGCGGGGCGGTTTTTTCCTGCCGTTTTTCGCAGCACGGCGGCGGCGGTGAGGGGGCTGCTTTATGCACAAAAGGGCGGGGGCTGATAACGTTGTCACCGCTTTTTGTTGACCTTTTGCGATTTGTGCGGTAAACTGTAAGCATAACAAAGCGACAGCTTTCAGAGAGGAGAATGTTTTATGGCACAGCTAAGATTTGACACGAAAAAAATAAAGGCGGGCTACTCGCCTACAGACAACAATCAGGCGATCTCACCGCCGATATACCAGACGGCGGCGTATGACTTTAAGAGCACCGAGCACGCACAGAACCTCTTTACCTACAAGGAGGCGGGCTTTCTCTACACAAGGGTAGGCAACCCGACGGTAAACTACTTTGCAGAGCGTGTAAAGGCGCTTGACGGGGCAAAGAACGCCGTAGCGGTCGGCTCGGGAATGGCGGCGATCTCTTATACGCTTCTAAACCTTGCCTCAAAGGGCGGCACGATACTTGCTTCCCCCTATCTTTACGGCGGCACGATAGATGCGTTTGACAGGCTATTCCCCGAGCTTGGCGTGAAGATCAGGCTTACCGACGCCGTTTTAGACCCCGAAAGGTTAGAGGGCGAGATAGATGATGACGTTAAGGCTATATTTGTAGAGTCTATCTCAAACCCCAACGCTTACCTGCTCGACATAGACGCTATCGCCGAGGTCGCACACAAGCACGGCGTGCCCGTTGTGGTGGATAACACGCTTGCGACCCCGTATCTTTACAGACCCTTAGAGCACGGGGCGGATATAGTGGTATATTCCGCAACAAAGGCGCTGACAGGCCACGGCAACATAATAGCGGGGCTCATACTTGACAACGGCGATATGAGCCTGTATACAA
>JAFRYW010000133.1 GCA_017442845.1 Ruminococcus sp.
AGAACAACACAATTTCAATAAAAGAAACACAAACCATCTAGAACTTGCCGTACAGGCGCATGATCTCACGCTTATGCAGCAAAAGCTTTCTGACCCTGAGAGGGTCACGGTTAAAGATATTGCCCTGCTCATAGGGGGAGATATGCATACCCTTGACCCACATCTCGCCGTTATCGACCGAGCACCATGCGTCCTTGAGGTTGACCCTGCCCGACCTAATGCTTTTGACCTCGGTACCTACCAGCTCAATACCGCACTCGATCTGCTCGAGCACGAAATAGTTATGCCTTGCCGCCTTGTTATCGGCTATCTGCTTTGTTCCTTTTTTGTCTATTGCCATAGTCATTACCTCTTGATGTGAAATATATTATAGCACACAGCCACACATTTGTCAAGGCGAAAGAGGGAGAAAAAACACCCTCAAAATCATTTTTTCTTAGTTATCGCTGTTCTTATAGCACGAAGCTCGTCAGGCTTGAGGTCACGCCATTCACCCGGCTGGAGCATACCAAGCTTAACAGGGCCTACAGATGTGCGCTTTAGCCTTGCGACCTCCAGGCCGACTGCCTCACACATTTTTCTGATCTGCCTGTTTCTGCCCTCGTGAATAGTCATTTGAAGCACTACCCTGCCCTGCTGCTTTTCGAGCACCAACACTGTTGCAGGGGCAGTCTTTCTGCCGTCGATCTCAACGCCCTCGGAAAGCTGCACTAGCTGGTCGTCATTTATATCAGGTCTGACGGTCACTCGGTAGGTCTTTGAGATATGGCGTGAGGGGTGCATGACATCATTAGCAAAGCTGCCGTCATTTGTAAAAAGCAGCAGCCCCTCAGAGTTACGGTCGAGCCGCCCTATAGGGTAAACACGCTCGCCCACCCCGTCAAGCAGGTCTGTAACGACACGCCTGTCAAGCTCATCGCTCATACTTGTAACATAGCCTCTTGGCTTATTGAGCATAATATATCTGTATGACTTTTTGCGGCTGATATACAGGCGCTCGCCGTCAACGGTTATTATATCCTTATTCGGGTCGGCCTTATCGCCAAGGCCTGCTGTATGGCCATTGACCTTGACCTTGCCCGAGGATATCAGCTCCTCAGCCTTCCTGCGGGAGCAAAGCCCTGTTTCAGCTATTATTTTTTGTAGTCTTATAGGTTCCATTCTTTCACTTTCCTTATGTATCACGGAGCAGCCTCACGGCGCTCCTGCTGCCTTAAGGCAACACCGCCGGGCCACCGGCACACGCCTTTGTATGCCATCTACTTGCATATTTTCCGTCATATCGCCCAAATTTACCTTGAAATACGACAGTATTCCTGCGGTAAATTTAGGCAATCTATTGATAAATCTGACTGCGTATCTGGCATACAATAGCCCGGCGGTGTTGCCTTAACAAATAAGCTGTTTTATTCTTTCAAAATACCGCTCGGCGATACCGATCTCATTTCCCGGCTCGGCACTTACGCTAAGCTTTGTAAACACAGGCGAAGAGGCTATCTCCCGCCCATTATAAAAATATCTCACAGTGCCGACACGTTCCTTTTGCGAGGCCGGTGCGTAGATAAACGGTTTTATAGCCGTTACAGTCTCTATCCCTTCACTCTCGCCTATCGGCAGACTTACCTTGATCTCGGGGCTATAGCAGCCGATAGTATCTGTGCTGCCGCCGACAACATTCACGCTTAACGGCTTATCACATTTAAGAGCTACACTTTCGCACAGCCCGAAGCATTTCTCATAAAGCGCAGTATGGTCTGCCCAGTCATTCCTATCATTAAGAGTAACGCATATAAGTGTTACCCCGTTACGCTCGCAGGCCGAGACCAAGCACCTGCCCGCTTTATCGGTAAAGCCTGTCTTAACACCTATCACGCCGTCAAGCGAGGTCAGCAGCTTATTGGTATTTACAAGCCACCTGTCATAAGGCGGGTTTCCATAGCACAGCTTTGCACGGGCTGTTCCGCAGATCTCACGGAAAATGCCGTTATCTATCGCAGCAGCTGTGAGCCTTGCCATGTCATATGCCGTTGAGTAATGCTCGTCGGTATCGTCATCAAGACCCGACGGGGTCACAAAATGGGTATCATCAAGCCGAAGCTCTGCTGCACGTTCATTCATAAGCTGTACAAATTTAGGTACACTTCCCGAAACAGCGACAGCCGCAGCGTTAGCGGCATCATTCCCGCTTGGGAGGAGCATACCGTACATAAGTATACGCTTTGAAACGATGTCCCTCTCCTGCAAGCCCATTGACGAGCCCTCGACCTTTATAGCGTCACTGTCAACAGTGAACCGTTTATCGAGCTCACCGCTCTCGGCAGTAAGCAGTGCCGACATTATTTTAGTTGTGCTCGCCATAGGCAGACGCTCATCCTTATTCCTTTCATAGAGCACCTTACCGGTGCTAAGCTCTATAACAACAGCACCCTTTGCAGATACGCCAAGGCTTTCAGCGCTGACCGCCCCCTGCTGCCCAAGGGGTAAAAACAGCGCAAAAACTGCCGACAGAGCAAATATGATCATCCTTTTCATTTTCACGCACATTCCTTTCAAGATCTCTCTCGTTTATAGAATGTGCTCATAAGCGTGAACTTATCAAATGAAATGTAAGGGATAAAATGCAATTTTTTGAAAATCACATTCCACGGGAAACAAAAATGCTGCCCGATATTATAAACAAAACACCCACTGCAAAGAAAAGCACAGCGCCAAGGCTGACCTTG
>JAFRYW010000134.1 GCA_017442845.1 Ruminococcus sp.
GGGGGGCTTTGCGGTCGCCCCCCGTACCCCCTTTGCAAGCCAACACAATAATTGTGCATTATGCATTGTGCATTGTGCATTGTCATGCATTGTGCATTGTCATGCATTGTGCATTGATAAAAAATCTCTCCCCGCCTATTGCATTTTTTTATACAATATGATATAATATCTGTGTATAGATCTATGGCGGGGGGCTGACCGAGCTTATGAAACATAAAACTATTGCAGTATGTGTCACCGGTTATGATGAGCAAAACGAAATAATGAAAATAATGGGCGCTCTGTCAAGATGCAGGGAGCTGGGGTTCAACCTTCTGACCTTCTTTAACTCTGTCAGAAAGCCGGAGCTAAACCTTGACTTTGTTATCCCCGAGGATATACTTAACGGCGAAATGCAGGTGCTAAGGCTCATAAACTACGACCTTATCGACGGGATCATAGTTTTCGGCGAGTCGATGCTGTCGGAGAAAATGCTGTTTGAGATAACCGAAAAGGCCAAGGCCCGTGGAATACCTATGGTGGATATAGACGACCCGATGTATGATATCTGCGAGAAGATAACCCTCTCAAACGAGTATGCTATGGAAAACGTCATAAGGCACCTCGTTGAGGATCACGGGCTGACAAAGATAGATTTTATAAACGGCTTCAGGAACAACCCCCAGTCTGACGAAAGGCTGGCAGCATACAAAAAGGTGCTTACCGAGCACGGCATACCCGTTGAGGAGGACAGGATCTTCTACGGCGAGTTCTGGCGCAAGTCGATAGACTGCACCAAGGAGATCATAGCAAGGGGCGAGCTGCCCGAGGCTATCGCCTGCGCTAACGACACTATGGCGATATTCTGTATGGACACCCTAAAGGAGGCGGGCTACCGCATACCGGAGGACATCATCGTTACGGGCTTTGACGCAACTATCGACAGTATGGAGTGCAAGCCCACCCTGACCACTGCAAGAAGAGCGATATATGAGTCGGGCATAGCGGCTGTTGACAAGCTTGCAAGAATGATGAACGGCGAGAGCGTTGAGTACGACACGCCCGTTGAGTCGGTGCTCGTAAAGGGCGAGAGCTGCGGCTGCGTTCCCTTCAAGGAGCGCCGTGACGAAACGTATGAGGAGCGCTACTTCAAGCTAAACCGCTTCAAGCAGTTCAACCGCTACGTTTTGTATATGAACTCGGAATTTACCAACATCAAGTCCTCTGAGGAGCTTTATGAGCCGCTGCGTGAGGGCTGCAGCTTCTTTAACCTGACAAAGGCCTATGCCTGCATAAATGTTGACATAGAGCACAAGCAGGACCTTATCGACATAGATGATGAGGGCAACCCCTGGCAGATACCCGACAGAATGGTGTCAATGCTTCAGTACGGCCACGATGTGCCGATAGGCACGGAGTTTAAGACGAGCGAGCTTATCCCCGGCGGGTTCGATGACGAGGAGGCGCCCGTTCACTTCGTATTTGCGCCGATCTACTTTAAGAAAAACTTCCTGGGCTACTTAGCCATCACCCCGCCCGAGGATTACATCGAGGGCGATATGTTCTCGGCGTGGCTGGTATCTATCTCAAACAACACGGGGAGCTTCTATATGAACAACGAGCTTTCCGAGGCTATAGGCGAGCTGCAAAAGCTCTACCTGCGTGACCCGCTCACGGGGCTTTACAACAGGCGGGGGCTCAACAAGTTTGAAAAGCCCTACATCGAAAAGGCACTTGAGGAGGGCAAGCTTGCAGCGCTTATCTGCGCCGATGTTGACGGGCTCAAGAGGGTCAATGACAATTTCGGCCACGAGGAGGGCGACAACGCTATCGTGCGAAGCTCCTCGGCGCTTATCAGGTGCTTCCCTGTCGGCAGCATATGCGTAAGAACGGGCGGCGACGAGTTCCTTGTCATAGCGGCATTTAAGGACGAGCGTGAGCTCAAGGCCTCGATCAAGGACGTTTACCGCAACCTTGAGGAATACAACGCTATCAGCAACAAGCCCTACAAGGTGGGCTGCTCCTGCGGGTATGCGCTCGTGCCGAGCGGCAGCCTGCCGGATCTTGACGAGATACAAAAGCTCGCCGACAAGAATATGTACGACGAAAAGCTAAAGCGCAAGACCGTGAGGAAGGATTGATAAATGAAGACATTTACTGTCATAGGCGGCGTAAACGGCGTCGGCAAAAGCAGCCTTTCGGGGGTGCTGAGCGCCGAGAGCACCGAGCTTGGGATAATAATCGACACCGACAAGCTTGGCCTCAAGCACGGCGGCGACAGGATAAAGGGCGGCAAGGAGGCAGTAGGCCTTATAAACAAATGCCTTGAAAGGGGCTTGACCTTTACCCAGGAGACTACACTTTCGGGTGTCAGAACACTTAAAACGATCAGGCGTGCAAAGGATTTGGGGTATTATATAAAGCTTTACTATATAGGTGTTGACAGCTGTGAGGAAAGCCTTTCGAGAATAGCGAACCGTGTCAGAAAGGGCGGGCACGATATCCCCGACGAGGACGTGAAAAGGCGTTTTGAAAAGCGCTTTGAGGATCTTTGCAGGGTATTGCCCTACTGCAACGAGGTAAAGCTTTTTGACAATGAAAACGGCTTTGAAGAGGTGGCGGCATACCAAAACGGGCGGCTTACCCCCATAGGCTCACGCAGGCCCAAATGGCTTTGCGGGCTTTTGGAATACTTTGAAACGGGAGGGTCTCTAAAATGATAGAATTTCGCTATGACACCCAGCTTCTCTTAGAGGCTGAGGGGATAGATGAGGACGAGCTTTTTGACTACATTACCGACAACTTTGTCGGCGACAGCCTGCTTGTCGTGACGGACGATGACACGACAAAGCTGCACTTCCACACCAACGAGCCGTGGAAGATCTTAGAATACTGCGCCTCCCTCGGCGAGATCTACGACATAGTAGTCGAGGATATGGACAGGCAGGCAAGAGGGCTGAAGGGATAAGCGCTGACGCTAAAATAAAAAAGAAGAAATAATAAAGAATAAACGAGGTATCGCTCTTGCGAGCGGTGATATTTTGATCATCATCGCAGGCCGATACCTTTATTTGTATAGGTGATAAAATGTATTTTGAGGATATTTCGGTAGGCGATAAGCTGATTCTTTCGCCCGTTACGGTGGAAAAGGCGGAAATGGTAGAGTTTGCAAGGCGCTTTAACCCTGTGCCGTTCCATACAGACGAGGAGTATGCAAAGACTACAAGGGCGGGGGCGCTCACCTCGTCGGGGCTTTACACCTTTGCGCTGATGTGGGCGGAATATGTTGTGCAGGACTTTGGCGGCGAGCAGACGCTTGCGGGGCTTTCGATGAGGCTCGATTTCAAAGCCCCCGTTTTTGCGGGCGACACACTGCACGGCAAAGCAGAGGTCATCGCAAAGCGTGAGCGCAACGCCTACAACGGCGTTTTTACCGTTAGGATAGATATTTTTAACGGCACAGGCACGCTCGTACTAAGCAGCGAGACCGATACGGTCGTCAAAAGGAGGGGTGCTGAATGAAAAAGCTATGCGTTTTGTTCCCGGGGATAGGGTATCACTGCGACAAGCCGCTGCTTTACTACTGTGCAAGGCTTGCACGCTCACGTGGCTACGAGGTGCGCCCTCTCAAATTTGACGGCTTCCCGACAGGCGCTAAGGGGAATGACGAAAAAATGCGACAAGCCGCCCTGCACGCCCTTAGGCAGAGCGAGGAGCAGCTGAGCGCTGTGAGCTTTTCAGAGTACGGCAGGGTCGTCTTTATCGGCAAGAGCATAGGCACCTACGCCGCACTTGCCGTCAACAGCAGGCTCGGCGCAAACGCCTGCGGGGTGCTGCTGACCCCCCTTGCGCTCACATTTGAGCATAGCGCTGCGGGATTTATCGCCCTTCACGGCACCGCCGACCCGTGGGCAGATACCAAAGAGATCAGACGCCTATGCAGCGAGCGTGGCGTGCCCCTCTATACCTACGAAAACGCCGACCACTCGCTCGAAACGGGCGACACATTTTCAGACATAAAAAATCTTTCCGACATTATGGAAAAATGCGGAAAGATAATACTATAAGCAGGGAACAGGGAATAGGTTTTAGGTAATAGGTAATAGGTAATAAGTAATAGGTAATAGGTAATA
>JAFRYW010000135.1 GCA_017442845.1 Ruminococcus sp.
AGCCCCCAATAAGCCGCCGCAAGGCGGCTTAACTCCCCCGGAGCGTTGAGCTAAGATTTAGTTCATCGCTTCGGGGGGCATTTCGGGGGGCTTTGCGGTCGCCCCCCGTACCCCCTTCGGTAATGCACCTCACCTATTACCTAATAAGATAAATTCCAATTTATCGCAGGAACACTTTTGTAAAAAGGGGGTATTTATTCTACAGTACTTTTTCGTTTGCGTGGGCGTAGAATATGCGCCTTGGGTGCCTTGACATTATGCTGTGCCAGTCAGCCCCGAGCGGCACGCTGCCCCCGTAGGCGGGAATGTATTCTGCCGGCTCAAGGTCGCCCACAAAGCAGTCGCCGTTATCAAGCAGAAGGCTTACGCTGTCCTCGCTGTGGCTCGGGGTGTGCAAAAGCTCGCCCTCTATGCCTATGCTTTTTAGCAGACCTCGGCTCCCGGAGAGGCTTATGACACTTGCGGAAGCTCTGTTTACAGGGGAGAAGGGCAGCCCGTCCCTCTCAAAGATCCTGTCGGAAAAGTGTATGAAGGGAAGCTGCACATCAGCTATGATGAGCGTAACGCCGAGCGTTTGCAGCTCGCCCGCAAGCCCGCAGTGGTCGGGGTGGTAGTGTGTGGCGAGCAGGAAGCCTATATCCTTAATGCTTATGCCTGCTGACTTGATAGCCCCGAAAAACGCATGAAGCGTTCCCGCATAGCCCGTGTCAACGAGCAGCCCGCCGCCGTTTTCGGCGGGGATATAGTAGGTCTTTGTGCTGCTGTAAAAAAGCTCTGTCATTATACCATAAGCGAGCAGACAAGGTTTGAAAACTCAACGGGGTCCTCTATCGGCAAGCCCTCGATAAGCTGTGCCTGTGCGTAGAGAAGCTTGGTGTAGTCGGAAAGCTTGTCCTTATCAGACTCATAGAGCGTCTTTAGCTTTTCAAAGATCGGGTGTGTGGGGTTTAGCTCGAGCGCCTTTTGCGCCTTGACCTTGTTTTCGTTCTGGGGGAGGGAGTTTAGCACCTTCTCCATTTCTATCGTGATATTTCCGTCGGAGGAGAGGCATACGGGGTGTGTTTTCAGCTTGTTTGAAAGGCGCACGGTCTTTACCTTGTCCTCTATCGCCTTTTGCATAAATTCGAGCATATCCTTGCTGTCGTCAGAGAGCTTTTTAGCCTCCTCCTTCTCCTCCTCGGTGTCGAGGTCGAGCTCGGCGTCGCTTACGGAAACGAATTTCTTGCCCTCGTATTCCATTAGCACCTTTATCGCAAATTCATCAACGTCCTGCGTGAAGTAGAGCACCTCATAGCCCTTGTCCTTGAAGGCCTCCATCTGCGGGAGAAGGTCGATCCTCTCCTTAGTTTCGCCGCAGGCGTAGTAGATCTGCTCCTGCCCTTCCTTCATACGTGATACGTACTCGGCAAGGGTAACGTTCTTGCCCTCAAAGGTCGAGGGGAATATCAGAAGATCCTTAAGCGTGTCCTTGCACGCACCGTAGGACTGGTAGATGCCGTATTTGAACTGCAGCCCGAATACAGAGAAGAACTTTTCATACTTTTCTCTGTCATTTTTGAGAAGCTTTGAAAGCTCGTTTTTGATCGAGCGCTCGAGATTTTTTGCGATGATCTTGAGCTGCCTGTCATGCTGCAAAAACTCACGTGAGATGTTGAGCGACAGATCCTCCGAGTCAACAACGCCCTTTACAAAGCTGAACCAGTCGGGCAGAAGCTCTGCACACTTGTCCATTATCATAACGCCCGAGGAGTATAGCTGCAGACCCTTCTCGTAGTCCTTCGAGTAGTAGTCAAAGGGCGCCCTTGCGGGGATATAGAGCAGCGCATCATAGGTCGCCGTGCCCTCGTTCTTTGCGTGGATATGGGCGATAGGCGGCTCGTAGTCCATAAACTTGTCAACATAGAAGCTGTTGTAGTCATCATCTGTAAGCTCGCTCTTTGAGCGCTTCCAGATAGGGGTCATGGTGTTGAGCGTTTCTACCTCCCTGGTGACGGTCGGCTCCTTGTCAGCGTCCTCATAGTGGGTGTGCTCCATTTCCATTTTGATAGGGAAGCGGATATAGTCTGAATATTTCTTGACAAGGCTTTGTAGCTGGTATTGCTCTAAATACTTGTCGTAGTTCTCCTCCTCGGTGTTGTCCTTAAGGATAAGGGTTATCTCTGTGCCGGCAGTTTCCTTTTCGCAGGGCTCTACCGTGTAGCCCTCAGCGCCCTTCGAGCGCCACTCAAAGGCTCCCTCCTCGCCGTATGCCTTGGACTTGACGATGACCTCTTTGGCCACCATAAACGCCGAATAGAAGCCTACACCGAACTGGCCGATTATATCGACATCGTCGCCGAGCTCATTTTCCTTCTTGAATGCGAGCGAGCCCGATCTGGCTATCGTGCCGAGGTTTTGCTCAAGCTCCTTTTCTGTCATACCTATGCCGTTGTCGGAGATCTTAAGCGTTCTGGCCTCCTTGTCCGGCTCGAGGGTTATCGCAAAATCGTCCTTGCTAAGCCCTACCGAGGTGTCGGTGAGCGACTTGAAATACAGCTTGTCAAGCGCATCTGATGCGTTTGATATCAGCTCTCTTAAAAATATCTCCTTATGTGTGTAGATAGAGCCTATCATCATATCAAGAAGCTTTTTAGACTCTGCCTTGAACTGTTTGGTTGCCATTTTTCATTTCTCCTTTTTTTATTTTGCCGTGCCCGTGCTGTACTGCTGCGGTAAATGAGAATTTGATCCAATGCACAATTCACAATGCTGGGTGCACAATGAAGGAGGTGGGCTTCGCCC
>JAFRYW010000014.1 GCA_017442845.1 Ruminococcus sp.
CAATGCACAATGCACAATGCACAATTGAGGTGTGCGGCTTCGCCGCACAGATGCCCATTCGGGCTTGTTAGGGAAGCGAAATCGCTTATTTTAGGGAATATCGTTAGGGTGAACGGCCGAATGGCCATAACATCGCCGAAGGCGATACCTTCATTGTGCATTGTGCATTGTGAATTGTGCATTGATAAGATAAATTCTCATTTATCGCAGGTGCACCTTTGTAAAAGGAAGATATATAATACCCATTAACTATACTAAATATAAAAGAGGAGAAAATATTGAACAAAAAGACGGTAACGTATATACTCGATATCGCCTTTATCGCCTTTGCGGGCTTAATGGTCTTCAGGATCTTTTTCGGCAACCGTGAGATAGGCGACATAATCGAGGACGTTAAGAGGGCAGATACCCGCTGGACTGTTGCGGGGCTCGTGGTGATAGTGGCTTTTGTCTGCTGCGAGTCGTGGATCTTCCACTATATGCTCAGGATCTACAAAATAAGGGTGAGTATGCTAAGGTGCATACGCTACTCCTTCATAGGGTTTTTCTTTAGCTGCATAACCCCCTCGGCATCGGGCGGGCAGCCTATGCAGATAGTTTATATGAAGCGTGACGGCATAAAGATCGGCTACTCGACGCTTATCACGTGGATAGTTACTATCTGCTATAAATCGGCGCTCGTTATCCTCGGAACGGTGTTCTTGATTTTCAAGCACGATTACTGCGAGGCGGCACTTGGCGACTGGCTGTGGCTGCTGATACTGGGGTATGTGCTCAATGTCGGGCTGCTGGTGGGAATGATCTTCGTGCTGTTCAAGCCGCTTTATGCAAGAACGCTCGGTATAAAGATAGTAAACCTTTTAGCGGCGATACGCCTTGTTAAAAATGCCGAGAAATACATTATGAAGGTGTCACGCATCACGAAAAACTACTCTGTCGGCGCAGAATATGTCAAGAAGAATTTCAGGGTGGTGGTCAATGTATTGCTCATATCCTTCCTGCAAAGGGTGCTGCTCTCGTCTGTCACGTTTATTGTGTATAAGGCGTTCGGGCTGCGGGGCGAGAGCTTTTTGACGATAATCGCCATACAGACGGTCATAGGCATTATGGTAGAGATGATGCCCCTGCCCGGTGCGGCGGGAATATCCGAGGCGTGCTTTATGGTGCTCTTTGAGCGTATCTTTAGGCACCAGCTAAAGTCGGCTATGCTTCTTAGCCGTGGTATAAGCTTCTATGCTTTGCTTATCATCAGCGGCATAATAACGCTTGCCTGCCATATATTCGCCAAGCGCCACCCGATCACCGAGGAGGACTTTGACGTCAAACGGCCTGAGGATAAGTAAAGTTAACTATAAAAAGGGACTGATATTATTATGATAGGATTTTATAATTACACGGTGATACTAACGTATATAGGGCTGCTCTCATCTGTGTTCGGCATAACGCAGGTGTTTGAGGGCAGGCTCTCTATTGCGTTTATGTGCCTTGTCATCTCGGGCATTTGCGACCTGTTTGACGGCAAGGTCGCAAGAAGCAAGAAGGACAGGACAGACCACGAAAAGGTGTTCGGCATACAGATCGACTCGCTTTGCGACCTTGTGTGCTTCGGCGTGCTGCCCGCCTGCATAGGCTACAGCTACGGCTTCAACTACGGGCTGGGGCTTGCGTCGGCACTGCTCATAGTGCTCGGCGGCGTTATAAGGCTTGGCTACTTCAACGTTATGGAGGAGGAGCGCCAGCGCACCACCGCCGAGAACAGGAAGGAATATCAGGGTCTGCCTATAACTACCACATCAATAATACTGCCCTTGCTGTATGTCGGCAGAATGAACGTGCCCGCAGATATTTTCCCGTATGTTTTTCAGGGGTTCATGCTGCTCGTGGCAGTGCTGTTCGTGCTGAACATCAGCATAAAGAAGCTTTCAAACAAGGGCATACTTATCCTCTTTACGCTTGGCGTGCTGATATTCCTGGGCTATATGTTCAGGGGCGTTTGGAGAAAGTAAGGGCGATTTGACGGGAGTTGAGGAACTATGAAATACAGAGACAGAAGCGGGCGTGAGTTTGAGGACACCACCTCGCAGGACAAGCTGCTTGACACTATATATTCCCACGCACCAACAAGGGCGGCCGTGGGGCTTTTGGGGGCGCCGTTCGTTTCCAAGATAGGAAGGCGGGTGCTTGACAGTGAGCTGTCTACTGTTTTTATCGACAGCTTTGCCGATAAAAACGGTATCGACACCTTTGACTATGAGGATACACGCTACACCTCCTTCAACGACTTTTTCACAAGGCGCATAAAGAGCTCACGCAGGCTCATAGACCCCGATGAGGACGTGCTCATCTGCCCCTCTGACGGCAAGGTGAGTGCTTATGAGATAACTAATTCATCTACCTTCGTGATAAAAAATTCTGTTTATACGGTAGGCTCGCTTTTAAGAGACAAAAAGCTCGCAGAGCGCTACAGAGGGGGGAATGCGGTAGTTATCCGCCTGACGCCCGATGACTACCACCGCTACGTTTACCCCTGCACGGGCATCAAGAGCCATAACAGGGTGATCGGCGGCGTTTTGCAGACGGTAAACCCCGTAGCGCTGCTCCATAAGCCCGTGTTCAAGGAGAACGCCCGTGAATACTGCATGATCCGCTCGGAGAGGTTCGGCGATGTGATAGTTATGGAGGTAGGCGCACTCTTTGTAGGCAAGATATCCAACCACAACCCCGAGGGCAGGGTGAATGTCACAAGGGGCGAGGAAAAGGGCTATTTCGAGTTCGGCGGCTCGACTATAGTGCTGCTGACAGAGAAGGGCAGCGTGAGGATAGATGACGACCTTTTGCAAAACACAAAAGAGGGCTTTGAAACAAGGCTTTTGCAGGGCGTGCATATAGGCAGAGCCGTCGGCTGACGGGCTTTGCAGCTTGATTTGAGAAGAATATTATTAAAGGTAGTTTATGAATGCTTAAGATAACTGACTATGAGAAATTTGACAGAGAGTACGCCTATGACGGCGACGATCTGGGGGTAACGTTCCGTGACGGGAAGACGGTGTTCAAGACCTGGTCACCGCTTGCGACGGGCGTTTACCTAAACCTCTACCTTGACGGCGAGGGCGACAACAGAATAGAGACAGTCCCGCTCGAGAGGCTTGAGCGGGGGGTGTGGTATGTCGAGTTTTTGCGTGAGATGGACGGGGTGTTTTACACCTACTCATATGAATTCGATCATATCCACCGCATAGAGACTATAGACATCTACGCCAAGGCGGGCGGCGTCAACGGCAACCGTGGCGCTGTTATAGATATGCGCTCGACCGACCCCGCAGGCTGGGAGAAAACGGGCAGGGTAGACTGCCCCTCGGCGTGTGACGCTATAATATATGAGTGCCACGTGAGGGATTTCTCTGCTGACATAACAAGCGGCGTTTCCGATTGGGAGAGGGGGAAGTTTTTAGCCTTCACCAAGTCGGGCACAAGGTGCGGCAGCGTTTCCACCTGCCTCGACCACCTAAAGGAGCTGGGGATAACCCACGTTCAGCTGCTGCCGATATTCGACTATGCTACCGTTGACGAGAAAAAGCCCTTCTCGGCGCAGTATAACTGGGGGTACGATCCCAAAAACTACAACTTCCCGGAGGGGAGCTACTCTACCAACGCCGCCGACTGCAAAAGGCGCATAAGGGAGCTCAAGCAGCTTATCATGACCCTTCACCAAAACGGCATTGGCGTTATAATGGACGTAGTTTATAACCACACGTATTTTACCGAGGAGTCGGCATTCCACAAATCGTTCCCGTACTACTACCACAGGCTCGGCAAGGACGGGAAATTCTCAAACGGCTCGGGCTGCGGCAACGAGACGGCTTCAGACCACGCTATGATGAGAAAATTCATCATCGACTCACTTAAATTCTGGGCGACCGAGTATAAGCTCGACGGTTTTAGGTTCGACCTTATGGGGCTGCACGATATCGAAACTGTAAACCTTATAAGGCAGGAGCTTAGCCGTATCTCGCCGCAGCTTTTGATGTACGGCGAGGGCTGGACGGGCGGCGAGTCGCCTATGCCCTCAGACAAGCTTGCGTATAAGTGGAACAGCTACCGGTTCGGCAAGGTGGGGCTTTTTAACGATAATATCAGAGACTCGATAAAGGGCGGCACCTTCAACCAGTACGACAAGGGCTATGTTTCGGGCAACTTCAATGCTACGGCTATGGTAAAGCGCGGCATAGTCGGCTCGGTACCGCACTGGCAGCTTAAGGACGTAAACGAGGCGTGCTGGGCGTATGAGCCTACCCAGGCGATAAATTACTGCGAGGCGCACGATAACAACACCCTTTGGGACAAGCTCTGCATATGCTCAAAGCACGAAAGCCCCGTAGAGCGCCGCAAAATGGCAAAGCTTGCGGCGGCGATAACGATCCTTTCGCAGGGCGTGCCGTTTTTGCAGCTGGGGCAGGATTTCTTAAGAAGCAAGCCCCGTATGCTTAAGGAGGGCGAGCAGGCTAACGACATCAACGTGTTCGACCACAACTCATACAATTCCCCCGACTACACCAACGCTATCCGCTGGAACAAGAAGGAGGAGAATATCGACGTATTCAACTACTACAAGGCACTTATCAGGTGCAGGCGCAACAACCCGCTTTTCCGCCTGAGCGTCAAGGGCGATGTCGAGCGGTGCCTCAAATTCCACGATTCGGGCTTTAACGACCTGATAATCTACTCGCTGCACGATGATAACAACACGCTCGTCGTGTTCATAAACCCCTATAATGAGGATAAGTATTACGATATTCCGCAGGGGCAGTTCTATATACGCCTGAATGAGCAGGGCAAGATGAACAAGTTCCCGATAAACCAAAAGCTCAAGATACCGGCGATAAGCTGCATAGTTATCAAAAAGCTCAAAAACAAGTGATTACACTGCACCCTGTCATAATAGAAACGAGGAAGCATTATGGTTTGTCCAAAGTGCGCAAATGAGTTTAGCGACGATATGTCCTTCTGCCCTAACTGCGGGGCGGCGGCTGCAAGGCCTGTTATACCCGATACAGCGCCTGTTACATACACGGCACCTGTTATAAGCAGAGCGCCCGTGCATAATACGCCGCAAAGCACTGTGCAAAGCGCCCCCGTAGTGCCGCAGGTCAGCGAATACGAGGAGCGGGCGGCTGACAGCGTATGGAAAAAGGCGGCGGCTGCGCTTGCGGTGATAGCCCTCATACTTGCGGCGGCGGTGGTGCTGCTTGTTATAGACAGGGGCAGGCTGCAGACCGAGCTTGATGACGGTGAAAAAAGCAGCAGGGCGGCCGACAGCAGAAGCTCGGGGCTTGACAGTAAAGAGTCGGAGCTGAGCGTCAAGGAAGCAAACTATATGGCAAAAGAGGTCTTTGCGGCGGCGAGCGAGTCTGTGGAATTTCTCAGTCAGGCTGACTGCGTGATCGGTTACGGAGTTGTGTGCTCGTCATATGATGTCGGGCAGACTACCTCGAAGGTAGTGGGGCTTGATTTTTCCAATGATGAGCTTACAAAGCTGATAAACGATCTGCTTGCCGATAAAGACGAGGGGCTTTCGGGGATAGAGTGGTTCGTATACTTTGACGGCGGCGAGCCTGTCGCAGCCTACGCCGCACAAAACGGCGACACAAGGATAATCGGCTCATACCCCCGTGCGGCAGCGGCGAGGTGTCTGCTAAGCTTCAGGTCTGCAAAGGGCACCGTGACCCTGGAGCACGCCGCCTCCGGCAAGAGTGCGAACGACCTGTTCGGGAATGAGGAAGACAAATAGCAGGGAATAGGGAATAGATAATAGGTAATAGGTAATAG
>JAFRYW010000136.1 GCA_017442845.1 Ruminococcus sp.
AACACGAAGCTTTGCATCAAGGTTTGAAAGAGGCTCATCCATAAGGAATACCTTAGGATTACGAACGATAGCACGTCCCATGGCAACACGCTGTCTCTGACCACCGGAGAGAGCCTTCGGCTTTCTGTCAAGAAGGTGAGCGATGTCAAGGATCCTGGCAGCCTCCTCGACCTTTCTTGCGATCTCATCCTTCGGGACCTTTCTAAGCTTAAGACCGAATGCCATATTCTCAAAAACTGTCATATGCGGATAAAGAGCGTAGTTCTGGAAAACCATTGCGATATCTCTATCCTTAGGAGCTATATCGTTTACAAGTCTGTCGCCGATATAAAGCTCACCCTCGCTGATCTCCTCAAGACCTGCGATCATACGGAGCGTTGTCGACTTACCGCAGCCCGAAGGGCCTACGAGAATGATAAACTCCTTGTCCTTGATCTCAATGTTGAAATCCGATACGGCGATAACACCGCCTGCGTACTTTTTGTAGATTTCTCTAAGTGATACACTTGCCATCTAAAAAGGACCTCCCTATTTAAATAATTTTTAGTTTACTAACTTAATCTAAGGTGCCGAAGCGAAAACGTTAAAGCCTTTGCAAGCCCACGCTTTGCGACACAGCTCACCTAATATTAGCTATGTTAATATCATAACAAATTTTTCATACATAAACAAGAGTTTTTTTTACTAAACTTTATCATTAGTTCTTATAAATATTGCCTAAAATTCCACAGACGCTGTAATTTTTTTCCAATTCGGTTCATCAATGTGTATGTAATCTTTCAACATCTTTGTGCATTATCTCTAACACCCCTCCGAGCGGCAATTTTTCGTCAAGGGGCAGCGAGCCTATCTTTGTACGCTTCAAATACACGACCTTATTCCCAAGAGCCTCAAACATTCTCTTGACCTGATGAAATTTCCCCTCGTGAAGGATAAGCTCACACTCGTTTTCATTCTCAAGCGGGGCAAACTCTGCGGGCAGGCATTTCTCTCCGCCGTCGATAGTCATGCCCCTTTCAAATTCGTCTTTATATGAAGGCTGCCACGGGTGCTCAAGGCGCACAAAGTATGTCTTTGGCACGTGCGACCTTGGCGAGAGCATTTTATGTGCGAGCTGCCCGTCGTCCGTGAGCAGCACAAAGCCCTCGGTATCCTTATCGAGCCGCCCTGCGGGGAAAAGCCCCGGCCGCCTGTATTCCTCCGGAATAATATCTATAACTGTAGGGCAAGCCCCCTCCTTTGTCGAGCAGACAACGCCCTGCGGCTTATTGAGCATAAGGTACAGAAACTGTCTGTAGGCTATCTCCTCCCCGCCGACAGCTACCGAGGCGGTGTTCTCATCTATCTGCATATCCGCCCTTTTTGCCTTGCTGCCGTCAACTGTCACAAGCCCCTTTTTGACAAGTGCCTTGACATCGCTTCGTGACAGGTCGGTGCGCTGCGAGGATATGAATCTATCAAGCCGCATTTTTATCTTCTCCTTTCGGGTGCAGGTGTAGTAATTATACCACACGTTAGATAAATATGTCAACAAATAGACAATGTATTGACACGGAAAACTATAGTGTGCTATAATCTAATCAAAGAAAAAAACAGGAGGGAAAAATATGAAATGTATGTATTGCGGGCAGGATAACCCTGACGGTGCAGTTTATTGCAGGTGCGGCAGGCCGCTGACCTTAGGCGGGGGCTACGGCGGGCAGATGAACCCGTTCCCCATGCAGACGCCTGATATGGTAAAGCACAGAAAGGCAGTTCCGGTCCTGCCGATAATACTCATCTTGCTGATGATAGTCGCTGCGGGAGGGTTTTTCTACTACAGAAGCTACCTGAAAGCCTCTGTAACAGACGAGAGCAAGTGGCAGACGATAAGCGGCAGCGGCTATTCTATCAAAGCCCCAAAGGCTATGAAAAAGGGCGAGATGCTCACGGTAAGCGGGGGCGACTCTACGCTGCTCGACTTCTACACCTGCGAGGAAATGGGCTTTGATGTAAGCGTTCATAACTATACCGATGAGGAGAAGAAAATGTACGGCGAGCTTGATGCGAAAGCATACCTTGCAGCCTATAAGCTAAGCGGCAGGGTACAGAAAATTAACGGGCAGGAGCTCAAATTCGAGGTGCGTGAGGGGCAAAACTACGTATATGCGGGCTACAACGTTCACCGCCCGAACTACGTAGGCAAGAGCGATGAGGTTTATTTTATCGAGTCACTTTTTCCATACGGCGACGGCTACTATCAGGTAAACGCCTACTGTGCCGAGGAGGATAAGGACAAGTATGAGGAATACCTTCTCAAAATGCTCGATTCCTTTGATGAAAAATAAATAGCCGATACAAAAAAACAGGTATCGCTGCACGGTCTTTCGATCACCACACAGCGATACCTGTTTTTTTATTTTCCCCTTTTGTACTGTTAAGATAAATTGGAATTTAGCGGAGCGAAGCTCCGCTGCGAAGGGGTTTGGGGGC
>JAFRYW010000137.1 GCA_017442845.1 Ruminococcus sp.
AGCTCTCGTCCCGGCACGGCCTGCTGATGTAAATGAGAATTTAGCGGAGCTTCGCTCCGCTAGGTAATAGTTAATAGGTAATAGGTAATAAGTATGGTGTCGGCTTCGCCGACAGATGCCCATTCGGGCAGCCGCCGCAGGTGCACCTCACCTATTACCTATTCCCTATTACCTATTACCTAATAAGATAAATTCTCATTTACAGTAATTTGCACCCATTCCGGGGGTTTCGGGGTATATTATATAAAGCCGCAGCCTGCGGCGGAAATTATGGAGGAGATAGGTCATGCCAAAGAAAAAGATATACTCAAGAGATCAGCTTAACGATACGGCACTGCTTATGCAGCTTAGCCTTCTTGTTCCGAAAAATGACCCCGTAAGGGGCAAGCTGATCGGATTATACAAAAAATCAAAGCACATTTTCGGGGGCGGTATGCTCTCAAAGCCCAAAAAGGGCTTTAAGCTTGATGACCCCGTGATAAAGGGCTTCCTTTCCGAAAAGCTCGTGGTTCTCGATATGCTTGAAAAGACCTACAAGGGCGCAAAGGGCAGAGAGAACCTCAAGGCCCTGACAAAGGTGCTCAAAAACAGAACAGAGACCGTGCTTGCGGGCGGCGAGCTTGGAAAGACCCCGGGTACGCTCCTATATAGGCCGAAGAGTGCCGAGCTTGACATCGAGAAGGATTACGAGCCGCTCGTTGACAGCCGGGACGAGCCCGAGGAGAATATACTGCCCGACAGAGAGATCGAGGAGCCGTCACTTGATGCTGACGCCTACGAGACAGCTCTTGACGATATGGGGCTCACCGAGATAAATAAAGACATAGCAAACATCAGCATACACGATAAAGAGTGGGCTAAGGAAATGAACAGCGCAAACCCTGACCCCAAGTCACTCAAAACGATCGGCGGGAAGCTCAAGGACGATATGTACAGCCTTGACGAGCATATGGCGGGGTTTGAAAAGAAATACAGCGACGATATGAAAAAGCCCCCCAAGGAGCGCACTATGAACGCCCTTAAGCCCGTTATGAGCGTTGACAAGAGCCCCGTTGCAGGGGTCACAAGACCCGATACACAGGGGCTTGAGGCTGACAAGAACGATTCTTGGGAAAAGAGCAAGGCAGAGTTTGTAAACGAGCTTGAAAACCAGCTTATCGCCTCAGATCTTAAGCAGCTTCAAAAGGACATAAAGGCTAAGGGCAGCAAGCCGCTGAGCAAGACCGTATCCGACACCATAAACATATGCAGCCAAAAATCAGATGACGAGGACGAGGAAAAGAAAAGGCGCAAATGGAAGGATATACAGTTTATCTACGCCGTGCGTGTTATGCAGCTTCGTGAGCTTGAGGCGCAGGCCGCAAAGTACAACGATCCGTTTGCGATGAGGGCTGCAAGGATAGCTAAGGATCATCTTAGCGACCCCGAGGTGCTAAAGGCTTTGTCAGCTGTAGAAAACAATGCGGCAGAGGAAGCTGTCAACGAAATGGATCTGAAGGGCGAGAATAAGCAGATAGCCCGCATACAGCAGTCGCTAAAGAAGGAAAACACGATCGATCCAAGGCAGCTGAACTTCCAGACCGAAAAGCAGCAGACCGAGGAAATGATAGCAGATATGCTCGCTGTAATGATGATAGGCAAAACTATCAAGAGCTATAAGGTCGGTATGGACGATATGGCAAAGAACGGCGCAGGAAATGCTATGAGCGATGCAGAGATCAGTGCCCTGACCGAGGAAATGCTGACAGAGGGAAATATCAAAAGCTACAGCAATATGATAAAGAGCAGAGATGATTTCAAGCGAATGATGAGGGATATAAAGACCCCCGAACAGCTTTCTGCCCTAAAGAACAAGGCGCTTGACGGCAGCGGAAGGCAGATCATGGACGAGCTGTACAAATACAGCCGTGAGCTGATCCTAGACAGCACGAAAAAGGCCAAAATGGAGCAGCAGCAGCTTGAACAGGCTATGCGCCCCAAGGCCCCCGAAACAGCACCCGTGCTCAAGCCTATCACTGACTTTGACGATTAAAACGGCACAATAGGGGCTGATGCAATTTGCAGCAGCCCCTAAGCTTTGCCGATTTTTATACATTACCCTTACAAAAGCAGGAGCCCGGCACTGCCATTTGGCAGCGTCAGGCTCTTTTTCTTATTTAGTTCAAAAGGTGTACAGAAAGCCTTTTTTATTATTTGACAATACCTGTTTGTGGTGATGTAAGGTTTTTATCATTCTTTATCTCCTGCTTAGGCTCTGTCTTTATCTCATCCTTAGGCTCGTCAGCATTGAGTGTTTTAAAGATATCATAGTATTGATTATACAGACCTGCCCCGCCGTTTTTGGTCGCCATATCATACAGCTTCTCGGGTGTGTTCATTTCAAAAAGCTTCGTTACAGACTTGTTTTTCTCCATGATCTTTACCTGAGCGTTAAAGGTTTTTTCGTCAACAGGCATGTTTGTCTTTTTCTCGACCCTCTTAAGGTTTATAGCTGTCCTTACCGTTATCGCTGTAGCCCGTGAAGGGGTGCTTCCAGCCTGTGTGCTTAGTCTCATAACGGCTTGCGGCATTATATGCAGTATGCAGCTTTTCGATGACCTCCTGCGGGGAGGTGTTCTCGGGCTTGAGGTTAGACAGCTCATTCATGCTTTCAGCAAATGCAGTGTAGCTGTCCGAGGGGCTTTTATGCGTCTTGCTGTCAGAATCCATAAACTTCATACCCTTTGTGATCATATCAAGCCCACGCTGTACGCTGTAAAGGTAGTCGTTTATGATATTTATATCCCTGTCACGTGTATGGCAGCCATTCTTTAGGCTTTCGATCGTCTTGTTGGTGTTCAAGCGGTTGCTTTGCTCTCGCTCCAGGATCTTAAGCTCTTTTTCGGGGGCAGCCGGGTCCTTATAGGCAGCATTATTCTTTATATTCTCATACACCTTTGTAAGCTCTTCAAAAAACCTCTGCGCCTTTTCTGTGACCTGCATCGCCGCCTTTGCCTCGGGGGTATCCTGCCCCTCATACGCCGCTTTATAGCTTTGCAAAACAGTATTAAAGGTGTCAAGAGACATTTTATAGCCCCTGGGGTTGACAACATTAGTATGAGCAAACTTAGGCTCGCCCAAAATCGAGCCGTCCATAACAAAGGCAAATTCATCTGTGCCGAACTTTGTCATATTCTCTATCTGCGACTCAAGGAGAATAAACAGCTTGCTGCCCTTATCTATCCCCTCGACAGCAGAGATCTCCTCACCAAGCTTTTTGGCATCGTCAGATATAGCTTTAAGGGTCTTCTTATCCTCCATCGCCTTTTCTGCGAGGATCTTCTTTTCCTTTATCTCATCAGCAAGCTTTTGATTGGAGTATTTCTTTATATTCAGCTCATTATCGTTGACCCTTTCAAAAAGGCTTTCACCCGCTTCAATAGGGGTCGTCTTCATCAAAAAGCCATCGACCTTGCTTACGGAGGAAAATTGGGATTTGTCTCAATGCACAATGCACAATGCACAATTATTGTGTGCGGCTGCGAAGGGGTTTGGGGGC
>JAFRYW010000138.1 GCA_017442845.1 Ruminococcus sp.
CCTCCTTGTATTTTACTTTAGTAATGCGGTCGCCAAACCATTTACTATTGTATCACACTTGGAGGTTATTTTAAAGCGCTCGCTGAAGCTTTTTTATGTCCCCCGGTAGAACCGGGGGTTTATTTACGCTGAAGCATCCAATAAAAGCTGCAAAGCGCATCGCTTCGCAGCTAATAATTATTTCAGCTTAGACCAGCTTGGGATATACTCACCCTTGCCCTTCATATCGACAAGCATTACCTCAAGGCTGTTCATTTTGGGTCTGGCTACAGCATAGTCACCAAATACAACAAGCTTTTCTATATTACGGTCATTTGCAAAGCCGCCGTTGGAATGCCACGCACAGCCCAGATCCTCTATATCGTGACCGTTAAGCTTATCTAACGGAAAATAGAGAAGCAGATCATCAAAGCCGTTGTGAAACTGCCACGCCTGCGTCAAAGGGGTATCGACATATTCTATTTCATCATATGCCTCTTTATATTCTGAGCCGTTATATTTAAAATGGCTTGTAAAATACTTGGTCTCTATCACACTCGGCGGCTTAATATATTCAGAAGCCGGGAAATCAGACGGGCTGTTTTTAGAAGCATAGGTATACATAAACTCGTCAGCTCGCTCAACAGAAAAGCTTCGGCTTACTTTTTCTCCGTTTATATTATCAATATGCTCGGTTATATAGGGGGCGGCGTATTCGTAATCTGCGTAATCGGTATAATCAAAGATCACCTTTTTCCCTTTGCCTCTTAGCTTTTCAAACTCTTCAAGATGTTCTTTAGTATCAAAGGCTGTAAAGCAATAGGTTATATTCAATTCTTCAAGCTTACTATATATATCAGACCCTTCTAAGGAGGTATCAGTGACACACATCTCTATCTGCCCGAGCCCGCTTTTTTTCATTATTTCATCAAGGTTTGAGCCGTCATAAAGATCGTAAAAAGCGCCGTACAGATGATGCCCCGTCTGCCACTCATCATTATCGCCGAGCCAACAGCTTGCAATATAAGTATCGGGAAATTCCGCTTCAAGCCTTCCCTTTATCTCATTATACATTTCATCAAGCTGATAAGAATCCTTGCATCTGATATTGCTTTCATCATCTAAATTTACAAAAACACTAAAGGACTTGCCGTTATGCTCAGATGAAAACTCATAAATATTCTTATCCTTAAGCGACTTTTGGCGCACAGGGTATTGCGTATCATCGCTCATATCAGAGCTAAACCCGTATTTTGACTGAAGATGATCCTGCGCCGCCTTAACTGCCTCATTATACCGCTGTCTTTCCTTGATCATTCCATAGTCCTTGACCGAAATGAGCGCAGCAGCAGCGCACACCCATACAATGCCAATGATCTTTCTTGCTTTCATATTATCTCCTCATTTCAGATAAAGCCGTTTAAATCATTCCCCCAAGCATTATATCATATCAGCATCTAAAAAGCAATAGCATTATCACGTAAAATAGCCCGAGGCACAAGGCCCCGGGCTGAAAAACTATTTATGCTGCCTTAGCCGCAGCGCCCTCTGTAAATGTAAACTGTATCTCGATAGTTTCTACCTTATCGGTCTTTTTGAGGGGCATAGGTGTGGGCGATGACTTATCTGTCGCACCCCTGGCGTCATCGGGGAGATTTCCGACCCATGCGTTATAGAGATTTACTCTTGTGCAGCTTCCGTCATCCGAAGAGGTGTAGGTGTCGCTTGCAAGGGTATATTCCTCGCCGTTTATGAGCACCTTATTGATAGTTACTATAGCACCCGGGAAGAGCTTCTCGCCGTTTGATATGCCAAGTGCCGAGAAAGCAACGCCCTTGGCGGCACCGCAGCCTGTAAAGTCAAGCGATACTGTATAGTCGCCCGTGCCTGTGATCTCGGCGTTCTTAGCAACGAGGCCTGATGTTGCCGAGGTCGGGTCATAATCGTCACCTACGCTGTAGGCCTTGGAATAATCCTCACTCTGATACATTATCCAAGCGATAGCCTTATTATCGTCGGGCATTATTGCGCCGTTATCCTCAAGCTCCTTCTGAGCGGCGGCGTATGCGTCGTCGATGATCTTCTGTGCGCTTTTCTTTACCTCGTCCTCAGACTTATCCTTTTCGTTTGCAAATGACTTATCGAGGAAGAGCTGCTTCATAGTTGCATCGGGCATATCGCAGTCACGCCTCTGATAGAGGTTGTTGCAGTCCCAAAGCATAGGGCAGAAGTTGTAAAGGTCGCAGTTTGCAAGGAAGTTAGTATAGAACTTATCTGTATCGTTTTTAGGTGTTGAGCCGTTTGTCAAAACCGCATACTCGCCGATAACAACACCGTAGCCTGCATCAGTGAACTTGCTCAAGTCCTTGAGCAGGCCGTTTTGCTCGTCATAGTCCTTAACGCTGCCCCAGGAGGTAACACCGTCAGTACCGCAGTAATCCCAGGGGGTGTAGTAATGAACGGAAAGGAGAAGCTTATCCTTTGCTGTATCGGTCGGCATCTTGAACTTATCGTTTACTGTCATAGCTATATCGGTATTATAGCCTGCGATAAGCAGAAAGCGCTGCTCGTTATTTCCGCCCGTTGAACGGATAAGGTCAACGAAGGTCTGGTTGATCTCATTTGTCTTTTCATAGCACTCGCTCTTTTTGAGCTTGCCCTTTTTACCGTCGATCTCGTCGTTTAGCCTATCACCAAGCTCCTCGTTTGCCGACTCGAAGATCAGCCTGTCGGAATACTTGCCAAAGCGCTCTGCTATCTGCGTCCACATAGCCTTATACATATCCATAGCGGCCGCTCTTACACTCTCGTCCTCTGCACCGAAGCGGCCCCACCAGCCGCCGTCCCAGTGGTCGTTGATGATAACGTACATATCAGCATCGAGGGCGTAGTTTACTATCTCCTCTACCCTGTCAAGGTATGCGGGGGCGATCTCATAGTTGCCGTCCTCATAGTAGCTCATAGCATTTGTCCAAGCTACAGGGATACGCAGCGAGTCAAAGCCGCAGTCCTTCATACCCTTTATCATTTCAGCCGTTGTGATAGGCTGCCCCCAGGCGTTCTCGCTCTCGTCGGGGTAGATATCCTCCTTGCCGTAGGAATGGGTATACGCCTCCATCGTGTTGCCGAGGTTTATACCGTTGCCCATGAGCCTTACAAGCTCTAAGCTGGTGAGGTCTGCGTTGACAGAGCCGTCATCATTGGTTTTAACTGTGCTTTCCTTGCTGCCTTCATCAGCCTTGCTGCTATCCGCCTTGCTTTCCTCTGCCTGCGAGGAGGCTGCCGTGCTCTCGCTGCCACCTGTACTTGATGAGTCAGCCTTTGATGATGACGAGCTTTCGTCGCCGCAGGCTGTTAGCAGCATACTTACGCTTAGCAAAGCCGAAAGTGCCGAGGTGAATGCCTTTTTGCTCCTTTTTAACATAAAAATTCCTCCAATTTTGCCGTATGGCTTTATTTCATAAATGTAAATTCCAAAAGCTCAAAAAGTGATTTGCTGTCAAAGTAAGGTGCAGTCCACCCCTCCGTTTCGTGGGTGACCTTAAAGAAAACAGAATGTCTGCCCGTGACCGCCTTGACCTTGCCCTTATAGACCCCGTCGGAAAGCCCGACCTTGACCGAGCCTATGACCTCACCGTTTTCGTAATCGTCGATAACAACATCAACTCTCGAGAAGCAGCCCTGCCCCCTTACCTTAAGAGCTAAGGTATATTCCGAGCTTGAGAAGTCATCTCCGAAATCAAAATACTTATAGCCGATAACAGAGCCCTTTTTGATATTGACTATAGGGCGTGTAAAAATATCAAGCTCTGTGATAAAGCACTCACCCTTAAGCACGCAGGCTATCTCGGCAGGCGTGGGCTTATAGGGGTCGAGCGACTTTTCAAAGCCTAAGGAGGTCATCTCAACAGGCGGGATAGTTCCGTCAGGAAGGATCTTAACAGGCTCGACACAGGCACGGCGGGACATTATCGTGTTATTCGTCATTCTATGGTAGAATATATACCACTGACCGTTTACCTGCATAAGTGAGCCGTGATTATTGCCGCCGGGGTAATCCTGCGAGTTATCGACGATATAGCCCTTATACTCAAACGGCCCTCCGGGGCTGTCGCTTATAGCATAAGCTAAGCGGCTTCCACGCTTCGGCGAGTATATCATATAGTATTTTCCGCCGATCTTTCTGGGCGAGCTTGCCTCAAAGAAGCGCTGCTCCTCGGGGGCATTATCGGTATCGTCTATAACAGGGCGCATATGCGAGTCCTTTTTGATCTCATACATATTGTCAGCGTTGATCTCATTCATATTGCTCTCGGTAAAGCCGTAGTAGATATACACCCTGCCGTCATCATCGACAAGCACGCCGGAATCGTTATATATCCCGTCATCGCCCGCATCAGCCTCATCATACTTATAGCGGGAAAGAAGCTTGAACGGCCCCTCGGGCTTATCGGAAACGCCAACGCAGCCCTTTGAGCCTACGATATAGCAATACAAATAGTACTTGCCGTCCTTTTCAACACAGTCGGGGGCATAGAGCTCACGCTGCGTCCATTCCTTTGTGTCGCTTTGGCGGTCGGGCTTATCGACAGTCGAAAAGCTTACGCCCGAGCATTTGAAATTGTTGAGATCATCAAGGTCTGCATACCAGACCTTAAGTCTGTAGTCGCAAAACTCATCACAGCCCGCTCTGTCATGAGAGCCGTAGAGGTATAGCCTATCGCCGAAAACTCTCGGCTCGGCATCGGGGATATATTCCCATAGGGGAAGTATCGGGTTTGGCATAAAATACGCCTCCTAATATCATTTTGAATTTCTTGTTTCAAGCCTGTATTCTGTAGGTGTCTTGCCCGTTTTGTTGCGAAACTGCCGCATAAAGGAATATGAGCTTCTGTAGCCGCAGCTTGAGGAGACCTCCTCAACACTCATATTCGTTCCCGAAAGCAGACGCTTTGCCTTATCAAGGCGAGATGCGATAATATCGGATATAGGGCTGACGCCGAACATTTTTTTATAGCTGTGCTGAAAGCCCGAGCGGCTCATACCTATCTCGGCAGCGAGGCTGTCAATAGAAAGCTCTGCCTCGGGCAGCGAATAGATCTTTGTACGAAGATTGGTGAGCCTTTCGCTTCTTGCAGGGTGAATACCCGTAACTGTATCAGCAGGATCTGATGTGAGCCTTGCAAGCTTATAAAGCATACATTCAAGCAGCGAGGCTTCAAGCTCATCGCTGAACCTCTCGGCACTGTAATGCTCATAGGCGAGCATTTTAAAAAGAGAAGCCACCTCGCCTGCCGCCTCGATATGCACAGGTGTATCGACAGCTATACCGATCGTTTCGAGCCAGCTGATGTCCTTCTCGTCATAATCGAAATAGAACCAGTCATCGACATACCTGTCAAATGCCGCACGGTAGCTTATCGGTGTATCACGCCTTACAAGCACGAAGGAGAAGGGGCGGACGTCATGCTCCTTACCGGAGATAACGAACTTAGCGTCGGACTTGACCAGCAGGAAAAGCCCCGCCCCCGCACCGCTCGGGCGGTCCATAACAAAGGAGGAATCATGCGCATGGTCACAGCCGATAGAGCCTATTTTCATATACACGTTCCTCCCTTTAGTGTTTATAGATTCGGTCAAAGAACAGCCTCATACTCGACCCTTATCTCGGGGAGCTTATCAATAGTTGTATAGCTGTTATAGAGCCCGTCCTCGGCAGACAGGTCATTCATACCGCTTGCAGGGGGCGCAAATATCCTCATAGTAAGGTCGGCAGCCCCGTCGAGCGGCTTTTCAAAGAAAGCGCTCATAAGATCTATCGTCTTAGCAGCAGGTGATTTATAGAACCACTTGCCGTTTATCTCGATCATAAGGTTCAGGTCATTATCAAATGTCACCTCGCAAAAATGCGGGTTCTTCTCAAAGTGCATAGGCACCTCAAGCCCCTCAGCGTCCTCAGCGCCGCCCCAGCGAAGCGTTACGGGGAAGGACACCTCCTCGCCCTTTGTCATCGAGGGCTTGAAGAAATCATCATGGATGATCTCCTTATAGGTCTGCATAACAGGCTGCTCGATACCGCAGTCAGGGTAGTTGGGGTCTTCTATCTCAAGGCCTAATCTTCCCCTGTCACGGAACTGATAGAAGGTGAACGCCGAGAACCAATCCTCGGGATCGGCCTTTAGCATATCGCAAAATTCCTTTACCATTTGCGCCTGCTCGTATGCGCCTGTAACATCGCCGTCGGCATTGAACTCGCTCATTACCATAGGCTTTCTGACGCCGCCGTTTATTTCCTTGAAGCGGTCATAGCTCATCTTTGTTAAGGTGTAGGTATCCTCTACCGAGCTTCTGCCATAGCTGCGGGGGTCTGAATCCTTCAAAGCAACATCGTAAGGCCAGCCCCAATGGAGAGCCATATACTTATCAACGCTCCATATATCAGTTACCTTGACCGCCTCGGCAAACTCCTTTTCCATAATGATCTCTGTAGCATTTTTATCCTCGATACCGCCTATGCAAAGAATTGTTGAAACATTGGGGGCATATTCCTTTAAGATCTTATGGAAGCGAACGTAGAAATCGGCAACGCCCTGATAAGTAGTTCTCTTTGTAAAGGAGAACCAGTTGCCCGTAGCCTCGTGATTAACACGAAGGAGCAGTCTGCCATAGGGGCGAAGATCCTTAGCTATAGCGATAAGGTGGTCATCAGTTACGTTCGGGTCGATAGTAAGGGTAAGTGTAACGTCCTGCCCGTGGCGGCGAACGTCACGCATATAGCAAAACGGCTCCGCCTCGGTATCACCGTTCAGGCCGCCCTTATAGGTGAAATAGTCATCATAAGGGTAATCCCACTGGAAGGATACCTCCATATCCTTCATAGCCTCGGAAATTCTCTGCGGCCACTGCTCATCGAGCGGGTAATAGCAATACATAAGCGAGATGCTTCTATGCGGGCGGCCGAGCTTATGAAGGATATAGTCCTGATTGACATACTCTCCCCTCTCAGACCCGTCACCGAGATCTACTGCGCACTTAGCCTTGCCCATATTCACCTTATATACCTTCAAGTTCTCTGCCATAATATTACCCCTTTCACGGTTTTTAGAATTCTATTTTAATGTGCAGGAAGTTTCCGCCGCTGCACAAAAAGCAACTATGCCCTTATTTAGTAATATAGCACATAATATAACGCTTGTCAAGGGGTTTGAAAGCCGCACAGCAGCTATGCGAAAACCTTTTCGCAGCACAAAAGTTAACCCAAGTGATAAAAACATATAAATATATTAAACCCGTTTTGATTTATTTACCGTTTCTTTGGTGGAAATATACAAATACAGGGCAAAAAATTTGGCAAGCAAAGATCTTGAACGCAAACAAAAAAACTGTCCGTTTTATAGGACAGCTTTCCGGTCAGTTATCATTTTTCTTATTCTTCTTTACATATTTATGCTGAAGCTTATATATAAAGTATGATGTATAACCGACAAACATAAATATTATTGCACCAACGCACAGCTTAAATTCCTTTGATGAGAAAAAGCTCTTTGCGATCCTCACCTGCTCATCAGTACTTGAGCGGTCAACAGAGCTTGTAGCTATAAGGTCTACCGAGGTAAGCTTCTCACCTTTATAAGACAGGGTGAGCTTTCCGAGAACATCGCCCTCATATACCGGGGCTACGACATTTTCCTTTAGCTCGATATCCTGCTTTATATCGCTTAGCTCGATATTATCCGGCCAGTCACGCTTAAAGCCCTCGGCAGGCTTTAGGTTAACGCTGTCACCCTGCTCGGCAAACTCGACCTTGACATCGGTTATCTCAGAGCTGACATTTATAAAGTCGGTAGGTATCATATGATAAAAACCCCATTGGTAGATCGCCTTATGATCCATAAAGCTGTAGAGCACGGGATCCTCGTCCTCCTTAGCACCCTCCTTATCGAGAGGGGCGCCCATTGTGACGATCATATAATTCTTCCCGTCGAGCGAGCCGACAGACACAAGGCACCTGCCCGCCTCATCAAGCGTTCCCGTCTTTACGCCCTTAACGGGGCTGTAGTAATAATCGGAGGTCTCGTCAAGCATTTCGTTTGTGTTTACGATCAGCGTCCCGTCAGGGTGATCCTCAGTCGGCGGAAGATTATAGGTAGGCTTCTGCACGATCTCGGCAAAGGTCGGGAAGGTCTCGAGCGCATACTTTGTCAGCTTCGCCATATCACGGCAGGTGGAATAATTTTGGTTCACAAAAAGCCCGTGGGCGTTTGAGAAATGGGAATTATCCATACCCAGCTTTTTAGCCTCCTCATTCATAAGGTCGCAAAAGTGCGGGATAGTGTCGCTGATATTAAGTGCTATGATATTTGCAGCCTCACATGATGAAGGAAGCATCAAAGCACACAGAAGATCGTAATATGAAACGTCCTCATAGGGGCGTATATCGGCAGTAGATGCCCCAGTACCGTAGAGCTCGTCAAAGGCACGGTTATCGCCGTGTACGAGAGTGGTCTTCATCGCTTCGGGGTCATCCTTAAAATGCTCCAAAACTACCACAGCCGTCATTATCTTCGTGAGCGATGCGGGAACTCTTGCCTCATCAGCATTTATATCCACAAGCACATCGCCTGTATCGGTATTTTCCATATAGACCGCCTCGGAGTAGAGCTTTATGGGCGTTGTCTTCCCCTCGCCGTCGGAGGTATAGGGGGTAAAGCTGTATGCCCCCGCACCTATCGGGGCAAGGCAGGCTATACTAAGCACCGCACTGACAAGCACACTCAGAAATCTATGCTTTTTCATTTATCATATCGTATCCTTTCGGTAATTACTTTTCGTTTACTTTATAAATGTATTCGTTTTTGTTTTTGCCTATGCGGGCAACACAATCTGTATAGGTCAGGATATTGAGCGCCGCCTGAGAAAGCCTTCGGCTTATGCCGGCAGCCCTTGCAAAGTCAAGAGATGTGAACTCACCCTCCAGCTCGGGCGGGATAAGCAGCATATAATCCTGCGGGCACTCAAAATGATACTCGCCCAGAATATCTACCGGCACACGGTCAAATTTTGTCGAGCGCTTTTTCTTATCCTTACCGTACCCGTCAAGAAGGCGTATATCCTCAGCCTCAAGCATTACTGCCGCAAAGGAAAAGCGTGGGTTATCAAGCGCATACTTGATCTTCACAAGCTCGGCCGCCGCATCGTAAATGCTGCCCTTCAAGGGGGAAGCACGCCGCTGCGACACCTCGCCCGTGGAGGGGTCGACCCAGCTTACTATCTTCTTTTGTATAACGGGATACACCACCATCACGTGAGTATATTCCAAAAAGCAGTCAAGCTTTTTTCGCAGTCTGTGGAATTGCTTTGTCTGGATCTCGATTATGCCATTCTCACCTGCGATATCGGCAACAAAATCGCCTATCCTTATCTCGGTATTCTCGCCATGAGGCTCAAAATAGGCTTTAAGAACTGCATGAACGCTTTTCTCGCCGAGAGTTCCTATTCCCTTAGCCCCCTGCACCCTTTTGCAGTTAGCCTTGACCGCCTGAAGAAAGCGCTCCCTATCCACACACATCTGCTCCCACTATACATACTCATAATTATTATAGCAATTATGCGCCCCAATGTCAAGAAAAAAAGCAGCCGTTCAAATGGCCGCTTTTTATGTATTATGCCTTGATTATGTTCTTGACAGCATCGTATATGCGCTTTGCAACATAGGGGTTATTCATCGTATAAAGGTGGATACCGCTGACGCCGTTTGCGATAAGGTCTGTGATCTGGTCGATAGCGTAGGCTATGCCTGCATCTCTCAGCGCCTCATCGTTAAATTCGTATCGGTCGAGCACCCTCTTAAATTTATTGGGGAGCGATGCGCCGCACATTTTTGTCATACGCTCAATCTGTTTTTTATTTGTCACAGGCATTATCCCCGCCTCAACAGGAACGTTTATCCCCGCAATATCGCACTTTTCAAGGAAGGAATAGAAGTAATTATTATCAAAGAAAAGCTGCGAGATAAGCTCGTTACAGCCGCAATCGACCTTATACTTCAAATTCTTGATATCATCAGCAGGGGAAGCCGCCTCAAGGTGAGTTTCGGGGTAGCAGGCGCCAATAACGTTAAAGCCGCCGTAAACGCTGATAAATCTGACAAGATCGCTTGCGTGGGAAAACTCATTGACAGGCGGGATATCGGGGTTAAGATCCCCCCTCAAGGCAAGTATATTCTCTATACCGTTCGCCTTAAGCTCATCAAGCATTTTTGCGGCATCAGACTTGGTGAGATAAATACAGGGCATATGCGCCACGCTCTCAATGCCGTACTTAGTCTTTATATCTGATGCGATTTTGATTGAGGTGCTATTATTCACCGAGCCGCCCGCACCAAAGGTAACAGAGATAAAATCGGGGCTTACACCGCTGAGCTCATCAAGTGTTTCATATACAGTATCTATAGAAGAGCTCTTTTTCGGGGGAAAGATCTCCAGCGAGAAGATAGGAGAGCCCTTTTTTAATTCATTTATTTTCATATCAGTAATTCCTTTCGTAATATACTTATATTATACTGCTTTACTCGGAATATTGCAATACTTTAAAGAAAAAAAGTGCAAACCTCACAAAAAAACCGCCGTGAATATCTCACGGCAGTTGATTTTATACAATTACTATTTATTTACCCCGCCGGAGGATAGTGTGAAATCCTCAATATCCTGCTTTATCGGGGTGTTTATCGACATACCGACACTGTTGAACTTGATATCCTCGCCGTCATCACCGCTCAAGAAATCAGCGTAGTCATTGACCGGCTCAGGCTCGGGCTCAAGCTTGCGTGCAGGGCGGCGGTAGCTGTCATCATCGCTTGGCCTTCCGGGCTCAAGGCGGCGCACATTCTCTGCAGGGGCAGCCATTGTATGTGTATGATACTCAGAAATGTCATAATCATCGTCATCATCACTGCTGCGGTGTCTGTGACCCGAGCGGCTGCTCTGTGATGCCTTTTTGCGTCTGCGGCCGACAAGCACGAAATACTCGACAATAAGCAGCACAAGTGCAACACACACTATAACGATCACAGCAGTTATCTTTAAGGTGTTTCTCTTAGACGAGCCGTCGTCCTCAGAAAGAACAGCCTTTCCGCTTTCGTCAGATGAGGCTTCATCAAGTGACGAAGCACCCGCAGGGGCTGACACCTTAAGGGCATAGTAGCCCTTTGAGCCGTCATTATATGTAACGGTCATCTTGCTCTCGCCCGCCGCAAGAAGATTTATCTTGCCGTCAGAGAAATAAGCGACCTTATCGTCCTCTATCTCAACAGACTTATAATCCTTGATACCAAGGCTCTCAAGCTTTATCCCGTCACCGTTTTCAGAAATAGAAAGATTGAGCGGAACATAGGTGTGGTCGCTGCCGTCGGGCATTGACTCCTTACTGCTGTCATCAGACTTTTCGGGCAGGGTTATTATTGCGTTTGAGATCGAGTAATTTGTCATTTTCATATCCTGATTGTCAATAAGGGTATTGACAACAGCCACAACAGATGTCTGGTCTGCGGTGTATTTGTCCTTTAGAGCAAAGGTAACGGTAGTATATGTTCCGTCATAATCAATGCCGTCAGTATTTGTGTACTCAAGCCTATACCTTCCGTCCTCACAGCTGTCAGAGGCCGTACCGCCGATATCGTCAGCGTTTATCTTGCTCTTTTTATACTCTAAGACAGCCTCGTCAAAGTCAAGATAGATCTTAGCCTTGCCGACAATGCCTTCTGAATCCATTTTCAGCTTTACAGTAAGCTCAGTGCCCTCAAAGCCCGAATGTGTAACATCAATGCTTGCACTGTAAATGCTTTCCTCCTCTTCAGTGGTGGTCTCCTTCTCGGAGGAAGTTGTGCGCTTGGTCGTACTCTTTGTGGTCGTCTTCTTTGTAGTAGCCTTAGTTGACTGCTTTGTAGACGGCTCTGTATCATCAGGCTCCTCAGTCGTAGCTTTGGTCTGAGTTTGGGTACGCTTGGTGTTTTGCGTATTCTGTGTATTTTGTGTGCGCTGTGTCGCCTTTGTTTCAGTCTTGGTATCCGTCTGAGTATCGGGATCCTCCGGCTCATCGGTAACTGTAGGCTCATCCGTCTGTGTATCGGGATCCTCCGGCTCGACCACCTCGGGGGTCGATTCGGTCGCTATCGGGATAGCCGAAGCGGTCATCGGAAGCATCAATACCAAAGCGGTAAGTGCTGCCGCAGCTGATGATATAAGCTTGGTCTTGCTCATTTTTTTCAGATCTCCTGTTCTTTTTATCTTGGCGTTTGCCTTGTATATTGTTTTCTTTCCTTTTTTCTAAAGTACATTCTCTCATCAGCGAGGGAAATGACCTTATCTATCATATCAAATGTACATCTATCGTTTACGATACCGATGCTTGCAGATATCTCATACGGGGTATTGGCGGCGCTGTTATGGTTAAATATGCAAAGGTCGAAGAGCTTCTCAAACTCCTCCGCAAGCCCTGCC
This sequence comes from Ruminococcus sp., assembly GCA_017442845.1. GTDB lineage: Bacteria > Bacillota > Clostridia > Oscillospirales > Ruminococcaceae > NK3A76. Next base: position 12,477 of record JAFRYW010000138.1, read on the forward strand.
TCATACTCCCCTGCCGCAATAAACTCATCACCGCCGAAGCGTGCACAAACGCATTTATCGCCGCAGGCAGACTGAAGCGCAGCAGCAACTATCTCTATAGCCCTATCGCCTTCATTATGCCCGTATTTATCATTTATCTCCTTGAGCCCGTCAAGGTCTGCGGAGACTACCATTATCTCAGCATCACGCCTGCCCGCAAAGCGCTTTGACATCTCCTTAAAGAAGCCTCGTCTGTTATATACGCCTGTCATAGGGTCGTGGATATACATATTCTCAAGCTGCTCGTTCGCCAAGCGCAGATGCTGCTGGCTCCTGATCACAGCGAACATACTCGACAGGTTCATCGAAAAGGTGTACCAGTTATCGAGCGCCGCAGTATTCATTATTTCTCTTGCGACATAGCCGATGACCCAATCCTTTATATGAAGAGGTATAAAGAGGATATTCTTATTATCCTCAAAGCACTTTTCACTGTCCGGCAGAAGCTCGGCTGTCGGGAAGGGATCGTTACAGCGCTTTGCGGTAAACATATCCTTCATTATCACAAGCTCCATTTCATCGCCGAAGCCGCTTACCTGCTCATCGCTCTCAAAGAAGCCCTTATTTACACAGATCCACATTTCCCTGCACCAGGCACGCTTACAGTAATTAGCCATAGTTGTGAGCGCCGCCTCAAAGTTCTCGGCAGAGTTGACATTGTTAGTAAAGCGGATCATATGCTTATCAAAAATAGATGTGATCTCGTTAGCATAGCTCAGGTCAAAAGCGTAGCCGTTGATCTTGCTCTTATCGAACTCGACCTCACAGCAGCCGCAGGAATCGGCAAACACAAGATCGTTTCCGAGCACGATACTATCCGAAACAGGCTTGCCCGCCCAAATGTCTCTTAACTGATCTACAGCCGCAGCGATACCCTCGCTGTGCTTGAAGCGGGCAGTAGTTATCCTCGGGATAAAGCACTCAGCGGAATGAAGGGCATCTATACCCGTCACCTTAACATCCTCCGGTACACGCAGCCCGTGATTATACAGCTCATCAGCAGCAGCCATTGCCATAAGGTCGTTAGCGCAGACTATCGCATCGAACACCATACCGTCCTCAAGCCATTTATCGACCTTCTGCTTTGTGGCGAACGCCCACCAGCCGCCCTCTGCAACACGCTCGGGCTCAAACGGTATGCCGTTTTTTTCCAAAGCCTTCTTATAGGATTCCAGCCTTCTGTCAGAAACTATCTGCCCCATATAGCCCGCAAGGAAATTGATGCTCTTACAGCCGTGCACCTTTATCAGGTGCTCGGTAATGCTCTCAACAGCGCCGCAGTCATCAAAAATGATATTGCAGTCAGCCCCATCGACAGGCTTATCAAAGCACACAACAGGGACATTTTTCTCATTTGCAGCCCTTACAAGCTCACTTAGCACAGAGGTATCCTTGATAGTCTCACCAAGCACGATGAGCCCGTCGAGCTTATCAAAATTTATCAGCTTGAAAATGCTGTACTCGCCGTCATCGTGAGGCTTATTGCCGTACTTATTATCAAGGCAGGCAAAAAGAAGCAAGCGTATATCAAAGCCGCCGACATAGTCGATAAGAGCCTTGATGACCTTCATCTGATACTCCTCGCCCGTGCCCGAAAAGCACACGCCGACAGTCCTCTTTGTCATACCGCTCACACCCCTTTTATGCATAATTCCTCTATTCTATATAATTATACAATATATTTTCCGATTAGTCAACCGCTTTTTAAAATTTTCCATTACAATTACGAGCAGCCCTCACAAAGCTAAATTATGTTTACAAAATGTAAAATTTCAAAAAACTATTTACTTGAAGGATCAAATGTGATATACTATATAAGTGATATTGCCTGAATATCATCACAATCATTTTGACATTTTGAACGGAGGATCAACATGGTAAGAGCTATAGTTGGCGCTAACTGGGGCGACGAGGGTAAAGGTAAAATAACCGACATGATGTCGCAGGAGGCTGATATCGTCATTAGATTTCAGGGCGGTGCTAATGCAGGACACACTATTGTAAACAAATACGGAAAGTTTGCACTTCACACACTTCCTTCCGGTGTATTCTATGACCATACGACAAGTATAATCGGCAACGGTGTTGCACTTGATATTCCCGTACTTTTCAAGGAGATAAATGACATAACCTCAAAGGGCGTTCCCATGCCAAAGATCTTAGTTTCTGACAGGGCGCAAATGGTAATGCCTTACCACGTACTTTTTGACCAGTATGAGGAGGAAAGGCTCGGCAAGGCAAGCTTTGGCTCGACCAAGTCAGGTATCGCACCCTTCTATTCCGACAAGTATGCAAAGATCGGCTTCCAGGTTCAGGAGCTGTTTGACGAGGAAGAGCTCAAAAAGCACATTTCCAGAGTTGTTGTACAGAAAAACGTACTTTTGGAGCATCTCTATCACAAACCGAAGCTTGACGAGCAGGAGATCTTTGATACACTTATGAAATACAGGGAAATGGTAGAGCCTTATGTCTGCGACGTTTCCACATACCTATGGAACGCTATAAAGGACGGCAAGAACATTCTCCTAGAGGGGCAGCTCGGCACTCTTAAGGACCCCGATCACGGCATCTATCCTATGGTAACATCTTCATCGACGCTGGCAGCATACGGCGCTATCGGTGCAGGGTTGCCGCCTTACGAGATCAAGCAGGTAGTTACGGTCGTTAAGGCATATTCCTCGGCTGTAGGCGCAGGTGCATTCGTTTCCGAGATCTTCGGCGATGAGGCTGACGAGCTTAGAAGAAGAGGCGGCGACGGCGGCGAGTACGGTGCTACAACAGGCAGACCCAGAAGAATGGGCTGGTTTGACTGCGTAGCATCAAAGTACGGCTGCAGAATGCAGGGCACAACAGACGTTGCATTTACTGTAGTCGATGCGCTTGGCTATCTTGACAAGATACCCGTTTGCGTAGGGTATGAGATCGACGGCGAGGTTACGACAGACTTCCCCA
>JAFRYW010000139.1 GCA_017442845.1 Ruminococcus sp.
CGGTCTTTGAAGAGGGCGGCAATTTTGATGTTGCACTTCTTGATATAATGATGCCAGGTATAGACGGCATGAAGGTATGCAAGAAGATAAGAGAGAAAAACACCACAATGGGTATAATAATGCTCTCTGCAAAGAGCCAGGAAATGGATAAGATCTCGTCTTTGATGATAGGCGCTGATGACTATATCACTAAGCCCTTCTCTATCTCTGAGCTGATAGCCAGAGTAGATGCTGTTTGCAGAAGAGTAGGTATGTCACACGCAAAGCCAGAGGAGCAGTCGCTTCTTACCTCGGGGCCGTTCACGCTCAATCTTAAGAGCAGGACTGTTTATAAAAACGGCAAGCAGATAGACCTTACCCAGGTAGAGTATCAGATCATGGAATACTTTTTCAAAAACCAGAACACCGCACTTGACCGTACCTCGATACTTAACCATATTTGGGGCGAGAGCTACTACGGTGATGATAAGATAGTAGATGTTAATATAAGAAGAATAAGAATGAAGATCGAAGATGAGCCCTCCAGCCCGAAGTATATATTGACTATATGGGGCTTTGGGTATAAGTGGAGTGCACAGAATTGAGTGAAGCATTTTGAATAAGCTTAAAATAGGAAGAAGAAGCATCACCTCTCACTGGCTGATAAACGGTGTAGGGGTGATGATCGCTGTTTTGCTGGTCATTGAGGTATTGCTTATTGTTTCGATAAGGAGCTATTATTACAGCTCGGTAAGGCAGTATCTAAGCTCTAAAATGAACGTTATAACCGGCTCGATACTTAACGAGAAGGATACCGGTGTAAATTATAACTCCGAGATCCGCTCGCTCGTGGCGGGGTATAACGATAAGGATAAGATCGAGCTTATGGCGATAGACCGCAGCGGCAGTGTCGATATAACATCATCCGGCTTTAAGCCGACAGAGAGCAGCTTTAAGGACTATGAAGCTGCCAAGACCTCGTCAAACGGCAGCAGCTATGAGGTCTACCGTACCTCGACGGGAGAAAAGGTGCTTGCGTTTACAAGCGTTTTCTCGGTAAAGGGCTGTGAGTATGAGGCACTAAGAATGATTGTATCACTTCACGAGGTCGATGAAAAGATCATAAGCTTTGCTGTGCTTATCTCGATCATTTGCCTGCTGATCATACTGATAGTTTTTCTTTCGGGTATGTTCTTTGTAAAGGGCATAGTTCACCCTGTTATCGAGATAGGTGATGTTGCGAGGCAGTACGCTAAGGGTGATTTCTCAAAGCGACTTGAGAAGCAGACCAATGACGAGCTGGGCGAGCTTTGCGACTCTATAAACTATATGGCAGATGAGCTTTCAAATACAGAGGCTATGAAGAATGAATTTATTTCATCTGTATCCCACGAGCTGAGAACGCCGCTTACAGCTATAAAGGGCTGGAGCGAGACTATGATGAGCATTGATGACAGAGAGACCTTTGTAAAGGGAATGAGGGTAATAACCTCAGAGACAGAGAGACTGTCGCAAATGGTCGAGGAGCTGCTCGATTTCTCACGTATTCAGGACGGGCGGCTTTACCTGCAAAAGGCGAAAATGGATATTTTGGCAGAGCTTGGCGAGACTGTGCTTATCTATCAGGAAAGGGCTAAGTCGCTTGGTATTACCCTTAATTACTATGAGCCTGAGATGCTGCCCTTTATTTACGGTGACAGAAACAGGCTAAGACAGGTGTTCATAAACATTGTAGACAATGCTATAAAATATTCAGACAAGGGCGATACCGTGTCTGTTGAGGCTTATCAGCAGGGCGACAGGATAGTTATATCCGTTTCCGATACAGGTATAGGCATCAGTAAGGAGGATCTGCCAAAGGTCAAGCAGAAATTCTTTAAATCAAACCAGACACGCCGTGGCTCGGGAATAGGGCTTGCGGTGGCTGATGAGATAGTAGGTATGCACGGCGGCACGCTTGATATAAGAAGCGAGGAGGGCGTCGGCACTACTGTAATTATGGAGCTGCCCTTTATCGACGAGGGGCATAGCAGCGAAAAAGACAAGGAAAGCGTAAATGTCGAGCTGATCTCGACTGACAGCAGTATTGAAAACAAAGAGATATAGAACGTGAGGACAAGGAAATGAGCAAGCGTAACCCTAACGAGAAATTCAAGGCTAAAACAGGCGGGCAGGCTGTAATAGAGGGCGTAATGATGCGTGGCGTAGAAAAAGAGGCTATGGCGTGCAGGCTGCCGAGCGGCGAGATTGACCTTGAGGTGTGGGACTTAAAATACAGCGCAAAATCGCTGCCCTGGTACAGAAAGGTGCCCTTTTTGAGAGGGATATTCAATTTTCTCGACAGCCTGATAGACGGCTATAAGTGCCTTTCAAGGTCGGCCGACAAGCAGATGACGGAAGATGACGAGGAGGAGCTGTCAAAATTCGAGCAGTGGCTCAACGATAAGCTGGGTGACAAGCTTATGCCTGTTATATCTGTTGTTTCGATGATTATAGGCGTGGGGCTCGCACTTGTGCTGTTTATGCTTTTCCCGGCGTTTATCTCAAAGCTGATCGATAAGTATATCATTTCTCTTTCGCCATTTGCTAAAAACTGCATCGAGGGCGTTTTGAAGATCTCGATATTCTTAGCTTATACAAAGCTTACATCGCTTATGTCGGATATTGCTACGACCTACCGTTACCACGGCGCTGAGCACAAGACGATAGCCTGCTATGAGAGCGGCGAGGAATTGAACGTCGAGAACGTAAGAAAGCAGATACGCTTCCACCCACGCTGCGGCACAAGCTTTATTTTCTTAGTGCTGTTTATAAGCATTTTCGTGTTTACGGTAGTAGGTGTACCGTGGGATAATATACTTGTGAGAATGGGCTTTAAGCTTTTGCTGCTGCCTGTTATAGTTGGGATAGCCTACGAGCTCATAAGGCTTGCAGGAAGGTATGATAATCTGGCAACACGCATCATCTCAGCCCCCGGCTTATGGGTGCAGAGGATAACAACAAGCGAGCCGAATGACTGGCAGATAGAATGTGCTATCGCAGCGCTCAAGGCGGTTATCCCCGAGGATAGCGAGGACGACAGATGGTGAGCCTGAAGGAAGAATACAAGTCTGCCATAAAGCAGCTTAGGGATTCGGGAAATGATAACGCCGACTTTGATGCGGGGCAGCTTTTTACGTGTGCCTTTGGCTTTGACATACACTCGCCCAAGGCTGAAGCGGAAACGGCGCAGGGGCTTGTCGCATTTAAGATGATGATACAGAAAAGATGCGGCGGCTACCCCTTGCAGTATATTCTCGGTGAGTGGGAGTTTTACGGGATAACAGTAAAGGTAGGCGAGGGCGTGCTTATCCCAAGGCAGGATACTGAAACGCTTGTTGAAGCTGTTATCAGAAAAAACAGAAATAAAAGCCCCGTGATAGTCGATCTTTGCTCGGGGAGCGGCTGCATAGCCTTGGCGCTTGAAAAAGAGCTATCGCCAAAGGAGGTCTATGCCGTCGAAAAGAGCGAGAAAGCGGCGTATTTTCTTAACGAGAATATCAGACTTAATAATTCATCGGTCAAGCTTATCAAGGGTGATTGCCTTGAAAAAGTACTAATTGACAGCCTGCCGGCAGCAGACATTATTGTCTGCAACCCGCCGTATCTGACAAAAGAGGATATGGATCAATTGCAGCGTGAGGTCACATATGAGCCTGAGGAGGCGCTGTTCGGCGGCGAGGACGGGCTTGACTTTTACCGTGACATTACAAGAGCCTACAAAACAAGGCTTGCACACAACGGTATGCTTGCCTTTGAGGTTGGCTATACACAGGCTGAGGAGGTAATGGAGATACTTATCCAGGCGGGCTTTGAGGACGTAAGGGCTTATGAGGACTACTGCGGCGTAAAGCGTGCTGTATTGGGCTTTTACACCGAAAAGGGAAATGTCAAGGTCTATTAAAGACTAATTTGTACGATTATTTGTACATTTGCATATACTGATACAACTGTCCAAAAAAAGATACCCACTTTTTTGAAAAGTATGCTATAATATAACCGAGGGCAGGAAAACTCAAAATATTACAAGTGAAAGGCGGTCACAAAAATGGCTATTGACAAGAAGAAAAAGGAAAAAGAAAAGGTAGTTAAGATAACTGATGAGGCGGAGAAGAAAAAGGCGCTGGATACTGCTATAGCTACTATAGAAAAGCAATTCGGCAAGGGCGCTATAATGCGCCTTGGAGAGGACAAGGAAATGGACGTTGACGCTATTTCGACCGGCTCTATGACACTTGATATGGCGCTTGGTATAGGCGGCGTTCCGAGGGGAAGGATCGTTGAGATATACGGGCCTGAGTCGTCCGGTAAAACGACTGTTGCGCTTCACGTTGTTGCCGAGGCACAGAAGCTTGGCGGAAATGTTGCATTTATCGATGTTGAGCACGCACTCGACCCTGTATATGCAAGAAAGCTCGGCGTAAATATAGATGAAATGCTAGTTTCACAGCCCGACTGCGGTGAGGACGCACTTTCTATCGCCGAATACCTCGCACGCTCGGGTGCTGTTGATGTAATAGTTCTCGACTCTGTTGCTGCTATGGTAACTAAGGCTGAGATCGACGGCGAAATGGGTGACGCTCACGTAGGCCAGCTCGCAAGGCTTATGAGCCAGGCTATGAGAAAGCTTACATCTGTTATCAGCAAATCTAACTGTGTGGCTATATTCATCAATCAGGTGCGTGAGAAGATAGGTGTTATGTACGGCAACCCCGAGACGACCCCGGGCGGCAGAGCGCTTAAATTTTATTCATCAGTCAGGATCGAGGTAAGAAGAGGCGAGCAGATCAAGGACGGCTCTGAAGTTATCGGCAACCGTACACGCTGCAAGGTAGTTAAGAATAAGGTCGCACCGCCCTTTAAGGAGGCTGAATTCGACCTTCTCTACGGCAAGGGCGTTTCTAAGGTCGGCGAGATACTTGATGCGGGTGTCGATCTTGGAATTGTTAAGAAGGGCGGCGCCTGGTTCAGCTATAATGACAACAAGCTCGGTCAGGGCAGAGAAAATTCCAAGGACTTCCTGCTTGAGCATGAGGATATAATGAACGAGATCCTGGAGAAGATCAAGGAGCAGGTAAAGGACCCTGACGATATAGTTCCGCCGAAGGACGAGAAGGCTTCGGAGCTTGAGAGCCATGCGGCAGCAGCTGCCGAGGGTGCTAAAAAGACAGAAGGCACAGGCTCATCAAGAGGTACAAAGGTAGATGTGACAATCTCGGCTGACGAGAGCTTTGAGGAGTTTTCACCTGTCGATGTCTGATAAGTGCAGCAGCCTTAAAGGGGGATAGATATGCCTACAATAACAGAAATTGCCCCCTATAAGGGCAGCACAGTACGTATCGACCTTGACGAGGGTGAGCCGCTTTTTATAAACTCCGAGATAGTTTATTCCTTCAACCTAAAAAAGGGTATGACGCTTCCCGAGGCGGCCATAGAGCAGGTGATCCACGATAACGAGCTTAGAAAAGCCAAGGAACGTGGCCTGTACCTTATGGATTACGCCGATAACACCTATGTAGGGCTATTTAAAAAGCTGCAAAAAAACTACTCTGATGATATTTGCTATGAGGTATGCGATAAGCTTGCCGAGATAGGCGTTATCAATGACAGGCGCTTTGCCGCAAACTATGCGAGAAAGCTGATAGAGGTAAAGCTAATGGGGCGCTTTCGGGCTGTTCAGGAGATGAAGCAGAAGGGGCTGACTAAAAGCATTATCGAGGAGGCTCTCGAGCCGTATGCCGACAGCTACCAAGAGCGGCTTCGTGAGCTGATCGAAAAAAAGTATCTCAAAAAGCTTGACTATGAGGATAGGAACAGAAAGGTAACAGCTTCTCTTGTCAGATACGGCTACAGCTTTGATGAGGTCAAGACTGTGCTTAGGGAGATAGGGGAGGAGCCGGAGGAATGATTATAAATATTACTAAAAACTTTTAAATGCCGGCTTTTGCGGTGCGCAAATCGGAGAAAACCGATTTTTCCTCTTGAAAAAATCTTTTTGCTGCGATATAATGTTATAGTAATATAAAGCAACGACACACGTAGTACTAAAGGTACATAAATCTAATCACGGAATGCTTATGTGACGGGTTTGTACTTTTATACTGCGTGCTTTTGTCTTTTAGGAGGAATTATCATTATGCCGACAACACAGCTTCAGCGAATGTTTTTCGCACTATTGACCGTAATAATAACGGTTCACGCATACGTTTTTTACAGCCTTTATGTAGTAAACGGCTCGACACTTATGGCCGTTACGGGAAAGGGAAGTGTACTTGAGGCTATACGCTCTATGGGCGGGGTCTATATGGTTGGAAGGAATATGCCGATATGGTCGGTGGTCATTACAGAGTTTATTCTTGCATATATGCTTGAGATACTTGTGGGGAACCCATTGTCATTCAAGCTTGCCGGCAAGGTTTTTGACCCCAGATCCACTCACCCGGTATTATTTGAAACAGCTATTATTTGTGCTACTGTAGGTATTATGTGCCCTGCTATGAGCTTTTTGGCTGCATTTCTTTACTACCCTTATTATCAGGGGTTTGATATTCTCACTTTGCTTGCTAATTGGATAAAGCTTGTTTGCTTTAATTTCCCGTTTGCTTTTTTCAGCCAGCTTTTCTTTATACAGCCGGCTGTAAGAACAATGTTCAGGCTTTTTTCGGGCAAGGTGCTTAGCAAAGCTGCCGAGCCCCAAAAGGCGTAAGAGATATATGAGCTCTCCCTTAAAAAAGGGCTTAAAAAAGGGGGAGCTTTTTTATATCCAAGCCCTTGACAAACCGCCCGAAATGCGGTATAATATTATTTTGAGATATTATCTAAAAATATTTATTAGGAGTTGATCAATATGGCAGAAAATAAGGGCCGCACAGTATCTAAGGCGGGATATGCGAAATTACAGGAGGATCTTGAATACCTCGTTACAGTCAGAAGAAGTGAGGTCGCACAGAAGCTTAAAGAAGCAAGGAGCTTTGGTGACTTGTCGGAAAACGCAGAGTATGATGAGGCTAAAAACGACCAGGCTATACTTGAAGCCAGGATCAATGAGCTTGAATATATCATCGCAAATGCAAATGTTGTTGATGATGACGATATCTCCGTTGATGAGATAAGCGTAGGCTCTGTTATCAAGCTTCGTGATATTGAGCTTGATGAGGTCGAGGATCTTCAGATAGTCGGCTCTACAGAATCAGACCCCGACAACGGCAAGATCTCTGACGAATCTCCTATTGGCAGGGCTGCTCTTGGCAAAAAGGTCGGCGAGGTATTTGAGGTAGAGGCTCCTATGGGTACTATCAAGTTCGAGGTAATCGACATTTCTAAGTAATTAAGGGACAGGTGTAAAGATTAAATGAGTGAAGAAAAGAATATAACTAACGCTCCTGAGGAAGCGGAGGAGCTTACTGCCGAGCAGGTCAACGGTCTTAGGCAGGTAAGGATCGACAAGCTAAACGAATTAAAGGCTCAGGGGAGAGACCCCTTCGAGATAACAAAATATGATGTTTCCTCCAGCTGTCAGGCTGCAAGGGAGACATATGAAAAGCTTGAGGCCGAGCTTAAGGCACAGGCAGGCGATGATGAGGAGCAGCTCAAGGAGCTGCTTGAGGCTAACAGGGTAGAGGTCTCTATTGCAGGGCGTGTAATGTCAAGAAGGCTTATGGGCAAGGCGGGCTTCTTAGACCTCAGAGACAAGTCCGGAAAGATACAGTCATATGTTAGGCGTGATGATGTAGGTGTTGAGGCATTTCAGGATTACAAAAAAGGCGATATAGGCGATATAATCGGTATCAAGGGCTTTGTTTTCAGAACAAGAATGGGCGAGATCTCCGTTCATGCACAGGAGATAACGCTCCTTTCCAAGTCGCTTTTGCCGCTGCCCGAGAAGTGGCACGGCCTAAAGGATCAGGACACTCGCTACAGACAGCGCTATACCGACCTTATCTGCAACCCCGAGGTCAAGGACACATTCATCAAGCGTTCAAAGATCATCTCGGCAATAAGAAGATATCTTGATGACCTAGGCTTTATGGAGGTAGAAACTCCAATGCTCGTTTCCAATGCGGGCGGTGCAGCTGCAAGGCCTTTTGAGACGCATTACAATGCTCTTGATGAGGACGTTAAGCTTCGTATCTCATTAGAGCTTTATCTTAAGAGACTTATCGTAGGCGGCTTAGAGCGTGTTTACGAGATAGGCAGAGTTTTCAGAAACGAGGGCGTCGATGCAAGGCACAACCCTGAGTTCACACTTATGGAGCTTTATCAAGCATACACAGACTATCACGGTATGATGGATCTGACTGAGAATATGTTCAGATACCTTGCGCAGACTGTTTGCGGCACAACAAAGATAACCTACGGCGAGAATGAAATGGATCTGGGCAAGCCTTTTGAAAGGCTTACAATGACCGAAGCCGTAAAGAAGTATTCGGGTGTTGATTTCTCGCAGATACGTGACCTTGATGCGGCAAGGGCTGCTGCAAAGGAGCACCACATAGAGTTTGAGGAAAGGCACAAGAGGGGAGATATACTCAACCTCTTCTTTGAGGAGTATGTTGAGAAGCACCTCATTCAGCCTACATTTATAATGGATCACCCAATCGAGATCTCGCCGCTTACAAAGAAAAAGCCTGACGATCCAGACCACGTTGAGCGTTTTGAGCTGTTTATGAATGGGTGGGAGATGTGCAACGCATATTCCGAGCTTAATGACCCGATAGATCAGCGAGAGCGCTTCAAGGCACAGGAGGAGGCTTTATCACAGGGCGACGAGGAAGCGAACCGTACCGATGAAGATTTCCTGCGTGCGCTTGAGATTGGAATGCCGCCTACAGGTGGCATAGGCTACGGCATTGACAGACTTGTTATGCTGCTGACCGATTCCCCTGCGATAAGGGATGTATTGCTCTTCCCGACGATGAAGTCGATAGATTAAAACCCCACGTATCTACGCAGTTTCATAAACTCGAAAACCTCGATTTTTCGTCAAATTCGGACAATTCTTCGTCAGAAAAACACTTAAATAA
>JAFRYW010000140.1 GCA_017442845.1 Ruminococcus sp.
GTCGAATGGCTCGCCGCAAGCTCGAACTGCGGAACTCTGGTCTGGAAAACAGACATATTCACCACGTGGAACTTGATGAAGACCTCTCTGTAATTCTCGGCCTTTTCCGATTTCAAGGCGTCATTTTCCTCCATAGAGTACTTGTCGGCATACTCTACCTTGAGCTCGTTTATGCCCTTATATGCAAAGATGTTCTCATGGCTTACGCTTGAATCTATCACATCCGTCACAAACACGGGCGGAACGAACAGTGCAAACGAAGCCAGCACCGCAAGCACTATAACAGCTGTTATAACAAGCCGCTTTACAGAGATGAACCTGCCGCCGACCTTTACCTTAGCCCCCGGCTCGTTGTCGATGCTTCTTCTGACAACGGCGGGCTTTTTGGCTATGCTCTTCATAAAGTCGTTTTCCTCTTCCTTTTTAGCGTGCTTGCGGGCACTTGAGAGGTTTTCGACCTTCTCGATACCGTCATATTTAGTCGATGCGCTTGCAAAATTGCTGGTCTCGAGCATATTTATCTGGTTTGACATCTGCCCCGAGCTCTTGCCGAAGCTCTCGCCTATGATCTGTCTGCCGAGCTCCCGGTTTACATCTAATTCCTCAGGCATTTCAAGCCCGCCCATAGAAGGGTTCCTTTTTGCCATATTCTCCTGTCTCCTTAAAATTATTAAGTGCTTATCAGCTTTTCAAGCACGCCCCATATCCTGTCATTTGTATCCTTGATGTAGAGCGATGCACATTTTTCCCCAAGCTCCTCAAGCTTTGCCCTGTCAGAAATAAGCTTTGAAACGGTGTCTATAAACAGCTCGTCCGTCAGGTCCTTTTCCTCGATGACCTTGCCTGCGCCCGCACGCTCAAGCACCATTCCGTTATGATACTGGTGATTTTCCGCAACGTGCGGCGAGGGGATAAGCACAGCCCCCCTGCCCATAGCCTCAAGCTCTATCAGCGTGGAAGCGCCGCACCTTGATATAACAAGGTCTGCCGCCGCCATACACACGGGCATATTTATATAGTCGCTTATAAGTCTTCTCTTATCGTTTTCGGTATCTATCCCAAGCGCCCCTGCCCTCTCGGGGAAGTCCTTATACCCCTGATAGGTGCCGTAGGAATGAATGTGGTTTACAACTACGCCGTTGTCCTGATACCATTTGAGCAGCGCCAGCACGCTGTTATTTATCGTCTCAGACCCCAGGCTCCCCCCGCAGGAGAGCACGCATACCTCGCCCTTGTCAAAGCCGAGCTTTGCCTTGGCCTCGTCCTTAGACATAGCGTCAAAGGCCTTTCTTACGGGAAGCCCCGTAACAGTCACCTTGCTCATTACCGAGGGGTCGAGGTTTTTTGTTTCCTTGACTGTCAGCATTATAGCATTCGCCTTTTTGGAGAGCAGCTTTGTTGTAACGCCCGCAAAGGCATTCGCCTCGTGCAGCGCTGTAGGTATGCCCATTTGCTGCGCCTTTCTAAGCACAGGCCCCGAGACATAGCCGCCCGTTCCCACTACAAGGTCGGGCTTAAAGTCTTTTATTATCTCCTTAGCCCTCGGCCCCGTCATCATAAGGCAGCCGAGTGCGTGGATATTTTTCTTGATATTCTCAGGGCTCAGGCTTCGCTGTATGCCCTCGACCTTTATCCCCTCAAAGCGGTAGCCCGCCTTGGGTATTATAGTCGCCTCCAGCTTCTGCGGGTTGCCCGCAAAGGCAAATTCCGCATCGGGGCGATGCTCCTTTATTATTTCGGCTATAGCAAGCGCAGGGTTTATGTGCCCCGCCGTTCCGCCGCCCGCAAGCAGCACCTTTAGCATAAAAACACCTCTATTATCAATGCACAATTATTACAGTTGCAAGTTCCTTCTGCAAAATATCATCTTTTCTTCTTCACCCTTGCCTGACGGGATACGTTTAGCAAGATACCTATCTCGCCCAAGGTGATGATAAGCGCCGTGCCGCCGTAGCTGAAAAACGGCAGCGAGATACCCGTATTCGGGAAGGCGTTGCAGGCGACCATCATATTAAGCAGCGCCTGTGAGCCTATCTGTATAGTTATGCCCGCCGCTAAGAGCATACCGAACCTGTCCTTAGCACGGGAGGCTATATAAAAGCCGTGAACTATCAAAAGCGAGAAGAGCAGTATTACGACGATAGCACCGATAAGCCCGAATTCCTCGCAGACTATCGCAAATATAAAGTCATTCTGCGACTCGGACAGGTAAAGGTATTTCTGCCTTGACTCACCGAAGCCGAGCCCGAATATCCCCCCCGAGCCTATTGCCAGAAGGGCGTTATAGGTCTGGTGCGTGCTGCCCTGAATGTCGGACATAGGGTCCTTCCAGCCCGCTATCCTGTCCTCGATATACGAGAAGCTGCCCTTTATGAAATACAAAGCAAGCGCAGCGACCGCCAGCAGCCCCACGCATATCAGTACGAATTTCACATACGTCTTCAGCGGCACGCCGCTTACGAGCATCAGCGAAAAGCCGAGTATAACGATAAGCAGCACCGCCGAGATATGCCTTTGCAGCGCAAGCAGACCTGCTGCTATGCCGAGATATGCCGCATAGGGTATGGTCGAATACTTCCAGCTTGCGTATTTCGGGAAGTTTACCGCCCCCGTGTATGCAAATACTATTATAAGCGAGATCTTCAAAAGCTCCGACGGCTGAAAGCGGAAGGAGCCTATTACTATCCACCTTGAAGCGTCCGCCGTAGCCGTACCTGCGACCGCCGTATAAAGCGTGATAAGGCACATAACTATGAAAAAGCCGAACGCCACCTTTGTATTAAGGTAATTATGGTAATCTACGATAGATGCTACCCACATCACCGCAAGGCCTATGACCGCAAAGACCGCCTGCTTCTTTATGTAAAAGTACCCGTCGCCGCTGTTGAGGCCCCAGGCATAGCTCGCCGAGAACATCATCATAAGCCCAAAGCCCAGCAATACGAGCACAAGTATCAAAAACGGCCGATCGACCTTTGAGAATACAGGCTTTAGCGAGAAAACGCTTCTCTCTGTAGCTATATTCTTTGAAGAGCCAAGCTCTATCTCGGTATGCTTTTTGACGCTGAAGCCCTTTCTTTCATACACAAGGCTCCCGTCACGCATACGCTTTACTTCCTTTGGCGCCAATCAAGCACACCACCCTTCTAATGCACAATGCACAATTATTATCATTTTGACGCTATCCTTAAGACAGGATATTTTCGCTGTATATCCAAAAAGCCGTGCCTGCCGCTATTCCGGCAAGCGTTATCGGCAGCGACCATAGTATCACCCTCACATCGCCCACGCCCTTTTCCTTTAGGTGAGCGTGAAGGCTGCCGCCTAAAAGCAGCACCCGCTTGGTGCGTCTGTAGTACACAAAACGGATAAACGAGGTCAACATATCTATTATAGCAGAAACGGGAAGAAATATCAATAGCAGATCTTTACCCGATATTATACAATTTGCACAAAACAGCGCCCCGCAGAGCAGCTGCCCGCTCTCTCCGAAATATATTTTTGCGGGGTAAAAGCTCCAGATCAGCAGCCCCGCCGCCGAGCCTGCCGATATATAGCCGAGCAGCGAGCACTCCCCCACGCCCATTACGGCAAAAAAGAGCGACACGAGCATAAATGTGATACCCATAAGCCCCTCGCAGCAGTATTCCTCCTCACCGCCGTAGGTGTCGTGGATAGAGAAGGCATATATGCAAAGGGTCATCACAAGCCCCATTACGGGGTAATAAAACACGCCCATGCTCAAAAAGCCCAGCCGAAACGGCAAAAGCACCTCGCCCGTAAGCCCGCTTATCAGCCTGAGGCTTACAAGAAAGCTAACACATATCCCGAAAAGGAACAAAAACAAAAGCGACCCCTTGAGCCCCGCAGGGCGGTTTAGCTTTTGCTTTATATAGTCCTGCAAAAAGCCCGCCGCAAACGCAAGTGCCGAAAATATCAGCGCTGCGATGAGCCGCCTTTGCCCGGTGCCGTCAAAGCCGCCCTTGACGGACAGCACAGCGCAGCCGCCCGCACCGCCGAAAACGACCCCCAGCATCATCAAAGCGCCCCCGAAGCGGGGTGCGGAATCGTCGTTCCTGAGCCTATCGCCGATATGCGGCTCGTAGATGCCCTTTTTATAGAAGCGAAACAGCGGTATAAGCGCTATCCCCGCAGTAAGGCTTAGCAAAAAGCAAAGCCCCATAAGCACCCCGCCGTAGGGGGTAAGCTCATTATAGCGCATCAACGACCTCTTCGAGCTTCATACCCCGGCTGCCCTTGAACCATACAGCGTCGCCCGCCTTAGCCTCTGCCTTAAGGGCGGCGCTAAGTGCCTCCCTTGTTTCAAAGTGGAAGCATTTGCCGCTGTCAAAGCCCTTTTTAACAGCGCCCTCTATATAATACCTTGAATTCTCGCCGAAGCAGTAGATCATATCGACCGTGCTGCCGCCCAGCGCCTCGCCTACCATTTTATGCAGCTTTGGCGCCATTTTGCCCATTTCAAGCATATCCGCAACAACAGCTATCCTTCTGCCGCCCTCGCCGACCTCGACCTGCGATAGCACCGAGATGCCCGCCTTCATCGAATCGGGTGCTGCGTTGTAGCAATCTATTATCAAGGTTATGCCGTTACGCTCCTGAATATTCTGCCTCATGCCGTCGGGCTTGAAGGCTGCTATGCCCTTAGCTATCGTCTCGGGCTCCATTCCAAGCTCCAAGCCTACTGCAAACGCCGCAAGGGCGTTTTTGATATTATGCTCGCCATAGCAGTTTACAGTCACGGGCGTTTTGCCCGCCTTGCTGTTTATATCTAAGGTTATAGTGCCGCCCTCGGTCTTGATGTTTGATGCATATACATCACAGCTTTTCTTTGAAAGAGAATAGCTTATGACCCTTCTGCCGCCCCTCGGGGTCACGTTTGCAAGAAGCTTATCATCGCCGTTTATCACAAGCGGCGCATCATAAGAGCATCCGTCCAGGATCTCCATTTTAGCCTTTAAGATACCCTCCTGCGTGCCCAGGTTCTCGATGTGCGAAAAGCCTATGTTTGTTATCACCGCAATAGTCGGGCAGGCGCACAGCGACAGGCGTGAGATCTCGCCGAAATGGTTCATTCCCATTTCTATTACCGCCGCCTGAGTGCCCTCGTCCATTCCGAAAAGGGTCAGGGGCAGGCCTATCTCGTTGTTGTGGTTGCCCTCGGTCTTAAGCGTTTTAAAGCCCTGTGAGAGCACGCTTGCTATCATTTCCTTAGTAGATGTCTTGCCGACGCTTCCCGTAACGCCCACAAGCGGTATCTTGAACTTGTTTCTGTAGTAGCTTGCAAGGGTCAAAAGCGCACGGCGTGTTGAGTCTACGACAATGCACTTTGCGTTCTCTATCGGGCGCTCGGTTATAACGGCCTCGGCGCCCAGCTCGGTCGCCTTTGCCGCAAAATCGTGCCCGTCAAAGTTCTCGCCCTTAAGCGCTATAAAAACGCACCCCGCCTTTATAGCCCTTGTATCTGTGCATACGCTCGACACCTCTATATCCGACGGAAAACCAAAGCTGCCGTCAACTACCTCTACTATTTCCTTTAATGTCATGTTTACCATTTCGGTTTTTCCGTCCTCTCTGTCATGTCTTATTTATCAAGCTCTGCAAGCGCCTCGGCAACTACCTCACGCTCGTCAAAGTGAATCTTCTTCATTCCCTTAAGTATCTGATAATCCTCGTGCCCTTTTCCCGCAAGCACTATGATATCGCCGCTTTTTGCGTTCTTTACCGCCCAGTGTATCGCCTCACGCCTGTCGGTTATCGTGATATAGGGCTTATCCGTTCCCTCCAGCCCCGGGAGAATGTCCCGAATTATCGCCTCGGGGTCCTCATTTCTCGGGTTATCTGAGGTGACTATCAGAAAATCAGCATTCTCCGCCGCAGCCTTAGCCATAAGCGGGCGCTTTTTAGCATCTCTGTTGCCGCCGCAGCCGAAAAGGCACTTTAGCGTTCCGCTTGAACATTCCTTGATAGAGGAGAGCACGTTAACAAGCGCATCGGGCGTGTGTGCATAGTCGCAGATAACGGTAAAGTCTCTGCCCGTGGGCACTACCTCAACTCTGCCCCTTACGCCCTCTATCTCGCCTATGAGCGGAACTATTTTCTTCACATCAAAGCCCAATGCTTCAAATATTGCTATCACTGTCAGCGAATTTGATGCATTGAACATTCCCGGCATAGCAAACTTAACAGGCAGCACCTGTGCCCCGTCATTAAAGTCATATTCTAGCCCCTGCGCTGTCAGTCTTATATTCTCGGCGTTAAAGTCGCCCTTGCCCTTTACGGATAGGGTCTTTTTGGGAATAGCTATCTCATCAAAATACCTTTTGCCGTAGGCATCGTCTATGTTTATTATAGCCTTATCCGCCAGCGAAAAAAGTATCTTCTTGGCGTTATAGTAATTTTCCATCGTTCCGTGAACATCAAGGTGATCCTGCGTAAGGTTCGTAAATGCGCCTATCGCAAACTCGCAGCCCTCCAGCCTTTTCTGCTCCAAGCCCTGTGAGGACACCTCCATAACGCAGTATTCGCACCCCGCCTTTACCATATCGCCAAACAGCTCAAAGAGGTCATACGGCTCGGGTGTTGTGCGCTCTGTGTGTATCACCTTATCATTTATCTCGTTTGAAACAGTGCCGATAAGCCCCGCCTTGATGCCGAGCTTGTCGAAGATACGCTTTGTGACCGTCGTGATCGTTGTCTTGCCGTTTGTGCCCGTCACGCCAATAAGCTTTAGCTTTTTCTGCGGGTTGCCGAAGAAGTTGGCGCAAAGCCTCGGAAATGCCGCCCTTGTGTTTTCTACTATGACCTGCTCGGCAAGCCCTAGGTCACGCTCCGCTATTATCACCCTAGCGCCACGCTCAAGCATTTGCTTAGCGCTGTCGTGCCCGTCAAAGGTGTTGCCCTTTATGCAGACAAACGCAAAGCCGGGGGCTAGCTCCTTTCTGGTGTCGCTCGTTACATCGGTTATGTCAATATCGGGAAGGGAAGTCTGTGCTACCCCTTCTAAAAGCTGTGAAAGTTTCATTTTTATTTCTCCTTATCCCTGTGTATATTCAAATTTAACGCTGCCGTCGGCCTTGAATGTCACATACACATCTCTATCTATCGAAAGGTCTGCATACTGCTCCAGCAAGACCACAGTATCGCCGTTTCTGTATATGCTTATATAGCTTAATTCAAAGCCCTCCGCAAGAGCCTCCGTATTATTCGGCTCATCGCCGAAGTACAAGTCGCTGTGCTCGTTTAAAAAATACTCTGCCGCCGCCTGCTTGACCTTTCTTTCAAAGCCCCTCTTGTCATAAGCATACTCTTCAAGCCTTTTATAGCAAAGGCCTGCTTCGGGAGAATCCACAGTATCTCTGTCGATATAGACGCCCAGCATTCTTTCAAACGGGTCATCACTGTCCGGCACATCGAACCACTCTATCTCGCCCTCATAGCCAAACTCGGGCGGGTCGCAGTTCGCAGCATCAACAAAATGGAACTCCCCGAGAGGAAAGTACACGGTTTTTTCCGCCTGCTCCTGACTGTCTGTCAGCTCTTCATCTTCCTCTTTCTCCTTGCCAAAAAGTGCGCTTAAAAAGCCCATTTTTTCCGTCTCCTTACTCGTGAAGTGCATCTACCGCTGTGATAGTTACGCTCACTATAGTTCCCTCCGGAACGCTCTCACCCGCAGCAACGCTCTGGTCGCCCTGTGCGGTAGCCTTCTCCTCGTCTGAATCGTTGCCCTTTACGCATATATTGAGCCCCGACTGCTCTATGACCTCGATAGCCGTTTCCTTATTCAAGCCCAGCAGCGAGGGAACGGTCTTCATTTCCTGTGCAGTTTCATCGGTGTAGAGTATAACAGTTCCGCTCTTTACCATAGTACCGCCTGCGGGGCACTGCTTGATGACAGAGTCGCCGTTTCCTACGACCTTGACGGTGACGCCGAGCGCTTCAAGGGTGCTCTTCGCATCAGAAAGCGGCTGATACTGCTGATTAGGTACAGATACCTGAAGCTGTGTAAGCTCCTCCTCTGTGTATTCGGGGAAGAAGCCGAGGTAAGGCAGCACCTGCTCAAGCGACTCAACGCATACGGGAAGTGCGACCTGTGCACCGTAATATCTGCTGCCCTGCGGCTCGTCTACCATTACAAGGATTATGACCTCGGGGTCGTCAGCGGGTGCGAACGCACAGTATGAGCCGACGTGGATCTGCCCGCCCGGGTCAACATCGAGCTTCTGTGATGTACCCGATTTTCCGCCTATCTTGTAGCCCTGGATATAGCAGTTGCCCGAATGGGTCGAGCTGACGTTATATTCAAGCGTATCACGCATATCCTTGCTCGTTTCCTCGGAGATGACCTGTCTCTTTATCACAGGGTCGAACTCCTTGACTATATTGCCGTTTGCGTCAACGATCTTGTCAACTATCTGCGGCGTTACAAGATACCCGCCGTTTATGCAGGCGGAGTATGCTGTTATCATCTGTATGGGCGTTATCTTATTTGCCTGGCCGAAGCTCGATACAGCAAGGTCAAGCTCAGACATAGTATCTGCGCTGTAATAGAAGCTGTCCGCCTCGTTCGGCAGGTCGATGCCCGTTTTCTCGGTAAGGCCGTATGCCTTGAAGTAATCGCAGAAGCCCTTTATACCGAGCTTTGCGCCTATCTCCATAAATGCGGGGTTGCAGGAATTGATTATCGCCTGTGCAAAGCTCTGCGAGCCGTGCCCGCCCAGATCCCAGCAGTGTACGTCCTGCCCCAAAACGGTGTATGTTCCCGTACAGGTGAAGGGGCCGTCAAGCGTTATCACCTTCTCCTCCAATGCCGACGAGCCTGTTATTACCTTGAATACCGAGCCGGGGTAGTAAAGCTCCGATATCGCCTTATTTGTCCACTGCTTTGTAAGGTAGCCTATATGTGCCTTATGGTATTCCTCGCTCTCCTCGTCCATTCCGGAAAGTGCGGCAGCATACGCCTCGTCATATATCTCGTTGGGGTTGTTGGGGTCACAGCCCTTGACAGTAGCCATAGCATAGACCTGCCCCGTTTTCGGGTTCATTATGATACCGCAGGCACGCTCCTTGGGGTTAAACTCATCTACCGATTTTTTGAGCGCAGATTCAAGATAGAGCTGTATCGTCGTGTCGATATTGAGATAAAGCGAGTTGCCGTCCTGTGCATCAAAGCTTTGCTTGTACTTGTAGGGTATAGCCTCGCCGTCTCTGTCCTTGGCCGTAACGCTTCTGCCGTCAATGCCCGAGAGGTAGTCATCATAGTAGGCCTCAAGCCCGTAAACGCCCTCGCCGTCTGCATTTATGTAGCCGAGCACCGCCCCCGCAAGCTCGTTCTGCGGGTAGAAGCGCTTTGTTGTAGGCTCACACCTTACGCCGTCAAGGTCGTTGTCAGACATAAACTTGTTGATCCTGTCGCAGGTGGTCTTTTCGACCTCCTTTTTGATCACCTCGTACATCGAGTTCGCCTCGCAGCGTTCTCTTACAAACTTCGTCTCGACCTGAAGCTCGTCAGCAAGCATCGCCACAAGCTCTTCGTAAAGCCGGTCTTTACTTTTGCACTTATCAAGCGTTTTCTGATATTCGGCACGCTTTTCGTCGTTATCCTCTTCAGCGATATCCTTCTTTATCTTCTCGATCTTCTCGTCCTTTGCCTTAAGCTGCTCGCCAAGCATCACAGGGTCGGTATAGACCGTGTAAACAGTCGAGCTCTGTGCGAGCACCTGCGAGGTCGCATCAAAGATCGTCCCACGGGACGCCTTGACTACCGTGCTTTGCAGCTGCTGAGAGTTTGCAAGCTCCTGCCACATCTTGGCATCTCTGACAGTCACGGTGAAAATGCTGTAGATCAGGTACACAACTATCGCCGCAAAGACGCCGAGTATGAAAATATTCAGTCTTTTCTTCATCGAAAACGTAGGCTTATCGGTCATTTTACGCAAATTTCCTTTCAAAATGCATTTGTGCAATTTAACATACATAAAGGCTCGACACAAGCCCTTTTTGCTTAAGTTACACAACAGGTCTGATAATTTTATATAGAACAAGAAAGCTAAGCACATAAAGTCCTTAACTTTCCTTAATAATTATTATTTTATTTCGCCCCGAGATATTCCAGCATATCGCCAAACCATCTCTTGACCCTTTGGAAAACGTTCTCCTCCGGCTGCTCAACCGGCTCGGAAACAGCGTCCTCCTCGACTCTGATATATTCTATCTGTGATTTGTTGAGCTTTTGCAGCCCCAGCTCGTCCTCAGCATAGGCCTCGACCTTTGTGAGCCCTGTTTTCTGGGCAAGCTCTGATTCAAGGCTCTTATTCTCGTTCTCGTACTGCTCGAGCTCTGCCTGAAGCTGCGCCTGCTTCGTGTAAAGCGAGCTTAGCTCTACCCTGCCGTACATTATCGCTGCGAGCAGTGTGACCGCTACCGCAAATATAACGATGAACCTCGCAATTATCACCTTGTCAAGGGTCTTGGTGCCGCTCTCGTGAGCTATCCGCTTCTTTCTGTCGGCCTCCCGCTCCCTTAATTCTTCAAGGTCGTATTCATATGCCAAATTCTGTTTTGCCATTTATCCTCACCCATTTCCTAAAGCCAAGGGCTTACACCCTTATCTCTGTATCTCTTGGTTTTAACTTCTCTATTATCCTAAGCTTCGCCGAATGTGAGCGGTTGTTTTGTATAAGCTCCTCCTGCGTGGGAGTTATCGGCTTTTTGCTTATCAGCCTTCCGCTGGGCGTCTTTCCACAAACGCACACAGGGAAATCGGGCGGGCACACACAGCCCTTGCAGTATTCTGCGAACCTCTGCTTTACAAGCCTGTCCTCTAGCGAATGGAAGGTGATAACACACATTCTGCCGCCTACACCGAGGCAGTCAAACGCCGCATCGAGTGCATTTGACAAATGCACAAGCTCGCCGTTCACCTCTATCCTGATCGCCTGAAAGGTCTTTTTGCAGGGGTTCTTCACCCGCCTTGCCTTTTGGGGCACATTGTCTTTTATTATCTGCGCAAGCTCCATAGTCGTCTCAACGGGCTTTTGCTCACGTGCCTTGACTATGCCCCTTGCTATGCTCCTTGAAAACCTTTCCTCGCCGTATCTGAAAATGATGTCGGCAAGCTGTGCTTCGCTGTATTCGTTTACAACATCACGGGCACTCATGCCCTCGCCGCTCATTCTCATATCGAGCGGGGCGTCGTTATGGTAGCTAAAGCCCCTCTCGGCGTTATCGAGCTGGTATGATGACACGCCGAGGTCGAGTAATATCCCGTCCACGCTGTCTATCCCCAAGCCGTCCAAAACGCCTCTTATCTCATCATAGTTTGACTGCACGACCTGTGCATTAAAACCGCTGAGCCGCTCTCTCGCAGTCCTTACAGCCTCCGGGTCACGGTCGATAGCTATCAGCCTGCCCGTTGTAAGGCGGGAAGCTATCTCTCTCGAATGCCCCGCACCGCCCGCAGTGCCGTCTACATATATGCCGTCAGGCTTTATCGCAAGCCCCTCTATGCACTCGTGAAGCATTACAGAATAATGCTTGAACTCCATTAGAAGTCAGTCCCTTCAAGAGCCTTCATAAGCTCCTCCTCATCGACCTCGGCATTTACCTCTTCAAACCTTTGCTTATCCCAGATCTCGCACCTGTCGAAAACGCCCGACACGATTATCTCCTTGCTAAGCCCGGCCTGCTCTCTGAGGTTTTGGGGAATAAGTATCCTCCCCTGCTTGTCCGCCTCGACCTCTATCGCCCAGGACATTATGTTTCGCTGTATAGCCCTGCCCCTGATCATGGGGATAGCACGGAGCTTTTCGCATATCGCCTCAAAATTCTCAAGGCTATACGCAAACAGGCAGCCGTCGATGCCCTTAGTCACGATGAATCTGTCGCCGATCTCGTCTCTGAGCTTCTGCGGGAAGCTCATTCTCCCCTTAACGTCCATAGTCTGGGAGAAGTTTCCCTTTAGCCTATCCTGCAACAAATTCACCCCTTACGGCGTTCATTTTTTTGCGTTTTAGGCACTCATTACCACTATTTCGCACTTTTTACCGCCGATAAACATATTATACACTATATTTAAATAAATTTCAATCGAATATTTATTCGACTATTTTATCCCTTTGGGGTGAAATATGGGATAGTTAGCCGTCAAAATACTGCATTTATGGGCGAATCGTGTTACACTTGCACGATATATAGTAACTAAACTGTAATATGTAAATTTTTTATGAATGGCAAGCGCACCAAAAATTCCCGACCTGCGCCTAAAGCGCCGTCGGTGCTGCACAGCCGCATAAACTACATATTGTGTCATCGGCATTATATCGAATAGCTTGTCAATTTTCTCTTACATATATAACTATACCACAATATCTTGTATTCGTCAATAGGTTTTTGATCATTTTATCGTATTTTTCACAAATTTTCTTGTTTGGGGATATTTTTTTGGCTGACACAACATATTGTGGGCGTATTTATTTCAAAAAGGTTACGGGCTTTAAGTTAAATAGGTTAATTATTACAAAGCAATAAA
>JAFRYW010000141.1 GCA_017442845.1 Ruminococcus sp.
AGACAGAATAAAGAATAATAACGATGTCGTGTCTTATCGGCAAAAGCCGATAAGAAGAAAGTTTTGCTTTGCAAAACATTTCCCTTTGGTGATGATTTAAAATATCATCGACCGAAGGTCGATACCTCTTTTATTATTTCTTATTTATTCTTTCTTCTTTTTTCTTTTAGCCTGCGCTTAGTTTCGGGGGCGCTTTTTTATGTACGATATACAAATAAGCGCATAATTTGTGATGAAAATGAAAAAAATGCTGTTATTTTATTGACAATCGGTAGGAATACTGATATAATTAAATCAATAAAAATTCAGTGCTGTATCGGTATTTTTTTTGTGAGAAATGCAAAGAATAACCACAGAAGGGCGGTGAGGGAATGATCGTTATACACGGAAAGTCAAGCTCAGACAAAAAGGTGAGCGGTGTTATCACCTTTTATCGGCGTGATGTTTTTGAGCCGCTTATGGAGCATATCGACGACCCCCTTGCCGAGTATGAGCGCTTTGCCGCCGCCCGTGACACCGCAGCGCAGGAGCTTGAGCTGCTCTTTGACATTGCTGCCAAAAGGGCAGGAACAGAGGCTGCGGGCATATTTGAGATACAAAAAATGATGATCGAGGATAAGGATTTCTCCTCACTTGTGAGCGGGCTGATAAGAAGCCAGAAATGCTCTGCCGAGTTTGCCGTAAAGTGCGCCTCAAAGATCTTTTCCGACCTTTTGCGCTTTTCGGGCAGCGAGTATATGTCGCAGCGCTCCGAGGATATATTCTTCACTGGGGATAGGATCATAAGAAAGCTTGCGGGCGTTGAAAAGCGCTTAGGGCATTACGACCACGACGTTATCCTCTGCGCCGAAACGCTCTCGTCATCAGATATACTGCTTATGCAGAGCCCGTTCATAGCCGCCGTAGCAGTAAAGCGTGATGCGTCAATGTCACACTGTGCGCTGCTGTGCGAGGGGCTGGGCATACCGCTTATCTCCGACCTCGGCGAAAAGCTTGACCGCCGCTTGGAGGGCTTAGAGGCAAGTGCCGACTGCTCGACGGGAATGCTCATAATCAAAAACTAAAGCCGAAGGCTCACAAAAAGAGTTCTTCGGCTTTTGTTATGTATTTTGATCTTCATCCGGCTTTTTACCGGAATGCTCTTTAGAGCGCAGGATGATCAAATGGACAAACAGCTCCAAAAAGAACAGAGCTATCAAGCCCACCTGATCTGCAAGGTCATCAAACCCTCCGCCAAAAATACCTCCGTATTTCTTTGGAAAGATCAAGTGGATAGCTATTACTATACTTAAGGATATAAAGATATGATATGTACTGTGCTTTGTGAATACTGTAACTAAATATACCAGCACAATGGCAATAACTGCAGCAGCAAACATATACGAATGATGATCTTTCTTAAGATATCGGTAAACGGTATTGTTAAAATACGTTAAAAACACATTGGCCGTATAGTAAAAAATGATAAGCAGATCTCTGAATACTGCAGAAAGTATCTCACGGATCCTGTTGTCTTTATTCTTTATAGTATTCCCCCCTTTGCAGATCGGGTCAGTTGTCTATCGCCCTAAAGAAATACGCCGAGAAGGGGGCAAGGCGTAAAGCGAGCCTGCCGCCGTAGGGGCTTTTTCTGCCGTGGGTCATATTCGAGCCGCTGTATATGTCACGGTCAGAGCAGAGGATTTCCTCAAAGGTTCGCATATCCCTTACTTTTAAATAGTAGCTCTGCGGCACGCCCGAGAAATTGAACACGCAGTAGATCTCGCCGCCGTTCATATCGCTCCTCGCAAAGGCGAAAATGCTCTGATTAGAGTTGTCGGCATCTATCCAGCGGAAGCTGTTAGGGTTATAGTCGCACTCATACAGTGCGGGGGTGTTAAGGTAGATGTGGTTTAAAGCCTTGATATATTCGTGCAGGCTGTCGTGCAAAGGGTAGGTGAGCAGGTTCCAGCCAAGCTCCTTGTAGGGGCGCCATTCCATATACTCCCCTATCTCGTTGCCCATAAAGCCCAGCTTCTTGCCGGGGTGCGCTATCTGGAAGGCGTAAAGGGCACGTATAGTCGCCATTTGCTCGGTCTGCATACCGAAGACCTTGTCGAGCATCGTCTTTTTGCCGTGCACCACCTCATCGTGCGAGTAGGGCAGCAGGAAAAGGTCATTATAAAAATAGCTCATCGAGAAATTCATCTTGTTGTGGTGATAGCGCCTGTCATATGCGGGGGTCTTGATGTAGTTTATCGTGTCGTTCATAAATCCGAGATCCCACTTATAGTCAAAGCCCAGCCCGCCGTACTGCACGGGTGCAGTCACCTTCGGGAAGTCTGTCGAATCCTCCGCAAAAAGCATAACGCCGGGGTGCGCCTGCTGTATATCATAGTTTGTGTTTTTCAAAAACCATATGCCGCTGTCATTGAGGGCATTCTCCCTCTTGCCCCAGCGGTAGAGCAGGCAGGCGACCGCATCGTACCTCAGCCCGTCAACGTGGAACTTCTCGCACCAGAAATTGACTGCCGACTTTACAAAGCTCAAAACGTGCGGCTTTGAGTAGTCAAACAGAGCCGTGTTCCATTCGCTGTAGCGCTCGTTCTCAAAGTCGCTCTCAAAGAGAAAGCCGCCGTCATAGATGTGCAGGGCGTAGAAATCCCTTACAAAATGCACGGGCACAAAGTCGAGGATAACGCCTATCCCGCTTTGGTGGCATTTGTCGATAAAGCGCATAAGCCCGTCAGGCTCGCCGTAGCGTGAGGTCGCCGAGAAATAGCCCGACACCTGATACCCCCACGAGCCGTCAAAGGGGTACTCTGTCATAGGCATAAGCTCTATGTGCGTATAGCCCATTTCCTTGACGTAAGGGATAAGCAGGCCGCACATCTCATCATAGGAGTAGAAGCGCTCGTCCTCCTCCTTGCCCGGCTTGATCCTCCACGAGCCGAACTGCACCTCGTAGATGTTCATGGGGCGGTCGTAGTTTTTCGTGCGGCTTTGCATCCAGCCGCCGTCCTGCCATTCGTGCTTGTCTATGTCATAAACGATAGAGGCGTTTTTAGGCCTTACCTCGCTGTAGAATGCAAAGGGGTCTGCCCTGTCATTGACCTCGCCGTCAGGCCCCTCGATAGCGTATTTGTAGATATCCCCCTCGCCCGAGCTTTTTAGAAACAGCGACCAAACGCCCCGCTCGTCCCTGTTCATCTGATAGCGGTCGCCGTTGCAGATGAGTATAACGTTTTTAGCGTGCGGCGCATAGGTCGTGTAGCGCGCACCGCCGTTTTCTATATGCGAGCCGAGCTCCTCGTAGGCATACATCGTCCTGCCCTCGATAAATTCCTTGATTATGTCCATTAACGCTTCTCCCTCTATTGATTTTCTTAAAAAAAAATGCTATAATAAAAGCAGTAAACAAAAACTGACCGCCGGTCAGACTATATGTCATATACATATATTATAACGGAGGATACAAAAAATGTCAAGTTCTGCTATAACCAAAAACACCTTCGCCGAGTCGCTCAAGCGGCTTGCTGTTATAAAGCCGTATGAAAAGATCTCGATCTCCGACATAACAAATGACTGCCGAATGAACAGGCAGTCCTTCTACTACCATTTTCAGGATAAAAACGAGCTGCTAAGCTGGATCATGTACAACGACCTCTTCGTTTACATAACCCACGGCGTGCGCTTTCATAACTGGTATGAAAAGCTCGAGGGCTTTTTGAAGCGTATGGAGGCGCAGAAGGAATTTTACTCAAAGGTGCTGCAAAGCGGCGACGGTATCTTCCACGAATACCTCTTTGACGTTATGCACGCTATGTTCACCTTCTTCTTTGATAACGCAGTTTCCAAGGAGGACGGAACTAATATCTCGACAGAGTTTTTTGCAGACTTCTACTCGCACGGCTTCTGCGGCGTTATAATAGACTGGGCTATCGGCGGAATGAAATCTACCCCGCACGAGGTGATCCAGTCGATGAAGGATCTCGCCCTTGAAAACATCAAGATTGGCGAGGGCTTTAAGGAGTATTTGTGATGTGCCGCAGCTTTGCTATGTCCATAACGGTAAATGATATTACCTACTACGAAAAAGAAACGCTTATTGCTGCATTTGTAGTGGGGCTGATATTATTTATCATAGGTGTTATACGGCTTTTGAGATGCAAAAAGGGCGCATTTTTAAAATACAAGGATTCAAAATACTATGATGCACCGCTGAATAATACAGACGCCGATGAAAATGGCGAATATATCCCGGCAGATAAGCAAATGATACGCAGGGACGAGCGCATTTTTAACGAGCTAATAAAAAACGAGCAGATCGATGAGGAAATAAACGAGCAGGAATATGAGCCTGATGACTACGTTTTTCCTGCATCGGCAAGGGTCTTTTTTGTGGCAGTAACATCGCTTCTTCTGGCAACGGGGCTGATGCTTATGGGGTTTGCCGCCGCTGCAAAGGATATGGACGATTACAAGGCAGAGCATGGTGATGAAAAAATAACTGTCTACCCGCCCGAAAAGAATCAACCGGAATACTCTTTGTCACAAAGGTGTTTCTAATATAAATGAGAATTTGATCCAATGCACAATGCACAATTTAACAGCTATACAGACTAAATAATTAAACAATTGACAATTGTTAATTAGCGGCGCAGCCGCTTTTAATTGTGCACCCAGCATTGTGCATTGTGCATTGGAACGTGCACCCGGCACCAAAAAGTGTACGCCCCACAAACACAGTCGTTTTTAACAAGCGTACACAGAAAATTCAAAAAAAATTCGCCATATTGTGCATTGACTTAAAGTGCCGATCAGCGTATAATATAAAGGTACTTTAAATTACTAAAGGGAGAGATATATGTATGGTAAAGGTAGTAAAATTCGGCGGCAGCTCGCTTGCAAGCGCCGAGCAGTTTAAAAAGGTAGCAGACATAATCCACGCTGAGGATTCAAGAAGGTTCGTTGTTCCCTCCGCACCGGGCAAAAGGTTCTCTGCCGATACAAAGGTAACAGATATGCTCTATACCTGCTATGACGTAGCAGCTAAGGGCAAGGATTTTGACGATAAATTCAATGAGATCAAAAAGCGCTATTATGAGATAATCGAGGGCTTAGGCCTTGACATCTCGCTCGAGAAGGACTTTGAGGCTATCAAGGCGGGCTTTATCGGCAAGGCAGGAAGAGATTTCGCAGCATCAAGGGGCGAGTTCCTAAACGGAAAGGTGCTTGCGGCATACCTCGGGTATGAGTTTATCGACGCTGCCGAGGTGATCCACTTTAACGATAACGGCACCTTTGATGCCGCACTTACAGACACCGCTATGAAGGAGCGCTTAAACGGTATCGAGCGTGCAGTTATCCCCGGCTTCTACGGCGTTATGCCTAACGACACTATCAAGACCTTCTCCCGTGGCGGCTCTGACATTACAGGCTCTATCGTTGCGGCGGCTGTTTCGGCAGACCTCTATGAGAACTGGACCGACGTTTCCGGCTTCCTTATCGCTGACCCGAGGATCATAGACGACCCCGCCCCGATAAGAACTATCACCTACAAGGAGCTCAGAGAGCTTTCCTACATGGGCGCTACAGTGCTGCATGAGGACGCTATCTTCCCCGTAAGAAAGGTAGGTATCCCGATCAACATCAAAAACACCAACGCCCCCGAGGACCCCGGCACGATGATAGTTGAGAGCACCTCACAAAAGCCCGAATTTACTATAACAGGTATTGCGGGCAAGAAGGGCTTCACCGTTATCAATATCGAGAAGGAGCTTATGAACGCCGAGCTCGGCTTCGGCAGAAAGGTGCTCGAGGTATTTGAAAAGAATGAGATCAACTTTGAGCATATGCCCTCGGGTATCGACACTATGAGCGTTATCGTTTCGCAGGCAGAGTTTGAGCCGAAGGAGCAGGAGGTCTTAGCAGGGCTTCACAGAAACGTAAAGCCCGATGTCATCGACATCGAGACAGACCTGGCACTCATCGCAGTTGTCGGCAGGGCTATGAAGTCTAACCGTGGTACAGCAGGCAGGATCTTTGCAGCACTTGCACACTCTAACGTAAACGTTAAGATGATCGACCAGGGCTCGAGCGAGCTTAACATAATCATCGGCGTTTCCGAGGCAGAGTTCGCCCCCGCACTGAAGGCTATCTACGATATTTTCGTAACAGCTAAGCTTTGATAGCATAAATAAAAGCCACCCCGCTTGGAGTGGCTTTTTCTTTTTGCGTTTAGCTTTGGCTTACGCTGTCAGTGCTAAGCTCGCCCTTTATCTTGCCATAGGTCGTCATATAGACCTTGGTGAACTGTATCGTGTTCATAGGGCGCTTGTTTTTGTCGTCACTTACCTCGGCAGAGCAGATCTTGTCATAAACGTCCATACCGTCTATGACCTGCCCGAACACCGTGTACTGCTGCGAGAAATTAGGCACGCCGCCGTGCTCCTTGAACGCCTCGACGAGCTGCTTGTTGCCGCCCGCATTGTCAAGCTCCTCCTTAAATTCATCGGTAAACTCGACCGTGTCAACGAACATTATCCTCGACCCTGCAAGCGTCTCCTTCGCTACTAACCCTCTTTCCTCACCGAAGGCGACAAGCGCCCCCTTGAAGGGCCACAGCTTCGGGCTTAGCTCACGCTCGTAATTCTTCTTGTCGGTGTCATCATTGTCGGTTCCGTCCTCGGTCTTTGAGCCGCCCATAAAATACACGCCGTCCTGCACCGCAAAAACATAGGTGTTATCATAATACCCGTCATTCACAAGTGTAGTGAAATAGTCAACGTAATCCGGCACCTCATCGGGGTAGAGCACAGCCTTGTAGGTGCCCATATTCGTTTCAAAAACGCACACGGGCGCATCATCTGCGGGGGTGTCAAACTGTATTATCTCAACGTCCTTTGCATCAAGCTTGTTTTTCTGCACGGTGCAGCGGTAGAATATCGCAAACACCATTACAAACGCCAGCCCTATCATCGAAAACTGAAAGAACACCTTAAAGCGCCTTGCAGCCATCGACCTGCTGACGGGCTTTTTTGTTTCATTTGCCATTTAATGCCTGTCTCCTTAAAGCTTTGTTACCTTTGTGCCCTGCCTTGTTTCCTCTATCCTGTAGCCCAGGGCAGTTATCTTGTCCCTGAGCTCGTCTGCAAGGGCAAAGTTTTTCTCTTTTCTTGCCGCCGCACGCTGTGCCACAAGCTCTGCTACCTCTGCGGGCAGCTCATCATCAGCGCCCTGCTGCGAGGCAAGCTTTTTAGCATTTGCCGTGATATCAAGCGAGAGCACCTTATCAAACTCGTCGATAAGCGCAAGCTTTGTTGCGGGTGTCGTGTCAGCCTTCAGCACATCATAAAGCGCAGTTATCGCATTTGATGTGTTTATGTCGTTATCAAGCGCATCTGTAAAGCCCTTCATAAGCTTATCATACATCGCCTTATCGACCTCGCCCGCAGGCTCGCCCTGTATTGCGGCAACACGTGCTAAGATCTTGTTATAGGCGGTCTTTGCATTGTCAAGGTTCTCCCAGGAGAACACAAGGCTCTTCCTGTAGTGCGAGAGCAGGCAGAAGAAGCGGTAAACAAGCGCATCATAGCCCTTCTCCTCAAGCAGCTTTACTGTCAGGAACTCGCCCTTTGACTTGCTCATCTTGCCGTCATTGGTGTTGAGGTGAAGAATGTGGAACCAGTAGTTGCACCACTTGTGCCCGAGGAACGCCTCGCTCTGTGCTATCTCGTTGGTGTGGTGCGGGAAGGCGTTGTCGATACCGCCGCAGTGAATGTCGAGCCTCTCGCCCAGGTGCTTCATAGAAATGCACGAGCACTCTATATGCCACCCGGGGTAGCCTACGCCCCACGGCGAATCCCACTTAAGCTCCTGATCGTCAAACTTGCTCTTTGTGAACCAGAGCACGAAATCTGCCTTGTTTTTCTTGTTCTCGTCCTTCTCAACGCCCTCACGAACGCCGTCCTCCAAGTCCTCCTCGTTGAAGTTGTGGAAAACGTAGTATTCCTTGAGCTTTGAGGTATCAAAATAGATATTGCCGCCCGCCTCATAGGCGTAGCCCTTCTCGATAAGCGAGCTTATCACCTTTATGAACTCGTCAATGCAGTGCGTTGCAGGCTCTACAACATCCGGAGTCTTGATATTAAGCTTGGCACAATCCGAGAAGAAAGCATCGGTATAATACCTGGCTATCTCCATAACAGTCTTGTGCTCACGCTTTGCGCCTTTAAGCATCTTATCCTCTCCGGTGTCCGCATCAGAGGACAGATGACCGACATCGGTTATGTTCATGACACGTTTGACATCAAGTCCCGAAAATCTCAGCAGTTTCTCAAGGACATCCTCACAGATGTAACTTCTTAAGTTCCCTATATGCGCAAAATGATACACGGTAGGTCCGCAGGTATACATCGATACCCTGCCTTCCTCTATCGGTATGAATTCTTCAACTCTCTTTGTAAGCGAATTATAAAGTCTCATTGTTTTTCTGCCTCTCCTGATTCTGTCTGTCTTTCTTTAACTGCCTTATCTCATTCTCCATATCAAGAAGCCTGTTCGTAAGTTCCGAATTGGCACGCTGCAGGTTCTGTATATCCTCCTTGATAGGATCCGGAAGGTGGATCTGATCCATGCTCTCACGCGGTATCGTCTCATTTTCACGTTTGACTATACGCCCCGGAACACCTACCACCGTACAGTTGGGCGGTACCTCTTCGAGCACCACAGAACCTGCTCCTATCTTGGAATTGGCCCCTATGGTGAACGACCCGAGGATCTTGGCACCGGCCGATATCATAACATTATCCTCGATCGTAGGATGCCTCTTGCCTGTCTCCTTACCCGTTCCTCCGAGAGTCACCCCCTGATACAGGGTTACGTTATTCCCGATGATCGAGGTCTCTCCGATTATGACTCCGCTCCCGTGATCTATAAAAAAGCCGCTGCCGATACTGGCTCCGGGATGTATCTCGATACCGGTCTTTCTGACGCCGCGCTGGGAAATGCACCTTGCAAGAAAATAATGCTTCTTAAGGTACAGTCTGTGAGCCAGCCTGTAATGAAGCATTACCCTGAAACTCGGATACAGAAACACTTCCATGGATGAATGTATAGCCGGATCCCTCTCCCTTATTATTCTGATCTCTTCTTTAATATTTTTTATGATCCCCATAACTCACTCTTCTGCCGCGTAAGGTCTTCTTCAACCTTATCTTACTGTCTCATCGGACATCCGCCGCAGGTATCACAATTGCCGCCAACCGGCATACTTCCGAGTTCTTTTACGGAACTCAACATGCAAACAGCCTGTGATGATATTCCTTCTCCGCTCCCTGTGAATCCAAGGCCTTCTTCGGTTGTTGCCTTGACATTCACCTGTGTGATATCTATTCCGAGAGCCCCCGCTATGTTTTTGCGCATTTGCTCAATATACGGACGCATCTTCGGTTTCTGAGCTATTATAGTGGCGTCGATATTCTCGATGATGTAATGCTCCTCCTCGATCATATCTCCGACGCATCTTAACAGTTCCATACTGTCCGCGTCCTTAAACCGCTCATCCGTATCGGGAAAATGACTGCCTATATCCCCGAGTGCGGCAGCGCCGAGCATTGCATCCATTATGGCATGCAATAGGACATCCGCATCCGAATGTCCTAATAATCCCTTCTCATAGGGTATCTTCACACCCCCGATAATAAGTTCCCTGTCCTCCGTCAGACGATGGACATCATATCCCATTCCAACACGCATTATCTTTCTCCGAAACCCGTACGACCGTCTATTTACTGACCTGATCGGCAAGGAACATCGTCATCTCTTCTATCTTACCGCTCTTATCCACAATGAAGAGCATGTTATACTTGCCCCTTTCATACATCAGCTGCTTCCTGCCTCCGGAAAGCCTTGCCTCGATGCCGTCACCGTAGGCTTTCTTAAGCTGTTCGAGAGATGTGCCTATACCTATTCCCTCAGCTGTTGTATAGTCACCCGAAGTGATATCTATCTGCGAAACCACATACTCACCGACTGCCTGAGGATCTATATCACTGTAGTACACATCATATCCCTTAAAGGACTGAACATATATCTTGGCTTTATCTTCTGCATCCGAAATGAGCTTCGCTGTATCTTCGATGCTCCTGCCCGATAATCCGATGCCTTCCATCTCGCTGGCAACAGCACCCAATGAGACGTTGCCCTTAAGCCCGGGGATATTGATGACATTCTTAAGATCCGAATCCTGCATCATATCATACAGATCATAGAGGAAGGAACCGTCCCAGTCCACTTTGTCCATATCTTCACTCCAGTAATTCATATGTATGCGCATGCTCCCGTCATCACGCTTTTCAATCGCAGTAAGTGCAAACGGGGCATCTGCATTTTCGGCACGCATCATTACCAGATATATATTGTTGTAGTAAAAGCCGCCGTTGCATACAAGCCTTCGGCAATCCTCACTCTTTTCTATATACAGATAATCATCGTCCGACAGCTTGAGCGGTCTGTCGAGCTGTGAATTTTCTATCCCGAGTACCGATCTTAAGGTACCGTTTATCTTTTCCTCGGAAATCTTGCCTGTGAAATCCGACAGGTCACTGTTCTTTTTGTCCGCCTTGTCAAGATCTTCTATTATCGCCTTATCACGGATAAGTGCCTCCCTGACATCACATGCTTCCGGCTTCTCATATGTGCTTAAGAGAAAACCGTTCACGCTCTCATCCGCAAAATAGTCAGCGAAAAACTGCATATCCTCCTCGCTCAGCACATCATAGACCGCATTCTCGCCTATATATGAATTGATCTCATTCTGACCTGCTTCTATGAGTCCTTCAACCTGTTCCTCGGTAATGGGAGTGCTTATCCACGGATTATCAGCCCATGCCTCAGTTTTATACCACTCCATCGCGGCATTCGTA
>JAFRYW010000142.1 GCA_017442845.1 Ruminococcus sp.
AGGTAGCCAATCTCTCTGCCGCCTACACCGATGTCGCCTGCGGGAACGTCTGTGTCAGCGCCGATGTGCTTGCAAAGCTCTGTCATAAAGCTCTGGCAGAATCTCATTACCTCAGCATCAGACTTGCCCTGCGGGTCAAAGTCAGAGCCGCCCTTGCCGCCGCCCATGGGGAGGGAGGTAAGGCTGTTCTTGAAGATCTGCTCGAAGCCTAAGAACTTGATAACAGATGCACATACTGTCGGGTGGAATCTAAGGCCGCCCTTGTAAGGCCCTATAGCGGAATTGAACTGTACTCTGAAGCCTCTGTTTACCTGTACCTTGCCATTGTCATCTACCCACGGAACTCTGAACATTACCTGTCTCTCAGGCTCAACAACTCTGTCGAAAACGCCTGCCTCGATAAGGTCGGGTCTCTTATCAGCTACAGGAACAAGGCTCTCCAAAACCTCATATACTGCCTGATGAAATTCCTTTTCACCGGGGTTTCTCTTCTCAACCTGCTCGTATACCTTCTGGAGGTATTCATTCTTAAGTGCCATTATAAAAACTCCCATCATATATTTTTTGCTTGCTCGGGGCAGAAGCCTCAAACGCAATCAATGGATATATTATATCACATATCTTTTCATTTTGCAAGCCCCTTTTTGAAAAAATTCAAAATTTAATCTTTATTTACAATTTCAAACGATAAAATATCAGTTTATTAGGGTAAAATGAAAAGAAAACTGCAATTCTTAAAATTTTTCCTGCATTTTTAGCGCTGCTTGCAGGAAGAAACCGCAAATTCGGCGGGCGGCTGCCGCTGTGGGGGGCAATTGTGTTAAAATGACGAAAATTCGCCTTTAGCGTGCTAAACTCTTGACATTTTAAGGATAATGTAATATAATATCATTGGTGTACTTTTTAATATTTACAGAAGAATTTATATATTTTTTGTGACATAGAAAGAGGAATGTGTTATGAGAGATATTGGAAAGCTTGTGGAAAAGCAGTTTGGCAAAAAGGAGCCTGTGACGATAGTGAATAGATTACACGACGGACTTGATATCGAGGTACCGAAGTTGAGAAAAGGGAAAAAGAAAAAGATGTTAAGCCCCGGCAAGGCGAGCAACGAGCTTATGCAGTTTTTTATGGGCTTTTTGCTTTTTGGCGGCGGGCTTTTTTGGGTGTTCAATTCGTTTGAGGTCACCTCAACGTGGGGGCACGGCTATTGGGGCATAGGCAATTTCAGAATGCCTATGGGCACCATGCTGATCCCGCTTTTGGTAGGTATAGGGCTTACCTTCTTTTTAGAGAAAAAGTGGATAGGCGGCTTTGTATGTGCACTGGGCGTGCTTGTGATCCTTATCTCGCTTATCACAAGCATATCCTTCCACGCTATACACGGAACGCTTTATACATATGTGCTTATGTTCGGCATGGTCGCAGCAGGTGCGGGGCTTCTTATAAAGGTGCTCTTCAAGCCTAACAGTAAGGGCGACTGAAGAGAATGAATTTTCTGTTTGTTGGCTTTGCGCTGATAATAGTAAATATACATTTAAGTATGTGGGTGACCTATGCTGTAAAGGCGCTGGGCTTTGTTCTGGCGGCTGTCGGCATAGCCGAGTATTCGATACACGACAAGGGCGTTAAGGCGTTTGCCCCGAATGCGGTCGCTACGGCCATTATGAACGGGGTGTTCACGGCGGCCCTGATATATGCGTCGATCAAGCTCGGTGCTAAATATGTAAACTATATAGGTATAGTTTGCGGCGTGGTCTCAACCGGGCTGTCACTCGATTTTCAGCGCAGAATGATGGAAAGCATAATGCGAAGCGGCGTCGGCAAGGTCGTGGAGGATCAGCCGAGCCATAAGAGCCTTCTGCCCTTCGTGGCGGATATAAACCGCTTGGGCAAGGCGTGGAAAAGGCTCACGGGCGCTGTTATGCTAAATATTATTTTCGATATCGTTAACAGGCTTATCGGGCTTGAGATAGTTCAGACTGCTGCGGGGGTGCTTGCGGCAGCTTCAAAGATTGTATGTATTGTATTTGCCATAGCTTTTCTGTTTCGTTTCAATGAGCTGCGTGTCGGCTATGAGAGAACGATGGATAAGCTTGACAATACATAAAATAAAATTTATGTTATAGGAGGAATAAACAATGGCTATTTTTGAAAGGATCGGGGACATCTTAAAGGCAAACATCAACGACCTTCTCGACAAGGCAGAGAACCCTGAGAAGATGGTAAAGCAGATAATCATCGACATGGAGAAGGAGGTTCAGAACTGCACAAACGCTTTAGGTACAGCTATGGGCTCACAGAGACAGCTCAAGAAGAACCTTGACAAGGCTAAGGCTGAGAGCGCTGATTGGGAGAACAAGGCAAAGGCTGCACTTTCGCAGGGCAATCAGGAGCTTGCTAAGAAGGCTCTTGAAAGAAAGGTCGCTGCTGACAAGCAGGTAGAGCAGTACCAGTCGATGTACGACCAGGCTACAGTTCAGGTAGATAACCTCAAGGCTCAGGTAGATGCTCTCAAGGGCAAGCTCGACGAGGCAAGAAGCCGCCAGTCGATGCTCATCGCACGCTCGAAGATGGCAGATGCTCAGCAGTCTATGGCTAAGAGCCTTGGCAATATGGATTCCTCCAGTGCATTCGCTAAGCTCGATAAGATGGAGGAGAAGATTGAGAGCAAGGAAGCTAAGGCAGACGCATTTGCAGACCTCGCAGGCACAGCAACAGGCCCTGTTGATGAGTTCGCTCAGATTGAGAAGGATTCCGCAGTTGACGCAGAGCTTGCAAGGCTTATGGCTGAAATGGGTCAGTCATCCGATTCGTAAAACAAAAAATAAACCGCATATTCTCCATTTCTCCGCTTGGGGGAATGGAGAATATTAAGGTATGATCGGAGAGAAACAGTATATGGGATTTATAATTATTGGATTGGTGCTTATAGGCATAGGTGTTTATCTTGCATGGTTCCAGCGCAGAAAGACGGGCGATGCGCTGCTTGATATACAGGCAACACAGACCTCGACTATCGCAGATGTCAAGGAGGCTATGGCCGATATGGCATCTATCAGCGACAGCTACAGAGAGTACTGCGAGCTCAAAGGCACGGTAAAGGCCAAAAACCCGCAGAAAGCACCCTTCTCGCAGAAGGAGGCCGCCTTCTACAGGGCAACTACATACAGGGTTTATGAGGAGCAGGAGCAGTACACCGACAGCGAGGGCAACAGAAAAACAAAGCTTGTCAAGAAGGAAGAAAAGATAAGCGATGAGGAGTCGGGCGAGGAGCTTGTACTGACTGACGCAAACGGCGACACTATAGACATTGAGACAGTAGGTGTTTCGAGCGCATTCGACCTGCCCAAGACGGTCGACCGCTTTGAGCCTGCTAATGTATACAACGGTATGCAGTTCCACCAGAACCCCCGCAGGCGCTTCCAGAGCTTTGAGGGGAGCTTTATGGCGGGCAACGGTGCGAGAATGCTCGGCTACAGAATGGTAGAGTACGCATTCCTTTCGGGGCAGAAGCTTTACCTTTTGGGCGATGCGTATATGAACGCAGGCACACTCACCTTCGGCAAGCCCACAGAAAAGGGCAAGCAGTTCATCGTAACAGCAAAGAGCGAGGAGGAGCTTGTAAGCACAAAGCAGTCCTCACAGAAGATGTCGCTTATCGGCGGTATCGCCTGTGCAGTGATCGGGCTTATCATAATGATATCGGGCTTTACTAAGCTATAAGGCAACAAACGGGGACGCTGACCCTACGGCGCCCCCTGTTTTTTAGTATTGCGATCTGTGTGGGCGCTAGGATAAATTGGTATTTAGCGGAGCTTCGCTCCGCTAGGTAATAGGTAATAGTTAATAGGTAATAAGTATGGTGTCGGCTTCGCCGACAGATGCCCATTCGGGCAGCCGCCGCAGGCGCACCTCACCTATTACCTATTCCCTATTACCTATTACCTAATAAGATAAATATTCATTTTTCTTAGCTATACATAATTTACAGTATATGTGTGATAGTTGCTGGCTAACAGTCGACGAAGCTTACGTTCGTCGGCCGTTACTTATCAATTATTATATTAACGATTTGTTGGATAAAGGAGAATAGATGTGGCAAGAAGGCTGCTTTCGATAGTGATACCCAGCTATAATGAGCAGGGAAATATCGAGCATACCGCAGAAGTGGTAACACGGATAATGCAGGAAAACAACATACCCTTTGAAATGGTGTTTGTAAATGACGGCTCAACTGATAAGACCTGGGACAAGCTCACAGAGCTTTGCAGGGTGAACCCCCACGCCGTGGCGGTGAACTTTTCGAGAAATTTCGGTAAGGAGGCTGCTATCTTTGCGGGGCTAAAGACCGCAAGGGGCGACGCAGTCGTGCTTATGGACTGCGACCTTCAGCACCCGCCCGAGACGATAGTTGAAATGTACGATATATGGTCAAATAATGACATTGACATAGTCGAGGGCAGAAAAAAGAGCCGTGGCAAGGAAAAGGGGATATATAAGGCGTTCTCAATATGGTTCTACAAGCTTATCGGCGACAGCTCGGGGCTTGATATGCGGGACGCATCTGATTTCAAGCTGCTTGACAGAAGCGTGGTTGACAGCTTGAACGAAATGCCCGAAAGACTTACCTTTTTCAGGGCTATGTCAAGCTGGGTGGGGTTCAAGACCGAGAAGGTGTATTTCGAGGTCGCAGAGCGTGCCGAGGGTGAGAGCAAGTGGAGCGTCAAGGCGCTTTTTGACTACGCTGTAAACTCGATAACCTCGTTTACAAGTGCCCCGCTTTATATGATAATGGGGATAGGGATCATCACCTTTATCATATCGGTTATACTCGGCATACAAACGCTTGTCAACAAGCTGCTTGGGCAGAGCGCTGCGGGCTTTTCGACAGTGATCATTTTGCAGCTGCTGACATCTAGCATAATAATGTTTTCACTTGGCATAATAGGGCATTACCTTGCCAAAATATATGAGGAGATCAAAAAACGCCCCCGCTTTATAATCAGGAGCGTGATCCGCAACGGGCGTGAGCAGAGCGGGGAGAAGGACGACACATGAGCGAAGCTGTTAAAGAAACTAAAAACACAAAAAAGGAAAAAAAGCCCCGCATATCATTTAAGGAGCTTTTTGGGGCGCTTTGGAACAAAACGGGCGGCAGGAGAGTATACCTGCTCGTTTTCCTTGTGCCTGTGCTTACTATGTATATAACCTATGCTGTTTTCGGGGTGCACCCCTACGGCGAGAACTCGGTGCTGGTGCTTGACTTAAACGGGCAGTATGTTTACTACTACGAGGCTATGCGTGACGCATTCTGGGGCGACGGGAGCCTGATGTATGACTGGTCACGAAACCTCTCGGGCGAGATGTTCGGCATTTTCGGCTATTATCTTGCAAGCCCGTTTATGATAATAATCTGCCTCTTCCCACGCACGGCTATGTGCGGGGCGATAGAGACTATGCAGCTTTTAAAGGTCGGCTCGGCTGCGGTTAGCTTTGCATTCCTTTTGCGAAAGACGGGCAAGCCCAAAAACGGGGCGCTGATAGTTTTTTCGACCTGCTACAGCCTTATGGCTTATATGGTCGTGCAGTTTATGGACCCTATGTGGCTCGACGGGCTGATCTACCTGCCGCTGATAATATGGGGCGTTCACAGGCTCGTTGACGAGGGGAAGATGTTCCCCTACATCGTGCCGCTCGCACTTATGTTCATGGCGCACTTTTATATAGGGTATATGGTCGGTATATTTACCTTCCTGTATTTTCTTTCCTACTGCTTCTCAAAAGAGGGGCGTATCTTTGCAAAGAACATAACGCTGGCTGTAATGCGCTTTATCGGGGGAACTATAGTTGCTATCCTTTGTGCCTGCGTGGTGCTCATACCCGTGCTTGCATCGCTGCGGCTCGGTAAAATGGACTTTACCACGCCCGACTGGTCAATGGCTACGCAGTTTGATTTTCTGACGCTTATCACAAAGCTGTTCCCAATGAGCTATGACACGGTCTACCCCGAGGGGCTGCCGATGATCTACTGCGGCAGCATAATGCTGCTGCTTATCCCGCTTTTCTTTATGAACGAGAAGATAAGCATGAAGGAAAAGTGCTCAAAGGGGCTGCTTTGCGCTGTAATGATCCTTTGTATGTATATAAGGCCTATAGACATTATGTGGCACGGCTTTCAGGTGCCAAACTGGCTGCCGTTCAGGTATTCGTTTGCGATATCGCTTATGTTTGTATGGATGGGCTACAGGGCATACGAGAATATCGATGGCATAACCTCAAAGCAGGTAGGCGGCGTGTTTATATCGCTGCTTGCGTTCCTCTTCTGGTGTGAGAGGGAGAATTACGAGCATTTCCAGATCTTCGACTCTGTGACAGATGATGCGGGCGAGGTGCACTGGAGGATACAAGGCATTTGGTTCTCGATCGTTGCACTTGGCGTTTACTTTGCGCTGATACACCTGCACAGAAAATACCGTGGCTCAAAGGCGATAGCTGTAGCTACGGTAATGCTGATAGCGGCGGAGATGTTTTGCAACGCCTCGGACACGCTCGTTAAGATCGATAAGGACGTGGCGTATTCGACCTACTATTCCTACGAGCCGTATATGTCAAACTTAAGAAGCTTTGTAGGTGCGATAAAGGAGAGCGACGACGATAAATTCTACCGTATGGAGGCGACCTTCCACCGAACGGTCAACGACCCTATCGGAACGGGCTACTACGGCGTTTCACATTCAAGCTCGACTATGAATTCGTCTGCCCTGACGCTTTTAAAGCAGCTGGGCTACGCATACGGCGGGCACTATACAAAGTACGACGGCGCAACGCTTATGACCGACTCGTTCTTTGACATAAGGTATCTTATGGATAAGGAGACAGAGCGGGGCAGCAACCACTACGTTGACTCGAGGATAAAGATACCCGAGCAGTATGAGTATGTGGGGCAGTTCGACACCAAAAACATAGTCTATGAAAAGGACGAGGACTCGGGCAAGAAGGAAGAGAAGGAGATAGGCGAGACCTATAAGTATTACAAAAACCCCTACGCCCTGGGCTTGGGAATGGTGTCATCAGAGAGGATACTAAACGCCTCGATGAGCGACCAAAACCCCTTTGAGAACCAAAACCAGATCTTTAACTGCATTATCGGCGGCAATAGGTACACGGAGTTCTTCACACGTGTAAGACCTATAAATACCGACCGTGAGAACATCTCGGAATCACACCTGACAGACGGGCACAAAAAGTTCAAGAAGGACGACCCCTCGATAGGTGAGGCGCACCTTGACTATGTTATCAGAATGGACAAGACGAGCGACCTTTATATGTTCTTCCCGACAAGCTATGAGCGCAAGTGCAACGTGTGGGTGCAGGACGAGGACGAATTTCAGGTGACAGAGAACGAGATGACCTTTGCCGGGGCGTTCTTTGAGGGGGACGACCTCTCGATACTAAAGCTCGGCCACTTTGAGAAGGATCAGGAGGTAAGGATCAGGGTAACGCTGATCGACGAGGACAACGAGGCGTTCTGGCTCGATGAGCTGTTCTACACCTTTGATATGATAGACTTTGAAAAGGCAGTCGAGAGCATACGTGAGCAGGGCGTGCTTGATGTTGAGGAATTTGATGACAGATATGTCAAGGGAACGGTAAAGGCCAAGGGAAATGACAAGTACCTGCTGACGACTATCCCCTACGAGGACGGGTGGACGGCGACGGTAAACGGCAAGCCCGCAGAGATAGAGGTTACGCTTGACACACTTATCACGATACCTCTTGAAAACGGCGAGAATGTCGTGGAGCTGAGCTTCAGCCCGAATTATTTCAAGCTTTCGATAGTGCTGTCGGTGATAGGCCTTTTGATGCTTGTGGGCGTGTTCCTTTATGAGTATAAGGACGGCTACCTGATAGACAAGCTGATAAACAGAAACGAAGAGAAGTAGCATAAAAGGGGGCGCTGCATAAGCGCAGGCGCTGTAACGAAGATCTTATTCGGACACTTCTGCTGTATCACGGCAGAAGTGTTTTGCATTACAATTGTCCACGCCTGCTAAAAGAAAAAAGAAGAAAGAATAAATAAGAAATAATAAAAGAGGTATCGACCTACGGTCGATGATATTTTAAATCATCGCCG
>JAFRYW010000143.1 GCA_017442845.1 Ruminococcus sp.
AATACTGTATATTCTCATTTATCTTATTGGCACTTACGTAAACAGATAGAAAAACCGTTCCTCCTGCACCCGATCATTGGCAGCGGGGGGTATTACTGATAGAGGGATCAAAATGAAAAACGGAGGAGAATAACTATGCCTTTGAAGCATCTTACGGAAAAAGAAACATATGATACGCTTTCCGGAATGGAAAAGCAGAAGGACTATGCGGGAATGGCAAAGCTTGTTTGTGATTCCTATGTTTTGGAGGGAAACCTTGAGGACAGCAGTCAGCAGACTATGAATGCGGGCTTTACAAGGTTTTTTAAGGACTTTGCCAAGAGAAACCGTGGCAGGATCACCGATCAGAAGAAGGAGACCCTTTTGGGCGTCCTCTCAGAGATACAGAAAATACGTGTTGACAGTATACTTCACGCTGCGGGCGAGATCGAGAAGTGGGAGAAGGATATTGTCGAGGGCAAGGTCGATGAGCTTATCGGCCTTAAGGAGGATAAGAAGAACGCACACAGGCTCGCTCACGATATCGTTATGCAAAAGGATCCAAAGGGCGTTTATGTAGGTGCGGGGATAAATGCACTGGGCAGCGTTATCCATGAGGTCTCGTCAAATTCGCCTAAGTTTGATGAGGTGCTCAAGAGAGACTATAAGAAAAAAACGCTCTCCGAGTTTGACGAGGTCACCGAGCGTACTGACAGCAAGCTTATCACAAGGTATATCACC
Source organism: Ruminococcus sp. (assembly GCA_017442845.1). Taxonomy (GTDB): domain Bacteria; phylum Bacillota; class Clostridia; order Oscillospirales; family Ruminococcaceae; genus NK3A76. Next base: position 721 of record JAFRYW010000143.1, read on the forward strand.
GAGAACGGCTCTATGCCCCTTGACAAGGCTAAGAAGGCTATGCTGGAGTATGAGTCGGGCGCACCCAAGGCGGCGGAATACGGCTTTAAGATAAACAGGACTATCGGCTTTGAGGACGGCAAGCTTTGCAGCGTTATGCCCGAGAAGTATAAGGCTGTAGAGAAGCTCAAAAGCGCTGATGAGTTTGAGGGGCTGATAAGTGAGCATGAAGCAAATATCTTAGCTGCCGAGAAGATCAATAAGGCGGCGCAGCATATCAGCAGAGACGGCAGATTGCTTGTGTGGGAGCTTGATGACAAGGTCTTTGGAAACGAGATCTCAAATAATGAGAAGTTTATAAGAATGCAGGAGATCGTCGAGAACCTTTCAAACCTCGGCACTAGCTATAATATCCCCTTCGGCAAGAAAAAAATGGCCACAAAGGACATTTCCCCGAACCATATCTCAAAGGATCTTAAGGAGCTCAACAAGCTGTGTCGTGATATCCTTCCCGAAATAGATGACCTTAGCGAGTCGGAAATGCAGGCCGCAGGCGAGGCTGTAAAAATGGTAAAGGACTTTGCAGACAAGCACAGCAGAGCCTTCAAGCAGGTGACTACAGGTAAGGAGACGGGAACGACGGGCGGTATGCTCAAGAGCAGCCTTGAAGCTATCGACTTCATCGAGACGCAGGGAAGATTCCGCAATATCGACCTTAGCGAAGGGCACATAAAGCGTACCGAAACTAACCGAATGAGAAAAAGCGCCAATGCTATAGACGACGTTATCACCGAGGCTGAGAGCGCCAAGGAGGGCGTTTACAGGGGCAGCAAAAAATATGACGAGGCGGTAGATAGCCTGTATTCGTTATCAAATGCTTATAATAGGTACAGAGACGTTTTCTCCTCTGATAACAGCACTATAGAGGAAAAGGATGACGCTCTTGAGCAGCTGAGGATCGCAGGCGGCATAACCCGGAAGGCGATAGACAAGTATTTCGAGAGAAAGACCGAGCAGGGCAAGATGGACGGTAATGCCGACGAAAAGTCGCAAAAGAGAATCGATGCACTCAAAAAGGCGTCAACGCTCACAGACGGTATCCTCGGCGAGGTCGAAAAGAGCCTTGCACCCGAGGAAAGCAAAAGGCTCTCGAAAAAGCTTGATGAGATCTCTGAGACAGCCGAGCCTGATGAGGACATCGACGAGATCGAGGACGCTATAGAGGCAACAGTAATGGACCGTGAAACAAGACGTTCAAATAACGCTCACGAGAGAATGATCAACAATGCTGCCGAAAACGCTGCACGTTTACTTGCAGATTATGCTAAGGACAGCGACCCCAAGCCCCTTACCCCCGCCGAGCAGCTAACGGTAAGAAAGGCTATGCTCGCTATGGCATATCAGGACTATTTCACCAAGACCGATAAGGGCAGCAAGGCGTTTGAGGGGCTTGTTGAAAAGAACGTATCCCCTATGGACTATGACAGGAGGTTTCTCAACAAAAAGGCGATGTCTCACGAGGTCGTAAGGTCAATGGGTGAGATAACTCACGAAACTATAGTAAGCTTTATGACAGACAAGAAGGCGCCGCTAAAGCTTATCGACAAGCTCTCTGCCGAGAGGGCAAGGGAGAACGAGCAGGCTGCCAGTGTAACAAGAGGCTCGACAGCTAATAAGGAGCTTAAGACTGCAAAGCAGCTAGGCTCCAACTAAGATACCCCCTGAATGAAAAGTAAAAGCCCGATCCGGCTGTGTGTTGCTTCCCCGCCGAAGGCGGGGAAGCATTAAGAAAAACAGACATTTCGTGTTATCAGCAATACACGAAATGATCGGGAGAAAAGTAAAAGCCCATATACCGCAGGTCACGGTATATGGGCTTTGTTTGCTTGGATGCTTCAGCGTAAATAAACCCCCGGTTCTACCGGGGGACATAAAAAAGCTTCAGCGAGCGCTTTAAAATAACCTCCAAGTGTGATACAATAGTAAATGGTTTGGCGACCGCATTACTAAAGTAAAATACAAGGAGG
>JAFRYW010000144.1 GCA_017442845.1 Ruminococcus sp.
GAAGGCCCTTTAAGCGCATAGTCATAAATGAGCCCAACAAGCGTCATAAGCACGCCGTTAGTCAGCACACCGCCAATAAGTCCCTCGACCGTCTTCTTTGGAGATATAACCGGGCACAGCTTTGTCTTACCGAAAAACGTTCCCGCAAAGTAAGCCCCCGAATCTGCGAGCCAAGCGCCGCAAAGAGTGATAACTATCATAAACAGACCGTGGCTAAGATCGTTCATCTTAAGCAAGCACTCAAATGCGAACGGGATAAAATAGCCTAAGGCTATCATATTTATCATTTGATTGAAGCGTATCTTCTCATGGTCTCTGAAAAAGCTTACGAGCATACAAACAATAAACAGCCCGAATACTATCTCGCTGTAACGTATCTTATATGATACGCTAAAGATATGCCCTACACATAAAAGCACAGAATATGCGTAGCAAATGCTTGTCTGTATAAAGAATTTATCGAGCTTTGTCGCCTTAAACAGCTCCATAAGCGCAACAACGACCAAAAAAGCTATCGCCAAGTCAAAAACAAAGGTCTTATGAAGTGCGAGTATCACAACGGCGATGACCAAGGCAACCGCCGCAGATATTATTCTTGTTTTCATTACAGATCAAATGCCCCCATATCTTCTGTTTCTGTTGTTAAACGCTATTATAGCGTTTTCAAGATCCTTCCCCGTAAAATCAGGCCACAGGATATTTGTATAGTAAAACTCTGCATAGGCAGACTGCCATATCAGGAAATTAGACAGTCTCTGCTCACCGCTGGGTCTAATAATAAGGTCTGCTGCCGGTATATCCTCGGTGTAGAGGTTTTGCTCGATAAGCTGCTCGGTAACATCATTCTCTGATATCTTCCCGTCAAGAGCAAGCCTTACAATATTCTTGACCGAATGGCAAATATCATCTCTGCCGCCGTAATTTATAGCAAGAACGAGCGTCATAGAATCAAAGTGCAGCGAATCCTCCTCAACGCTTTTCATCTTTCTTTGCAGAGTCTCGCTTAGCATCGACCTGTCACCTATAAAGCGAACTCTGATATTCTCCTCGATAAAGTCTCTGACCTCGTCAAGATACTTCTCAAAGAGATCCATTATAGCATCGACCTCGTCCTTCGGCCTTTTCCAGTTTTCGGTAGAAAAGGCATAGTAGGTCACATACTTAACGCCAAGCGCCTTGGCGTATCTGGTAATTGTCCTGAAATTCTTAGCACCCTCACGGTGGCCTATTTTTCGGGGCATACCCCGCTTTTTAGCCCACCTTCCGTTACCGTCCATAATAATACCGATATGTGCGGGAACAGCCATTCCCTCGGGAAGTGTGGTAACTATAGGCTTTGCCATACAAACACCGCCCCTTTATCAGATAGAAAGAACTTCCTTTTCCTTAGCAGCAACAGTCTCATCGATCTTCTTGACCATTTTGTCTGTTACCTTCTGTATCTTCTCCTCAGCTGTCTTAACATCGTCCTCGGTGATCTCGTTATTCTTCTTCATATTCTTGATCTTATCCATAGCATCACGTCTGATAGAGCGAACAGCTACCTTTGTGTCCTCGCCCATTTTCTTGACTTCCTTAACAATCTTCTTTCTGTCCTCCTCCGTCATCTGAGGGAACATAAGACGAAGAACCGAGCCGTCATTCTGCGGGTTGATACCGACATCAGAAGCCTGGATAGCCTTCTGGATAGGAGTAAGAAGAGTCTTATCCCAAGGCTGCACCACAAGTACTCTCGCCTCGCTGACCGAAACAGTAGCGACCTGATTTATAGGTGTAGGCGAGCCATAGTAATCGACCGTGACCTTATCAAGCACGCCGGGATTAGCCCTGCCTGCTCTGATAGTGCCATAATCAGCAACGAGTACATTTATAGATTTTTCCATTTTTTCCTGAGCTTTATTTATTACAGTGTTCATAGGTTTACCTCTTTTCCTTATTCTTCAACTAATGTGCCTATCTGCTTACCCATGCAGGCATCATATATATTGTCAGGTCTTGACAGATCAAAAACGAGTATCGGAACCTTATTATCCTGACAAAGCGCAGCGGCTGTAGAGTCCATAACCTTGAGCCCCTTTGAAAGGATCTCGCTAAAGGTCAGCTTATCATATTTCTTAGCGTCGGAGTACTTGTGCGGGTCTTTATCATAAACGCCATCGACCATTGTTGCCTTGAAAAAGATGTCAGCCTCTATCTCGGCAGCTCTCAAAGCGGCAGCAGTATCGGTCGAAAAGAAGGGGTTGCCCGTTCCGCAGCCGAAAATAACTACCCTGCCCTTTTCAAAGTGACGCATAGCCTTGTTTCGGATATAAGGCTCTGCGACCTGCGGCATAGATATAGCCGTCTGAACTCTCACCTCAAGGCCAAGATGCTCAAGCCCGTCAGCAACAGCAAGCGCATTCATAGCAGTTGCGAGCATACCGATATGGTCGGCTCTTGTTCTGTCCATAGCGCCGCTTGACCTTCCTCTCCAGAAATTGCCGCCGCCTACGACAATACCTATCTCAACGCCCGCATCTGCACATTTCTTGATGCTTTGGCCGAAGGTATTGATAATGTCATAATCAAGCCCCTGCTTTTTTTCGCCCGCAAGTGCCTCGCCGCTAAGCTTTAAAAGTATCCTTTTGTATTTCGGTTCCATACTCAACACTCCTCTAATATTTATTTATAACATACCATAGTATAATTATACAATATTTCCCGTCAAATGTAAAGTGCTTTTACCATTTTTTAATTGTTTTTATAGAAAACAAAACAGCCGTGTCGATGTACGGCTGTTTGCTTCAAGTATTTAGTTAACCCTTTACGATCTTCACAAAGAAATTCCTGATCCTCGGCCCGTCAAACTCTGTAAAATATATCCCCTGCCACGTTCCCAGAAGCAAGCGCCCGTCCTCAATAATAACAGTAGCACTGTTACCGATAACACTTGATTTAAGGTGTGCCGCAGAGTTGCCCTCGGCGTGCTTGAACTGGTATCTGTCGGGGAAAGTAGCATCGAGCGCATACAAAAGGTCAGTAACAACATCGGGATCGGCATTCTCGTTGATAGTTATACCTGCCGTTGTATGCGGGCAGTAAACAACAGCGATCCCGCTTTCCACCATGCTGTCATTAACAGCCTGTCTTACATAGCTCGTGATATTGTAAAAATTTTCCTTTTCAGTTTTCAAGGTATAGCTGTAAACCATTTTATGCCCTCCCGAGGAAGCCGTCCTCTGTCTCGTTCTTTGTAGGTCTTGACATCAAGGTGTAGATAGAATCTTTAGGGGCGATTCCGCCGAAAAGAATACCGTTTAGCTGCTCTGTGATAGGCATTTCTATCTGAAGGCGCTTGGAAAGCTCGAACGCATTCTTTGTGCACTCATAGCCTTCGACCGTACCAACACGCCTTACCGCCTCGTCCGGTGCAACTCCCTGTCCTATCAGAATACCTGCACGTCTGTTACGGCTATGCATACTTGTACAGGTGACTATCAGGTCGCCAAGTCCTGTGAGCCCTGCAAACGTATCACGTTTAGCGCCCATAGCGATGCCTATTCGTGCTATCTCGGTAAGCCCCCTGGTCATAAGGGCAGCCTTAGTGTTGTCACCCAGACCGAGCCCGTCACAAACGCCTGCCGCAAGAGCAATTATATTCTTGAGTGAGCCGCCTATCTCACAGCCGACCACATCGTCATTAACATAGATCCTAAAGGTATTATTTGAAAGGGCATTCTGAACAAAGTAGGAAACATCTCTGTCCTTAGAGGCAACAACTATAGTAGTCGGTATCCCCCTGCCGATCTCCTCTGCGTGGGAGGGGCCGGAAAGCACGGCCGTTCTGTTCTCGGGGAAGCTCTCGTCAGTGACCTCGCTCATTAGCTTTAGGGTCTCGGGCTCAAGCCCTTTTGCCGTGTTTACAATAATAGATTCCTTACTGATAAAGGGCTTTGCCTCTTCGCAAACCGAGCGGCAGAAGCGTGTAGGTATGCCAAGGATAACAATATCAGAGCCCTTAGCAAGTGAAACATCGGTCGTAAGTGTTATCTCCTTAGGAATCATAACTCCGGGGAGCTTTGATTTGAGCTCGCCCGTTCTCTTTATAGCATCTATCTCGTCCTGAAACTTGCTCCAGACAGTTACCTCATGCCCGCCGTGGCAGCACATCACAGCCAAAGACAGACCAAAGCCGCCCGAGCCTAAAATAGTTATCTTAGCCATAAGCTTTCCTCCATAAAATTTACTTTTTATCCTTCTTAGAGCCGAATTTGTTTTCTGTTCCGTTTAAGAGCCTTTGGATATTCGGCTTATGAAGGTAGATTATAAGTATGCAGTTAAGCAGTGCGACTATCGTATTCGGCAGCACAGCGTAGCCCTTATCGTAAACAAAGCTTTGCAGGATAAAAGTAAAGGTCGGGTAAGCGACAGCTGCAAAGACAGAGCCTACAGAAACATACTTGGTCAAAAACACAAGCACCGCAAACACTGCGATAGAAAGTACACAGGTAAGCGGGTCGATAGCAAGCAGCGTAGTTGCAGCAAGCAGCACGCCCTTTCCGCCGTGAAAGCCGTAGAATACAGGGAAGCAGTGCCCGAGCATTACAAAAAGCGCTGCAACATAGCCGATAAAGTGCGGGTCATCAAAGAAAACAATGCCCATAGCACGGTGAACGATCAGCCTGCATATCACTACAGCTATAACGCCCTTGGCAAGGTCACAAAGAAGCGTAGCAAGTGCAGGGCCTTTTCCATAGACTCTCAAAACATTTGTGAGCCCCGCATTCTTGCTGCCGTAATCACGAATATCCTGCTTTTTCCACAAGCGGCATACTATTATCGCCGAATTAAGGCTTCCAAACAAATACGAAAACACAACAGTAAAGAATAAAGCAAAAAACCTATCCACTAACTATTACTCCCTTATTTAACATCTTTGGTATCACGCTCACGCACCTTTAACCTTATAGGTGTAGCATCGAGCGAGAAGGTCTCTCTTATCTGGTTCTCTATATAGCGCTGATATGAGAAATGGAAAAGATCCGCCCTGTTAACAAAAGCTATAAACGTAGGCGGCTTTGTGGAAGCCTGCGTCATATAATAGATCTTGAGCCTTCTCCCCTTATCAGAGGGCGGCTGAACACGTGATGTAGCGTATGCAAGAACATCGTTGAGCCTGCCCGTAGGTATACGTACGGCATTCTGCTCGGCAACATATTTGATAAAGTCAAATAGCTTATCGACTCTAAGCCCCGTTTTAGCAGAAATGAACACGAACGGGACATAGCTCATAAACGAAAAATCATTCTCAAGCTTCTTACGGTATTCGTCCATTGTGTTTGTTTCTTTTTCAATTGCGTCCCACTTATTAATGGCAACTATACACGCCTTGCCTTTTTCGTGAGCATAGCCCGCTACCTTTGAATCCTGCTCGGTAAAGCCCTCGGTAGCGTCAATAACTATAACAGCAACATCAGCCCTGTCAACAGCCATATAAGAGCGCAGCACGCTGTATTTCTCAACACTGTCAAGCACCTTTGATTTACGCCTGATACCCGCCGTATCTATAAATACGAACCTGCCCTTGTCGTTCTCTATCTCGGTATCGGTAGCATCTCTGGTCGTGCCGGCAATATCCGATACTATCACACGCTCCTCACCGCAGATCCTGTTAATGATAGACGATTTACCAACATTAGGCTTGCCGATAACGGCGACCCTTATAATGTTCTCATCATATTCCTCATTCTCATTTTCAGCAGGGAAATACTTTATGACCTCATCAAGAAGATCACCGGTTCCGTGCCCGTGGACAGAGGAGACCGCAACAGGTTCACCCAGCCCAAGGTTATAAAACTCATAAAACTCCATAGGCGGCTCGCCTACAGTGTCGCACTTATTTACGCACAAAACGATCGGCTTGCCCGATTTTTGAAGCATCGATGCGACCTCATAATCATTAGCGGTAACACCTGTTCTGACATCAGTAACAAGAATAGTAACATCAGCCCTTGTTATCGCAAGCTCGGCTTGCCTGCGCATCTGCGAAAGGATAACATCGTCCGAATCAGGCTCGATACCGCCCGTATCAACAAGCATAAACTCGTGCCCGAGCCATTCACACTTAGAATATATCCTATCTCTTGTAACGCCGGGCGTATCCTCAACGATAGAAAGCCTCTGCCCTATAAGCTTATTAAATAAAGTGCTCTTGCCGACATTAGGCCTGCCTACAACAGCTACTATCGGTAGCGCCATTTATATCCCTTTCCTTTCATTATTCCTCAATATCCAATCCCCAATATCGCATCAAGATACTCAAAGCCATCATTTGCAACAGGGGTTATCTTTATATCAAGCGCCTCTCTCACCTCGTCGAGTGTTACATCATCAAGGAAAATGTCCTCATCTGCCTTGAGCATAGCCTTTGAAATGATAAGCTCATCGCCCAGATCCTTTCCCTTGAGCTGAGCTATAAGGTCACCCCCCGTTACCAACCCGGAGACAGTTATGGTCTCACCAAAGAAATTGTTGACTATCGGGTAAACGTTACATTCAACGCCATGAAAGCTATCGCTTATTCTCTTAGTTAATTGCTTATGAAAATCCCCCGCAAGCGTTCCCGTTGCTATGGAGACTTTTCGTTTGATATTTGTTTTTTCAGCTGCTTCAAGTGCCTCATCAAGCTCATCGCTGAGCGAGCGCAAAAGCCCTACGCCGTTTTCGTACTGCGGATAATCCTCATAATACTCAGTATCGGGGATACCCCTTCCCGCCGTGATATAAAATTCATCAGACGCAAAAACCATTCTTCTGCCGTATTCATCTAAGCATTCCTTCTGAACGCCCTCTATAATATCAATTACAGCGCCGGCAGTCTCTTTATTGAATATTTCCATAGGGTACAGCCCCTGTCTGAACTTAGTTATCCCAACAGGAACTACTGCAACAGACTGTATATTCGGCATCATACCCTTAAGATCGGTAAGTGTTCTGATAAGCTCTGCCCCGTCATTTATGCCCGGGCAGCAGACAATCTGGCAGTTGAGCTCGATACCGCTGTCGGTCATCATTTTCAAGAACCTAAGCTTATCACCCGCAAAGCGGTTATGCATCATCTTACACCTAAGCTCAGGGTTTGTAGTGTGGACAGATACATTGATATTAAGGCGCATTTTGATAATACGCTCGATATCCTTATCATCTAAATTGGTAAGCGTAACATAATTTCCCTGCAAAAAAGAAAGCCTTGCATCATCGTCTTTAAAATACAGGGTCTCCCTCATACCCTTCGGCATTTGGTCGATAAAGCAAAAAATGCAATTATTTGAGCAGGAGCGTTTTTTATCCATTAGAAAAGTGTCAAATTCAAGCCCTATATCGTCATATTCCGACTTTCTGAGAGTCTTAACATAAGCCTCACCGTTTCTTGACAGCGAGAGAGTGACCTTTTCAACAGCGATATAGAACATATAATCAAGTACGTCCTCAATTTCGTTCCCATTTATCGATATAAGCGTATCCCCGCTCTTTATGCCGCACCTGTCAGCCTTGCTGCCCTTTATGACCGAGCTAATAATTACAGACATTTTCTTCTCCTTGCTTACAATAAAAAACAGAGAGGTAAAAAGCTTTACCCCTCTGCCCTACTTGCATTTGCTTTGATTCGCAAAACGGGTAATCAATAATTACTCTTCAACCTTGATTACCTGTACACCCTTGTAGAATCCGCAGTTTCTGCAAACTCTATGGGGTGCTGTAAGCTCTCCGCAGTTTGAGCATCTGGAAAGTGCGGGAGCGTCAAGCTTCCATACCTGTGAACGTCTTTTATCTCTTCTCTGCTTCGATACCTTTCTCTTTGGTACTGCCATTTTGGCACCTCCTCATATCAGCTTTTGTTATCCTGCCTGAATACCTCAGCTTATTTATCACAGCCGCAGTCGCCCTCATTCAAATTCTTTCCGCAAGTCAGGCACAGACCCTTGCAGTCGTCCCTGCAAAGAATTTTTGTGGGCAAAGAAAGCAAAATATCGGTGATGACCAGCTCGTCAAGCTCAAGCTCGGCGTTTTCACACACTATCAGCTCATCATCGTCGGTATATGACTTCAAAACAAGCGTATGCGTGTAATCGGTCTGATATTCTCTTTCAAATTCACTCAGGCATCTGTCACATTCGTGCCGCATAGTAAACCTGCACTGTATCTTTAGCTCGACAACACCTGCACGGTTCACGGCAGCGCCCGAAATATTTATCGGTGTGCAAAACATCTTATCGCTAAGGTGGCTGAGTGCCTCGGGGGCGATACTGTGATCGATATCCAGCCTCTCACCCGGGTTCTCAAACACCCTTCTAAGCCGTAAAATCATTTTAACACCTCAAACATCACAAATTCCATTATAAACTAAATGATCGGTTTTGTCAATAGTTTTTTTGCTTTGGTAAAAATTATTTAATAAATGCTCTTACCTTAGCAGGAAGCTCGTCAACATCAGCCGAGATAGTGAAGGTCATCTTAACGTCCTTTGTAAGCATAGCTACCTTTTCAAGCATAGCGCCGAGAGCCTCATAGTCTCTGCCGCCGATCTTGAGGATACCGTCAACGAATATCTCCTGAATATCGTAGTTACCTGCAAGAAGGCCTGCGATAAAGCCGTAAAGTGCATCAAAGCTGTTTACACCGTACTCCTCTGCATCAGCAAGTCTTACGCTGTGGGGGATATCGTATGTGAGCTTCATGCCCCTCTCAATACAAACGATATTGCCAGTTGCCTTTGAAGCGGCCTCTTTGATAGCCTCAACTAATATCTTAGTCTTACCTGTACCCTTTTTTCCTGTAATAAGATTTATCATATATTTAACTCCAATCTGCCCTGCGGTATTATTTATAAATGAAAGCTGAGCTTTCAAAATATCCTTTGCTTTAGCCAAGCTTAGCCTCAAGCTCAGCCTTCATTGACTCATAGCCGGGTTTCCCGAGAAGAGCGAACATATTCTTCTTGTAGCTCTCAACGCCGGGCTGGTTGAAGGGGTTAACGCCCAGAGCATAGCCCGAGATAGCACAAGCCTTCTCGAAGAAATAGATAAGCTCACCAAGGTTCTCCTCATTGATCTCGTCCATCTCTATAATGATGTTGGGAACGCCGCCCTCTGTATGAGCAAGGACTGTTCCCTCAAAAGCCTTCCTGTTTACAACAGACATATTCTGGTTTGTAAGGAAGTTAAGGCCGTCAAGGTTCTCCTTATCGTCCTCCAAGAACATATCCTGCTTAGGCTTCTTGATATCAACAACGGTCTCAAACATTATCCTTGAGCCGTCCTGAATGAACTGACCGAGTGAATGGAGGTCAGTCGAGAAGGTCGCCGCAGACGGGAAAATACCCTTCTGATCCTTACCCTCGCTCTCACCGTAGAGCTGCTTCCACCATTCTGCCATCATAGTAAATGACGGGTCGTATGTAACGAGCATTTCAACGCTCTTGCCCTTATTATAGAGAATGTTTCTGATAAGTGCATACATATAGCAGTCATTTGCATTATTGTGTGCATACTTATCCATACCTGCCTTTGCGCCCTTCATAAGCTTGTCGATATCAGCGCCTGCTACAGCTATAGGAAGAAGGCCGACAGCTGTAAGAACGGAAAAACGGCCGCCAACATTATCGGGAATAACGAAGGTCTCATACCCCTCGGTATCGGAAAGCTCCTTAAGAGTGCCCTTTGCCTTATCAGTAGTAGCAAAGATCCTGGTCTTTGCCTCCTCCTTACCGTACTTATCCTCAAGCATCTTTTTGAAGATCCTGAAAGCAAGTGCAGGCTCGGTAGTTGTGCCCGACTTGGAGATGACATTTACGCAAACATCTCTGCCCTCGCAAATGCTGATGACCTCATTAAGATAAGTAGGGCTTATGTTATTGCCGACAAAATATATATCGGGTGTATCCTTCTTTAAATTATTGTAGAAGGGTGACTTTAACAGCTCGATAGCTGCCCTTGCACCAAGGTAGGAGCCGCCTATACCGATAACGATAAGAACATCAGCCTTATCCTGTATCCTCTTAGCAGCAGCCTTGATACGCTCAAATTCCTCCTTATCATAGTTCTCGGGAAGGTAGACCCAACCCAGAAAATCACTTCCCAGACCCTTGCCGCTTACTAAAGTATTATGAGCAGCAGCGATCAAAGGGGCCATACCCTCATATTCATCATCTCTGATGAAACCGTTAAGGTACTTAGTATTAAGTTTAATAGCCAAAGATTATCGATCCTTTCAAATATATACTTATGAAATCATTATACAATAAAAAGCAAAAAATTTCAAGAGATTTATTACCAAGGGGAAAGTTTTGGCAAATCTAAACAGATCCTAGAGCTAAATGTTGAACAAATTCAACAGCAGACATTTGAAAGCAAAGAAGAAATCAGTTTTCTTTACGTCCTCAGCAGCAGTTACGGTACATCTAAGGATCTCGCCCTTATCATTTTTAAATATAAGAATGCCGATCTTATCACCCTTATTAACAGGTGCCTGTAAAAGCTCCTTTCTGTCAAGCTCGGTATATATCTGCCTATAGCTGCCCCTCTTTATGATGATATCCTTACTGTCGGCGATCTCCGCTTTTGCAAAGGGCTTTTGACCGTGCTCGACGGGTATTTCCGCAAGTGCTTCGCTGGGAATCTCGGGATAATATACCTCGTTATGTGTAAAGGCATAAGTCATTACAGCCTTTGCTTCGTCAAAGATCACATCATTATCATTCCCTCCGATCAAAACGACACAAATCGCCATATCACGCTGTTTTGACGCAGCACTCAGCATTTCGCCCACCTCTTCGTCATAGCACGACTTATATCCACAGCAGCCCTTATAATTATTGACAAGCTTATTTTGTGTGACAAGCTGTGAGCCTTTACAGCCTACATTTGCTATTCTCATCTTATAGTATTCCTCAAAGACGCTGTTTTTGGCAAGCTCGCCTGTAAGAACAGCCATATCAGCAGCAGTCGATACATTTTTATGTGATATTCCGGTACAGTCATCAAAATGTGTGCCGCTCATACCAAGCTCCCTTGCCCTTTGATTCATCTTACCTACAAAGCTTTTTTCGCTTCCGCAGCAGCCCTCTGCAAGAACAACGGCCGCATCATTGGCATTACTAATAGTTATTGCCTTTATCAGCTCATCAACAGTTATCTCCTCGCCCACATCGAGCCATATCTGTATGCCCGTCATAGAATTAGCGTGTTCTGAGGTCGTAAGCTTGGTGTCATAGCTGATATTGCCGTTTTCTATATTGTCGTATACCAGTAATGCCGTCATAAGCTTAGTCAGGTGTGAGATATATTTTTTCTTATTGCTTCCCTTTCCGCCAAGCAAGGTATTCGTGTTTGCTTCATAAACTGCTATATTCTCGCAGCCGCAGTTGCTTATCAGATCATCTATCGTTTTAAGCTCATCATCCTCTGCGCTGACTATTTTCAGATCGTTAAAAAAGCCTAATGTCATCATCGATACCGCTGCCACAAAACAAACTAATTTTCTAAACATTCTTATGCCCCCTTTTTTATTATAACTATTCGCAGGGGCGCCGATATATACAAAAAATCGGCAGACCTAATTGGCCTGCCGATCTATAAGCATTGTTTTAATATTACTCTACGATGAAATCCTTGATCTCTTCAAAGAACTTCTCAGGAGTCTCTGTATGTGCTGTAAGAGTAATGGGGTTTGAAAGGTCGAGTGAGAAAATACCCATGATTGACTTAGCGTCTACTGCATATCTGCCCGAAGAGAGGTCGACCTCAAAATCGTACATAGATACAACGCTCACAAACTTCTTTACATCTGCGATAGATTCAAGCAATATCTTTTTCTTTGTCATAATAAATTCCTCCTGTCAAATAGGTTGGGGCGCCTGCCCTCTGTTTATTGTAGTTTCTCTTGTCTACAGCTTTTATTATAATCAAAAATCAAGATTTGTCAAGGGATATTTGCAAAAAAAAATAAAATATAGTATAATAGTCAATAGAGACAGATCAAGTTTTTAAAATATGTGAATGTTGCACAACATATTTTGTTAATACTTGTTCAATTGCTACAGCAAATCACCTCTTTCATTAACAATTATATAAAATTATAAATACGGGAGAAAAATATGAAAGTATTTTACATGACCTTTGGCTGCAAGGTCAACCAATACGAAACAGAGTGTATAAAGCAGTTATTTGAAGCAGAGGGCTATGAGACAGTAGAAAGCCCGCTTAACGCTGATATCGCTATTATAAACACCTGCACCGTAACATCAGCCGCAGATTCAAAATGCAGACAGTTTATAAGAAAAACAGCAAAAGCGAACCCCGGCTGCATTATTTGTGCGGCGGGCTGTATGACGCAGACGCTTGATAATGACAAGCTTCTGCCCGAATGCTCGGTCATTGTAGGGTCACGAAATAAAACCTCTCTTCCATACTTTGTTAAAAAGTATTTATCCGACGGCGAGAGATATGTTGATATTAGCGACAGTAACGGCAAAGATATCGAGCCTATGTGCCTAAACGGAACAAGAACAAAAACCAGAGCATATATCAAGATACAGGACGGGTGCGAGATGTTCTGCACCTACTGCGCTATCCCACACGCCAGAGGCAAGCTGAGCTCAAAGCCTATAGACGATATAATCAAAGAGGCGACTTCACTGATCTCATCCGGGCATAAGGAGCTGATACTTACCGGGATAAACCTTTGCTGCTACGGGCGTGAGCTTGGCGGCAGCACAAGGCTTATAGATGCACTAGAGGCCGTATGCAGTCTTGAAGGCGAATACAGAGTAAGGCTAAGCTCTATAGAGCCTGAAATGCTGACAGACAGCGACCTTGAAAGAATGGCTTCCCTTGAAAGACTCTGCCCGCACTTTCATCTATCGCTGCAAAGCGGGTGTGACAGTGTTTTAAAGCGAATGAAACGGCATTATGATACAGGAATGTATTATGAGCTTGTAACAAAGCTTAAGAAGCGTTTTAAAGACTGTGCTATAACTACAGATATTATGGTAGGCTTCCCCGGGGAAAGTGAGGAGGAGCATAAGGCTTCTATAAGCTTTGCCAAAAAAGCAGCCTTTGCAGATGCACACATATTTCCATTCTCACGCAGAAAGAACACGCCCGCTGACAAAATGCCTTTACAGCTTGATAACAAGACAAAGCACCGCCGTGCCCTTGAAATGGCAGCAGCTATAAAGGAGCTAAGAGCCGATTTTTTGGAGGGAATGGTCGGAAAGACCGTTTATGTGCTTTTTGAAAAGGAAAGCTCCCTCCTATTTCACCAAGGGCACAGCGATAATTACACACTTGTAAAGATAGACCGCATTTCAGAAAACGTTACGCTCAGGCGACAGCTTCTCTTGGTAAGAATAACATCTCACGATGAAAGCTGCTGCTACGGCGAGCTTGTCAAAAAATAGCTTTATTCACGAATTGTTTTTTAATAGTTTTTTTATCTGCCCATTGTTCTTGTTGACAACGGGCAGTATTTTTTGTATAATATATTATGTATAGGTATGCAGAATATGCTTACCTTTTACCGTCTATTTTGAATGGAGGAATATTAAAATGTCCGTTTACAGAATTTATGTAGAAAAGAAAAAGGATCATGCGGTTGAAGCAAAGAGCGTTTTTAAAGACATCAAGTCGGCGCTGGGTCTCAGCGGGCTAACATCTGTAAGGATAATCAACAGATATGATGCCGAGGGGCTTTCAAGGGAGGATTTTGAGCTTGCTACGCCTGTAGTATTCTCTGAGCCTGCTGTTGATATGACCTATGACAGCCTTCCCGATACAGCTAATGATGAAAAAATATTTGCAGTAGAATACCTCCCCGGGCAGTTCGACCAGAGGGCTGATTCCTGCGCACAGTGCATATCTCTTCTTACAGGAGGAAACAGGCCTACAGTAAAGAGCGCTAAGATCTACATTATCAAGGGTAATGTCAGCGAAGATGAGCTTGCAGCTATCAAGCATTACATCATAAACCCCGTAGAAAGCCGTGAAGCAAGCCTTGATACCTTCACAACGCTTGATATAAAGTACGAGATCCCCACAAAGGTCGATACGATAGACGGCTTTATCTACTCAACTGATGACGACCTTAAGATAATGATAAGCAGCCTTGGGCTTGCTATGGATTTTGATGACATAAAATTCTGCCGTGATTATTTTAAGAACACCGAAAAGAGAAACCCCACTATCACCGAGATCAGAATGATAGACACCTACTGGTCAGACCATTGCAGACACACGACATTCTCAACGATAATCGACAGCGTTGACATAGGTGCTGACTACATCGCTGCGACCTATGACGACTACATAAACACCAGAAAAGACCTGTATGCGGGTAGAACGGACAAGCCCATCACACTTATGGACCTTGCCTGCATCGGTGCTAAAAAGCTCAAAAAGGACGGCATTTTGAAGGACCTTGACGAGAGCGAGGAGATAAACGCCTGCTCTGTTAAGATCAAGGTAGATGTTGACGGCGTCGATGAAGACTGGCTGCTGATGTTTAAAAACGAAACACACAACCACCCGACAGAGATAGAGCCGTTCGGCGGCGCTGCGACCTGTCTCGGCGGCGCAATTAGAGACCCGCTCTCCGGCAGAAGCTATGTTTATCAGGCTATGCGTGTTACCGGTGCTGCTAACCCGCTCGTTCCCGTTGAGGACACCATCGCAGGAAAGCTCCCGCAGAGAAAGCTTGTTGTAACAGCAGCGAACGGCTATTCATCATACGGCAACCAGATAGGCTTGGCTACAGGTCATGTAAGCGAGATCTATCACCCCGGATACGTTGCTAAGAGACTTGAGATAGGCGCTGTTATCGGTGCTGCGCCCGAGAGCAACGTAAGGCGTGAACGGCCTGTTGAGGGCGATGTTGTTATCCTCTTAGGCGGCAGAACGGGAAGAGACGGCTGTGGCGGTGCAACAGGCTCTTCAAAATCACACACATTACAGTCACTTGAAAGCTGCGGTGCAGAGGTTCAAAAGGGTAATGCGCCCGAGGAAAGAAAGCTTCAGCGACTATTTAGAAACCCATATGTTACAAAAATGATCAAGCGTTGCAACGATTTTGGTGCAGGCGGTGTTTCCGTTGCTATAGGCGAGCTTACAGACGGGCTTGTGATCGACCTTAACGCCGTACCCAAGAAATATGACGGCCTTGACGGTACAGAGCTTGCTATCAGCGAGTCTCAGGAGAGAATGGCTGTTGTAGTTGCAAAAGAGGACGTTACAGCATTTATGGCAGAGGCTGCAAAGGAAAACCTTGAAGCGACCCTTGTAGCTGTAGTAACTGCTGAGCCCAGACTCAAAATGGAATGGAACGGCGCTACTATAGTAGACCTTTCAAGAGAGTTCTTAAACTCTAACGGCGCTGAAAAGCACACTGATATCACAATAAACAAGCCTATTTTCGGAAGCGAGGGCGATATTGAGAACACAGCAGAGCGCTGGGAAGCTATGATCACCAGCCTGAATGTATGCTCGCAAAAGGGGCTTGTAGAAAGATTTGACTCTACTATCGGTGCGGGTACTGTTCTTATGCCTTTTGGCGGAAAGTATCAGAACACACCGAATCAGGCAATGGCTGCAAAGATACCGGTACTGAGCGGTGAAACTAAGACGGCATCGATAATGGGCTGGGGCTTTAACCCGTTCGTTTCATCAGAAAGCCCCTATCACGGTGCTATATCAGCGGTCGTTGAATCTGTTGCAAAGGTCGTTGCGGCAGGCGGCAGCTCGACAAAATGCTGGCTCACATTCCAGGAATACTTTGAAAGAACGCAGAACGACCCCGAAAGATGGGGACAGCCGCTTTCCGCACTTCTTGGTGCTTACAAGGCACAAATGGAGCTTGGCCTCGGCGCTATCGGCGGCAAGGACTCTATGAGCGGAACATTTGAGAATATCGACGTTCCTCCTACACTCGTTTCATTTGCGGTATCTGTTGCAAATACTGACAACATAGTATCCTCAGAATTTAAAAAGGCAGGCTCTACAGTTATAGTTATAACCCCTGAATTTGACGAGAACAGGATAGTTAAGTTTGATTCACTAAAGGATGTATTTGCAAGAGTTGAGGCACTAATAAAGAGCGGCGATGTTCTATCCTGCCGCACAGTTGCTTTCGGCGGCATTTCCGAGGCTGTAAGCAAAATGGCATTCGGCAACAGGATAGGCTTCCGCTTTACATCAAGTGTCACACCTACCGAGCTTTTCAGAGCCTGCTACGGTTCGTTTGTTATCGAGCTTAAGGAAGGTGTTGAGACAAACGAAAGAGTTATCGGTAAGACGACCGAGAGCTATACAGTAGTTACAGATGAATACACAGTTGATCTTAGCAGGATAGAGAAGCTTTGGGAAAACAAGCTTGAGCCTGTATTCCCTGCAACGATAAAGGAGCAGACAGAAGAGCCCAAGACCTACAGCTTCAGGGCTGAAAAGAGAGTTGCCCCTGCGATAAAGGTCGCTAAGCCGAAGGTGCTTATCCCTGTATTCCCGGGCACTAACTGCGAATACGATACCGCCAAGGTATTTGAAAGAGCAGGCGCCGAGACAGAGATATTTGTAGTAAGAAACCTTACAGCACAGGCTATCGAAGAATCCGTCAACGAAATGGAGAGGCTTATCAAGCAGTCACAGATCGTTATGCTGCCCGGCGGCTTCTCGGGCGGTGATGAGCCTGACGGATCGGGCAAGTTCATTGTTTCGTTCCTTAGAAACCCAAGACTCACTGATGCGATACATGAGCTTCTCAAAAACAGAGACGGCCTTA
>JAFRYW010000145.1 GCA_017442845.1 Ruminococcus sp.
GCAAGCTTTCTTAATTCTCTTATAAAAGTAGTATCATTAACATAGTTGAACTGGAATTGTCTCACAAGTATTGACCCCCTATAATATTTTTATTTATTATACACCATATTACACAATATGTCAACCATTTGTAAAGAAATTTTCATAAAAATAGCCAAAAAGTGACCGTAATTTTGATATTACGGTCACTTTTTTCTTAGTCTGTCCTTAAGCCCCTGCATAATGATATCACGTGCATGGGCTGCCTGCTCCTTTGTGGCGGGGGGGATATCGCCCAAGGGATAGGAAAGCCCAAGTTTATCGTATTTTGCCTTAGCCATAGTATGGTATGGCAAAACATCTAAGGCCTTAAGAGTTCTCAGCCCGCCGATAAAATGCCCAAGCTCATAAAGGTAATGCTCATCATCTGTCACATTAGGAACGACGACGTGGCGAATCCACAGGGGAACGCCCATTTCGGAGATATGCACGGCAAAGGCTAATATATTCTTATTGTCCTGCCCCGTGAGTGCTTTATGGCGGGCGGGGTCGATATGCTTGATATCGAGCATTACCAAATCGGTCAGTGCAAGAAGCTTATCTATCCTTTCGGTATTATCGGGGTCAAAGGTCACCCCCGAGGTATCAAGGCAGGTGTGGATAGAGTGTTTTTTTGCCAAGGTGAAAAGCTCCGTCACAAAATCTAACTGCACAAGCGGCTCGCCTCCCGTAACAGTCAGCCCGCCGCCCTTTAAAAACTCCTTCAGAGCCAACAGCTCATCAATAAGCTCGCCCGCTTCACGAAGCTCGCCCTTGCCGATCTGCCAGGTGTCAGGGTTATGGCAGTAAAGGCAGCGCATAGGACAGCCCTGCAAAAAAACCACAAAACGCACCCCCGGCCCATCGACCGTGCCGAAGGATTCGGTCGAATGAACATGGCCCTTCATTATATTACCCCCCTTATCGCAAGGCTTCGCTCCCTTTCGCAGAGAGCCTTGAAGAAATCATTTTTAGCGCACATCATAGCGCTGTCAAAATACCTGTTAGCAGCATAGCTGTCGCCCCTTTTTGCATAGACCCTGCCGAGGGCGACGAAGCTGCCGAATTTAAGCTCTTTATATGCAAGATAGGGTGTGATGACCGCCTCGCATCTAGCAAGGTCGCCCAAGGCAAAGAAATACTCAAACGCTGCACTGTCAGCAATACAGTCAAATGCCGGGCTTTTGCCACGAACCTCTCTAAAGAACGCCTCAGCCTCACGCAGATAGTGCTCGGCAGCAGGGATATTGCCCATAAGGGCGGCAAGCTGGATCCTCTCACTGTACCAGATCACCTTCTCGGAGATCAAGCCGGGGGAATTATATCTAAAAAGCTCATCGGTATTCACAGCCGAAAGATAATTCCAAGCACGGTCATAGTCCTTTAATGCTACAAATGCATCGCACAGGTAAAGAGCATAGGTATTAGCATAGCCTACCGAGGTAGTGCTTGCCGAAGCCTCTGAATAGCCGTCTAAAAGCATATTCATAACCTCGGGGGTATAGCCCTCGCTGCTGATACGTGTAAGCACAGCTTTAAAGGCTTGCTTTTGCTTGCCCATCAGCAGCGGGAAAATGACACCGAACAGCAAGACCTCAAGCACAAGCCCTATAACCGCCGCAAGCCTCAGGATCTTCGGAAGGTCGTTTCGCAGATTCTTAACAGCAAAGCCCGCGAAGAAAAAGAACGCTGCGACCAGACCTGTTATAAAGCAAAAAATATACCAAAGCCCCCAGGCCTTGAATTTCATGGCCCAGTCTCTTTTGATCTTCGGGATCTCTTTTTCTTCCATATTATCCCCTCCCACTATGGGTATTATAGCACACGGGAGCATTTAAGGCAATACCGCACAAAGACCGCCTGAGGGCTTTGTGCGTGATCTGCTTGCAGAATTTCCGTCATCTTGCACAGAAAATCCTTGACATACGTTAGTATGCCTGCGGCTTTTCTGTACGATCTGACGAAAATTCTGACTGCGTATCTTACGCACAATCTTTGTGCGGTATTGCCTTAAGTCAACAAAAAGCCCCCGAAGACGGGGGCAATCCTTTATAATTAAAGCTGCTCGTGGAAGGTACGTGAGATAACGTCGTCCTGCTGCTCCTTTGTGAGCTTGATAAAGTTTACTGCGTAGCCCGAAACCCTTATAGTGAGCTGGGGATACTTTTCGGGGTGTGCCTGTGCGTCTAGCAGCATCTCTCTGTTTAACACATTTACATTCAGATGATGCCCGCCTCTTTCAACATAGCCGTCAAGAAGTGATATAAGGTTATCTATCTGTCTTTCATTTGCTTCCATTTTAAGTGACCTCCTAATTTAGTCATCGTCCTCGCATTTTTCGTTTGGCTGCATACAGGCGCTCTGCCCCGTGCCGCAGTCCTTGGAATTTGCTGTACTTACGCTTATGCCCTCGCCGCTTTCGTCGATATTTACCACCAACGAGCCCGAGCCCTGTGACATAAGCCTATCTATCATTTCGACGAGCTCGTCTACCTTGCCGTCGTCTTCCTTTTTAGCCATCATTCCCATCGCCGCCAAGCTCCTTTGCGATAGATTCTATGTCTATATCGCCGACAAACACCTTATCGTCCTTACCTAAAGCATCGGGGATAATGCTAAAGGTATTCGAGATACCGTCCTGAGCGTGCCTAAAGGGCAACTTGGAAACTGATGCGAGCGAAGCCGCAGCGCCGTGAGTATCACGCCCGTGCATCGGGTTAGCACCGGGGGCGAGCGGAACGCCGATCTTTCTGCCGTCGGGGGTATTGCCGGTCTTTTTACCGTAAACGACATTTGAGGTTATCGTCAATATACTCATTGTTGGAACGCTGTCACGGTAGGTGTGGTGCTTTTTGATCTTTTCCATAAAGTTCTTGACAAGATCGACTGCAAGACGGTCGACCCTATCGTCATTATTTCCGTATTTCGGGAAGTCACCCTCGACCTCGTAGTCAACTGCTACATTCTTTGCAACATCTATTACCTCGCCCTTTTTATTCTTGATCTCAATATCCTTACGGATAACCTTGACCTTAGCGTACTTGATAGCCGAGAGCGAGTCGGCAACTACCGAGAGGCCTGCGATACCTGTTGCAAAATATCTCTTGACATCTCTGTCATGGAGAGCCATTTGCAGCCTCTCATAGCTATACTTATCGTGCATATAATGGATAACGTTGAGGGTATTTACATAAAGCCCTGCGAGCCATTCCATCATATCGTTATACTTTTCCATTACATCGTCATAGTCGAGGTAATCGCCTTCCACAGGGCGGTACTTGGGGCCTACCTGGATACCGAGGCGCTCATCGACACCGCCGTTTATAGCATAGAGCAGGCATTTTGCAAGGTTAGCCCTTGCGCCGAAGAACTGCATCTCCTTGCCTACCACCATTGACGATACGCAGCAGGCGATAGCGTAATCATCGCCGTGGATCACCCTCATCATATCATCGTTCTCATACTGTATAGCCGAGGACTTGATAGACATTTTAGCACAGAAGCGCTTAAAGTTTATCGGCAGCCTAGTTGACCAGAGGATAGTCACATTAGGCTCGGGTGCAGGGCCAAGATTATTAAGGGTGTTTATATATCTGAAGCTTGTCTTAGTTACCATAGGCACGCCGTCAACAGACACGCCGCCGATAGACTCCGTGATCCAGGTAGGGTCGCCCGAGAAGAGGGTATTATACTCGGGAGTTCTCGCAAACTTTACGATCCTCAGCTTCATAATAAAGTGGTCGATATACTCCTGCGCCTGCTCCTCGGTGATAAGCCCTTTATCAAGGTCACGCTTGATATAGATATCAACAAAGGTCGAGGTGCGCCCGAGCGACATAGCGGCGCCGTTTTGCTCCTTGACTGCTGCAAGGTAGCCGAAATACAGCCACTGGATAGCCTCCTTAGCGTTTTTAGCGGGGCGGGATATATCGCAGCCGTATATCATACCTAGAGTTTTAAGCTCGCCCAGCGCCCTTACCTGCTCGGCAAGCTCCTCACGAAGCTGGATATTCTTAGAGGTCATTCTAACAAGCGAGGTATCGATCTGGTGCTTTTTATCCTCAATAAGTCTGTCAACGCCGTACAGGGCGATACGCCTGTAGTCACCGATGATCCTACCTCTGCCGTAGGCATCGGGAAGGCCTGTGATGATAGCTGCGTGCCTTGCAGTTCTCATCTCGGGGGTATATGCATCAAAAACGCCCTGGTTATGGGTCTTTCTATATCTCGTAAAGAGGTCAACGACCTCATCATCTACCTTATAGCCGTACTGCTCACAGGCAGCCTGAGCCATTCTGATACCGCCAAACGGCTGAAGCGAGCGCTTAAAGGGCTTATCGGTCTGGATACCCACTATCTGCTCAAGATCCTTATCAAGATAGCCTGCGCCGTGCGAGGTGATAGTTGAGATGATCTTTGTATCCATATCGAGCACACCGCCCGCAGCCCTCTCCTGCTCGGAAAGGTCGAGCACCTGCTGCCAAAGCTTTTTGGTAGCCTCGGTAGGGCCCGTCAGAAAGCTCTCATCACCCTCATAGGGTGTGAAATTTCTGTGTATAAAGTCACGAACGTTGACCGAGCCGCACCATTTTCCCTGCTCAAAGCCCTCCCACTCGGGCTCAAATGTATTCTTCATAAGCTGCACACTCTCTTTCTACCTTAGCATTATACACAAAAAATGCAGCCTTTCAGCGGCATAATTTGGTGTATATAGCGCTTTTTATCATCATCACATACAATATATTGTGCTTTAACGCATTGTTTATTCTATTATATAACACTTAGCCCCGCTTGTCAACACCGAGGACGAAACTTTTACAATAAGCGCAAACATTTGAAACATTTTGTTGATCTTCACAGGCAAAAGGGCGGCACCCTCACCAAGTACCGCCCTTTTGTTTATGGAAGAAATTTATATGAAGCTTAGAGTTTTTCAGCGCCTGCCGAAGCCGCCCATGTTACCGCCCATCTGGCCGCCCATATTGCCGCCTCGCATACCGCCGCCCATACCGCCGCCCATCATCATAGGTGTAGGGATAGAGTCTACCTGCTCGCCGTTTATTATGATAGTTCCGCCTGTATAGGTCGCTGTTCCGTCATAGTCAAAGCTCTCGGCTGTGCCCTGTGTGGGGCAGGTGATATTGATTGTTCCGCCGCTTACCTTAACGCTGCCGTTTGAATCGACAGCGTCGGTATCACCTGAAGCCATTGTGATAGTAAGCTCGCCGCCCGTCATCTCAAAGGCAACTGTTTCCGAGCTTGATTTATTTGCCGCATTTACGCCGTCATCGCTTGCTGATATAGTTATGCTGCCGCCGTTTATCTGAACATAAGTGCTTTCTATTCCCTCGGAGGCGCTTATGTTGAAGGTCCCGCCGTCGATCTGGGCGACTGTTGTGCCCTGGATACCGTCGCTTGCCGCTGTGATGTTGAAGCTGCCGCCCGAGATATAGATATAGCCCAATGTATTATCATCGCTGTTTTCTGCGTGAAGGCCGTCCTTTGAGGAGTTGATAGTAAAGCTTCCGCCCGAGATCCTGATAGAATCGTTTGCCTCGATAGCGTCAAGTGCAGAGGTAATGCTATATGTGCCGCCTGTTACCTTAAGATCGTCCTTACCCGTGATACCGTTGGCTGTTGAGGTGATAGTAAGAGCTGCTGTTCCATTTAGAACGATATCGTCCTTTGAATAGATAACTGCATCTGTATTGGTGTCACCGTCTGCTGTAAAGCTGCCTGTAGTGCTGAGGCTGCTGTCCGAGGCCGTGGTAACGAACACCTTATCTGCATTAACCACATAGATAGCAGGTGTGCTGTCGTTTGTTACATTCAGTGAATCGAGCACGAGCTGAACCTTATCATCATCGCCGGCGTTGACCTTAACTGTGAAGTTTGAGGCTGTACCGCTTATAACGTACACGCCCGCCTCGGTTATCTCGACGGTTTTGCCGCTCTCAGCTGTGATGCTCTCAGCATCATTGGTATCAGC
>JAFRYW010000146.1 GCA_017442845.1 Ruminococcus sp.
AAAATATTTATACTATTTATAATGAAAGGGGTGAGCGTGTATGGAAAGGGCAATAAGACTTTGTATGGGCTGCATGAATGAGCTCGACGAAAACGGCGTGTGCCATTATTGCAAATATACTGATGATACTGCATATCTTCGTTCATATCTTGCCCCCCGTACTGTGCTCGATAACAGATATATAATCGGAAAAATGCTCTCCTACAACGGCGAGGGCGCTTCGTATATATGCTATGATTCGGTAGCAAAGGAAAAGGTAGTGTGCCGTGAATATATGCCCGACACGCTTTGCGAAAGAGACAGGGGCAGCAACAACATAATAGTCAACTCAGACTATCTTGCAAAATACAAGACCTTTATGCAGGAGTTTGTTGAGACGAACAAAGCACTCTCACGTATGCGGAACCTTAACCATATGGTAACAGCTAAGGATATGCTGTATGAAAACAACACGGCATATGTCATACTTGAATATGTAGAGGGCGTGTCGCTCAAAAAGTTTTTGCAGTCGAATACAGGGCTGCTTTCATGGGAGCAGGTAAAGAAGCTTTTCGTGCCTGTGTTCACAACGCTTTCTATCATACATAATGCAGGGATAATCCACAGAGGGCTGTCACCGGAAAACATTATCGTTACGATAAACGGTGAGCTTAAGCTCACGGGCTTTTGCATAAGCTCGATAAGGACATCAAACACAGGGCTCTCCCCCGAGTTCTATTCGGGGTATGCAGCGCCCGAGCAGTATTCCTCACTTGACTGGCAGGGAACGTGGACCGATGTTTACGCTATCTCTGCTGTGCTCTACAGGATACTTACGGGAACTGTTCCGCTTGATGCGCTGACAAGGATAAATAATGACACTATGCCCGAGCCCGCAAGGGTCAACCCAAAGGTGCCGCCAAGAGTATCAAAGGTGCTTATGAGAGGGCTTGCAGTCAGGGGCGAGGAAAGGATACAGACGATAACCGAGCTTGTAACAGCGCTGTTTGAGCAGCCCGAGTATGTTGAGCACAAGAAGGGGCAGACGCAGACTATACCGATAACCAGGGCAGCCGACGAAAGCAGAAGCCACAGCAGCCGTGAAGCTGCCAAGCCCACCGCTAAAAAGCAGGAGGCGCCGAAAAAGCCGAGCAACAAGGTCGTTATAGCCGGGTTTGTGGGGCTGGTTGCACTTTTAGGTGTGGCGTTGTTTTTGCTATATCAGATAATATCGCAGAAAAATGACACCTCATCAAGCACACCTGACAGCAATACTGCCGTTATAACCAAAGCTACCGATGAAAAAATCGCCGAGCCCGAATCAAGCAGCGTGACAGAAAGTGAAACATCTGAGAGCGGCTACGGCACGGGTGCCGTGATGCCAAACGTTGTAGGCTACAGATATGACAGCGTTACAGAGCAGCTCGGCTCGGCATTTGAGATAACCGTGGAATCCTTCTATTCCGATGAATACAAAGAGGGTGAGATAGCCGAGCAGAGCATACCCGCAGGAACAGATTATGACCCGACAAAAAGACACAAGCTCACACTTAAGGTATGCCAGGGCTCGGAATACGCATATATCCCCGAGTTTGAGGGGGCAACACAGGAGAGCTATCTTAAGCAATTAGGCGAGCTGAGGATAAAGTATAATGTTGTAGAGCTCGAAAGCAGTGCAACAAAGGGCAGCATTGTAAAGCTCAGCAAGTCTGCGGGCGACAGGATAAATGTCAAAAACGGCGAGGAGCTTATCGTGTATGTTTCCACCGGCGAGAAGGAGACCTCGATCGTGACCTACACAACACCCGAGGAGCCGACTGTTACCACAGAGGAGACCACCTCTGAGACAGAAGCAACGCAAGCCCCCGAGGTGACCGAAGCACCCGAGGAAACAGAGGCGCCCGAAGAGCCTGCCGAGGAAAACGCCGAATAGCCTTTATCGCCCCTTTTTGGGGCGATTTTTGTGAAAGATATTAGGCGTTTCACAGTTCTAAATAAAGTGTAAAATATGTTTTAAGACCTTGACAAGAGGGCTTAAGGTATGTTATTATATAACTTGGTGAGTTAGAAAACGTTTGCGTAAATAAAAACGTTAAACTCGGGTCAAATATGAAGGGTCTGTATCTTAGGCAGATCTTCAAAGAAGGATGGAGAGAGACTTATGGCAAAGAAGATAGGTATTCTTACAAGCGGAGGCGACGCTCCGGGCATGAACGCCGCAGTTAGAGCGGTAACTAGAGCTGCGATCTCCAAGGGTATGGAGGTCATCGGTATCCAGAGAGGTTATGTCGGGCTTCTTAATAAAGAGATAATCGAAATGTCTGCCAGGACTGTTTCCGGCATTATACAGAGAGGCGGCACCTGCCTTTATACTGCAAGATGCCCCGAGTTCCGTAATATGGAGGGTGTAATGAAGGGCAAGGCCGTTTGTGACGAGCTAGGCCTTGAAGGTATAGTCGTTATCGGCGGCGACGGCTCATTCAGAGGCGCAGGCGACCTTTCAAACGCAGGTATCCCCTGCATAGGCCTTCCCGGCACGATAGATAATGACATTCAGTGCACAGAATATACAATAGGCTATGACACAGCTATGAATACAGCTATGGAAATGATAGACAAGCTCCGTGACACAGCACAGTCGCACGACCGCTGCTCGGTAGTTGAGGTAATGG
>JAFRYW010000147.1 GCA_017442845.1 Ruminococcus sp.
GGGCTAAAAAGAGTGCCCCACAAATTCCAATTTCCACACCAAACGAAAGGAATGGTCACTATGCTAAAACGTACACTTGCTCTAACACTGTCACTTATCATCTCACTTACCGCCCTTGCAGGGTGCGGTGACAGCAGCAGCTCGGGCAGCAGTGAGGCGGGCAGCACACCCGAGAGCTCTTCACAGACACAAAAGCTGCCCGAAACAGACGAGGAATGGGAGGCAGCTATGCTTGAAAGGTCGCTTGTAAGCTACGGGAACGTGAACCCGATAAAGGAAAAGATCGAAAAGGCAAAGGCGGGCGACACGGTGACGCTCGGCTACCTCGGCGGCTCTATAACCGAGGGCTATAAGGTGCAGCCCGATGAATGCTACGCCTCGCTCTCCTACAACATTTTCAAGGATATGTACGGCACGGGCGACAATGTAAAATACTGCAACGCCGGCCTTAGCGGCACGCCCTCACGCCTTGGCATACTAAGAATGGGGCGTGACCTGCTCGTTTCCGAGCCGGACATAGTGTTTGTTGAATACGCCGTTAACGACGGCACCGATTTTACATATCAGGAGGCATACGAGAGCATCATCAGAACGCTGCTTGACAGAAACATCGCCGTTGTGCTGCTCTTCTCGGTAACAAAGGACGATTACTCGGCGCAGGACTATATGAAGGAGATAGGCACCTACTATGACCTGCCGATGATCTCCTACTGCGACGCCTTGAGGTTTTTGTTTGAAAACAACAGGCTCACCTGGAAGGATTTCTCAAATGACGAGGCGCACCCAAACCCCGAGGGGCATAAGCTTGTTGCTTCGATGATAGAGCATTACTTTAAGACAGTCACCGAGCAAAGCTCCGACCCGTTCACCGTGCCGGAGGAGCCGAAGACTCTGCTGCTCAGCTACGGCGCTAAGATGCTCGAGGGTGACGAGCTTGAAGCAGACGAGCTGGGCGGCTGGTATCAGGGCGATACTGACGTTGCTTCCTTCACCAAGGGCTGGTCGCATATCGCAGGTGAGACCGCCCCGATAGAGTTCACGCTTACAGGCAAGAACATATTCCTGATATACAAGGAGGTCGGCTCGGGCAATTACGCAAGTGCAGAGGTCGCCTACACCACCGACTCGGGTGAGGACAGCAAGCTTATCAAGGCGGTCGCAAAGGGCGGCTGGGGCAACCCGCAGGTGGCACAGATCGTATCCTCCGACACGGAGCAGACCGTCAAGCTAAAGGTATCTCCTATCGCCGGCGATGAGGATAAGGCTTTCCAGATCCTCGGCTGGGCAGTGACGGAGTAGGACAAATTGGGATTTAGCTCAATGCACAATGAACAATGCACAATGCACAATTGAGGTATCGCCTTCGGCGATGTTATGGCCATTCGGCCGTGCACCCCGGCGATATTGCCTTAAAATAAGCGATTTTTCTGCCCTAACAAGCCCGAATGGGCATCTGTCGGCGCAGCCGACACAATAATTGTGCATTGTGCATTGTGAATTGTGCATTGAATCAAATTCTCATTTATTCTGCAAGCGGCTGAAATATCGAGGTTGGTTAAAATATTAACTCAAAATTAACGCACCATAAAGCAAAAATTAAGCTGTGAAAACTGCACCAAATAACTTTCAACAATGTGGGAACTCTTTGGCCAACACTCCGAAATGGCGAAAAATGTCCTTTACCCCCTTGACAAATCGGGGAAAAAGAGTTATACTCATAAATGTAAACAGCAAAGGCGCTGTGGACGGTTTCTCGTCGTCCGCAGCGTTTTTTATTTTTCATAAGGGTATCAATGGCGAGACCCTATTTTGAAAGGAGTAATCTATATGAACGTACCCGAGATCTTTGGCAGCGACGTGTTTAATGAGTCGGTAATGAAGGAGCGCCTTCCCAAGCAGACCTATAAGGCTCTTAAAAAGACGATCAATGACGGCACACCCCTGAATATCGAGGTAGCAAACGTTGTAGCCAATGCTATGAAGGACTGGGCTTGTGAAAAGGGCTGCACCCACTATACGCACTGGTTTCAGCCGATGACAGGCCTTACGGCCGAGAAGCTTGACAGCTTCATCTCCCCCACAGAGGAAGGGCACGTTATTATGGAATTCTCCGGTAAGGAGCTTATCAAGGGCGAGCCTGACGCTTCCTCATTCCCCTCGGGCGGTCTTAGGGCTACCTTTGAGGCAAGGGGCTACACAGCGTGGGATCCCACCTCGTTTGCATTTATAAAGGAGCATACTCTCTGTATCCCGACAGCCTTCTGCTCATATAACGGCGAGGCGCTCGACAAGAAGACCCCCCTCCTGCGTTCTATGGAGGCTATAAATAAATCGGCACTAAGAGTTTTGAAGCTTTTCGATTCCGACGCTACAAGAGTTATCTCAAATGTCGGCCCCGAGCAGGAATATTTCCTCGTTGACCGTGAGATGTATTCGCACAGAAAAGACCTTATCTTTACAGGCCGCTCGCTCTACGGCGCACCCGCACCGAAGGGGCAGGAGCTTGAGGATCACTATTTCGGCACGATCAAGACAAGAGTTGCGGCTTATATGAAGGATCTTGACGAGCAGCTGTGGAGGCTCGGCATCTACGCTAAGACAAAGCACAACGAGGTCGCCCCCGCACAGCACGAGCTTGCACCTATCTACGGCACTACAAATATTGCCACCGACCACAACCAGCTCACAATGGAGATCATGAAGAGGACAGCAAGAAAGCACGGCTTCAAGTGCCTGCTTCACGAAAAGCCCTTTGCAGGGATCAACGGCTCTGGCAAGCACAACAACTGGTCGCTCGCAACTAACACAGGCGTCAACCTGCTCGACCCCGGCAGCACGCCTGCCGAGAATGCACAGTTCCTGCTCTTCCTGACAGCTGTTATCAAGGCAGTCTACAAGCATCAGGACATTCTTCGTGCCTGCGTAGCGACCGCCGGCAACGACCACAGGCTCGGTGCTAACGAGGCGCCGCCCGCTATCATCTCAATATTCCTCGGCGATGAGCTTACCGATATACTTGACGCTATCGTTTCGGGCAAGAAGTATGAGGGCGAGCACGTTGATATGAAGATCGGCGTTGACGTTCTCCCCAACTTCCCGAAGGACACTACCGACAGAAACCGTACCTCGCCATTTGCATTCACGGGTAACAAGTTTGAGTTCAGAATGCCCGGCTCAAAGCTTTCCTGCGCCGGCCCGAACACTGTGCTTAATACTATCGTTGCAGAAACGCTTGACGAGTTTGCCGACAAGCTTGAAAAGGCTGACGATTTCGGTGCAGCACTCAACGAGCTTATCAAGACTACTATCAAGGATAGCCAGCCTATCATCTTCAACGGCAACGGCTATTCCGACGAGTGGCCTGTTGAGGCTGAAAAGAGAGGGCTTTTGAACCTCCGCTCGACACCCGAGGCTGTTCCTACCTACAATAAGCCCGAAAACATAGCACTTTTCGAGAAATACGGCGTGTATACCGAGACCGAGCTTCATTCGAGGGTTGAGATACTGCTTGACGAGTATGTAAAGACGCTCAACATCGAGGCGCTCACAATGGTAGATATGGCGAAGAAGGACATTCTGCCCGCCGCCGCAAGCTATGTTAAGGATCTTGCAGAGACTGCAAGCCTGTCAAAGAGCATAGGCGCACCCGCAGAGTTTGAGACCGAGCTTGTAAAGAAGCTCTCGGTGCTCATGGCGGATATGTACAAAAAGCTCGGCGCTTTGGAGGACGCTATCGTCAAGGCTCACGACATAAGCGACATTCAGCAGGCAGCAAATTACTACCACGACACGGTATTTGCCGCTATGGGCGAGCTCAGGGCTACTGCCGACGAGATTGAGACGCTCGTAGGCGAGAAATACTGGCCTTACCCGACCTACGGTCAGCTTCTGTTCTATGTAAAATAATATCACCCACAGCGAAGTGGTTTCCAGGCAGGCTCGCCCTGCCCGGCCGCTTCGCTTTTTGTTTGCCCTTCCCTTTATCGGCTTACGCCGAACCCCACATATATTTCGTCAGGGCGCTTCGCATTTGCGGGGCGCTTTGATGCGTTTGCAAAAAAACGCCGCACCGAGACCCTCCCGATGCGGCGGCTGTATTATTTGCAGATATTGTACCCAAGCCTTTTCAAGATCTGGCAGACCGTGTCGAGATATGCAGTCTTACCTGCCTTACAGGTGCTGCCCTTGCAGCTGTTATCGGAAGCGGTAGTCTGTGTACCCGGCTCAACCGCTGCGTTACCCGTCATACCCTTGCCGGAGGCAAAAAACTGCGTCCAGTAGTAGGTGCCGTTTTGATATGCCACGCCAATGCCGATGTACTCAGCCTTTTTGCTTAGTATATTCGCCCTGTGCCCCGATGAGTTCATCCAGGAAGCCATTACGGCCTCGGGCGTCCTCTGCCCGTAGGCGATATTCTCGGCAGCGTAGGTGTAGCTTATGCCCTTTTCCTTAAGCGCTGTAAAGCAGCTCTTCCCGTTCGGCCTTGTGTGCGAAAAAACGGAGCGTATCTCCTTAGCTCTTACGTTTGCGGCATCGCACAGCTCGTCTGAAAGCTTCAGCGGGGCAAGCCCCTGTGCGGCACGCTGCTCATTTACAAGCCTTGCTACCTGCTCGGCATACTGCGCTGCTGTGTCACTTTGATAAACCGCCGCATAAGCCCGAGCCCCGCCCAAAGCAAGGCCGCTTTCCACAGGGGCAGCCGCTGCGCCAAAGCACAGGCTGAGCGCTGCTGCAATAGTTACGATCTTCTTTTTTAACATTATTATCCCTCCAAAAACGTTTTGTATCGGTACCGTGACTATATTATAGCATCCAGGTAGGAATAAATCAATGCAAAAATAATGGAAGGGAAAATGGAAGGATCGGGTATTCCTTTTACGGCAGCAGGCAAGCAATTTCAAGAAAAACTGAGAATTTTTGAGAAATATCAAGTCCTGTCGGGATATATCAAATAAACACGTTAAATTATCATCATATTGCACTTGCGGTTCATATGAACCTATGCTATAATCTATATAACGCAAAGGGCAGGTCGGCGAACGTGAACATCTATGCTGCATTATGCTTCAAGTATGAATGATTGTTCATATGCTCATAGTTAATAATTAACAATACTCCCCGCTGTCTCGGGCTAAAATTTGTAAAATGCACCATTGACAACCCGCCCTGAATTGGGCTATAATATAAATATAGTTAGCACTAACTAACCAAAGGAGGAAATAATATGTTTCTGGAGATCAACAGCATCAAAAAAAGCTTCGGCGAGGGTGAGAGCCGTGTCGAGGTGCTAAAGGGAATAGATGCAAATATCGAAAAGGGCGAGTTCTGCGTGCTGCTTGGCCCCTCGGGCTCGGGTAAATCGACGCTTTTAAACATCATAGGCGGCATCGACTCGGCAGACGACGGCTTTATCTCGATAAACGGCGAAAAGACAAAGGATATGAGCGAGAAGGCGCTGACCCTTTACAGAAGAAAGCACTTAGGCTACATATTCCAGATGTATAACCTCATACCTAACCTGAACATAAAGGAAAACATCGAGGTCGGTGCTTACCTTTCCGACAGCCCGCTCGATGTTGACGAGCTATTAAAGGCTCTTGGGCTGTACGAGCACAGGCACAAGCTCCCCAACCAGCTTTCGGGCGGCCAGCAGCAGAGAACAGCTATAGGCAGGGCGGTAGTTAAAAACCCCGACATTCTGCTTTGCGACGAGCCTACGGGTGCACTTGACTACAACACCTCAAAGGAGATCCTGAACCTTATAAGCGACCTTAACCAGAAATACGGCTCGACCGTTATTATGGTAACGCACAATGACGCTATCAAGAATATGGCAGACCGTGTTATCAAGCTAAGAGACGGTATGATAAGAAAGAACTATGTGAACGAGACCAAGATGACAGCCGACGAGCTTGACTGGTAAGATCTTTGAGAGGTAACGAATATGAAAAACCCACTTAACAAAAGGCTGCCCCGTGAGCTTAAGGAGGAATGGCCGAAATACTTTATAATCTTCCTTTTCTTCGTGTTCACGATCTCGGCAGTGTCGGGCTTCCTTGTTTCGGATAACAGCCTGCAAAAGGCAAACGAGGAAAGCTATGAAAAATACAAGATAGAGGACGGTAACTTTGACTACAGCGAGGCCGCCTCGGCAGAAACTATCGCCGCTATTGAAAAGGACGGCGAGATAAAGATCTATGAAAACTTCTTTAAGGAGGAGGCTGTTCAGAGCTTTGATGACTCGACCTTCCGTGTGTTTGCAGACAGGGA
The DNA here is from genome assembly GCA_017442845.1 of Ruminococcus sp. Taxonomy (GTDB): domain Bacteria; phylum Bacillota; class Clostridia; order Oscillospirales; family Ruminococcaceae; genus NK3A76. Next base: position 6,271 of record JAFRYW010000147.1, read on the forward strand.
GCAGATCGACCTTATAGACGTTTTGGAGGGCGAAAAGCCCTCTGCCGACAACGAGCTCGGCATAGACAGGCTTTTTGCCGAGAACCATAAGCTTAAAATAGGCTCTGCGATAAAGTTCGCCGACAAGGAATTTAAAATCACGGGTATAGTCGCACTTTCCGATTACTCAACGCTTTTCCAGTCGCCTTCGGATATGATGTTTGATAACGACAAGTTCGGCGTCGGCATCGTCACTAAGGAGGGCTTTGACTCGATAAGGGACGACCATATCCACTACCGCTACAGCTACTTCTACAACTCCCGCCCCGACCACGATGACGAGAAGGCGGGCAAGGAAAAGGCCGAGGAGCTGATAAAGGTGCTCTCGGTAAACGGCGAGCTTGAGGAGTTTATCCCCGCATACTCAAACCAGGCTATCCACTTTGCTGCCGACGATTTTGGCGGCGACCAGAATATGATAACCGTTTTCCTGTACATAGTAGTTATTATCCTCGCATTCGTGTTCTCGATCACTATATCGAACACTATAACCAAGGAGGCATCGACTATCGGCGTGCTTCGTGCCTCGGGCTACACAAGGGGCGAAATGGTAAAGCACTATATGATCATACCTATGCTGACGCTCCTTGTCGGTGCTGTCATAGGAAATATTTTGGGCTACACGCTGCTCAATGATGTCTTTGCACAGGCCTACCTTGCAAGCTACTCGCTTGTAAGCTACAAGATAATCTTTACGCCCAACGCATTTGTAAGAACTACAGTTATACCCTTTATACTGATGTTCCTCATAAACCTGATAATGCTTTCGGTAAAGCTCAAGCTGTCACCCCTGCGCTTTTTAAGGCACGATCTTAAGAAGAAGCAGCGCAAGAAGGCCTTCAAGCTCAACACCAAGCTGCCTATAATGCTTCGCTTCAGGCTAAGGGTGATATTCCAGAATATGCCTAATTATATAACTATCTTCTTAGGGATAATCTTTGCAGAGTTTATTCTGATGTTCAGCCTTATCTTCAAGCCGATGCTCAACAATTTTGAGGACAACACCACAAAGAACCTGCTTGCAGACTACCAGTACGTTCTCAAGGCACCCCTGCCTACCCAGACACAGGGCGCAGAGAGCTTCGCTATGGAGAGCCTGCAAACTATAGGTGAAAACAGCGGCAACAAGGACGAGGACGTAACGATCTACGGTATAAGGCAGGACAGCAAATATGTTACCCTTTCATCTGAAAAGGGCAAGATAGATATATCGACAGCCTTCCATAAAAAATACAGGCTCGACATCGGCGATACGCTGGAGCTTAAGGACAAATACTCCGACAAGACCTACAGCTTTGAGATCGGCGGGTACTATGACTACCCTGCGATAATCGCCGTGTTTATGGATATCGACGACCTAAACGAGACCTTCGGCAACGAGGAGGGCAGCTTCAACGCCTACTTCTCAAACAGGGAGATAGATGACATCGACGAAAAATACATCGCCTCACGCATAACCGAGACGGAGCTGACAAAGACCTCCCGCCAGCTGATACGCTCAATGGGCAGTATGATGTTCATATTCACCTTCTTCGGCACAATAATTTACGTGCTTGTGATCTACCTGCTCGCAAAGATCATCATTGAGAAAAACACCCAGTCGATCTCAATGACAAAGATCTTAGGCTACAACAACGGCGAGATCAACTCGCTGTATATCCACTCTACAACGATAGTAACGCTTATATCCCTCGTTATCGGCATAGTGCTCTGTGACAGAACGCTTGCGGTAGTAATGTTCGAGGTGTTCAAGGGCTATTCGGGGTGGTTTGAGTATACGCTCGATCCCTTAGTAGCCGTAAAGACCCTGGGTCTCGGCATTTTGACCTATCTCATAGTCGTGCTGATACTTAGCCGAAAGGTAAAGCACATTCCCCTCGACGAGGCACTCAAAAACGTCGAGTAAAAAAGCCAAGTATAACAGCATTTTCATAATATTCCTCAGAGCTATCCCCTCACTCTTAGCTGAGTGAGGGGATAGTTTCCTTAAGGCAATACCGCACAAAGCCCTAAGGCGGGCTTTGTGCGGTATTGCCTTAAAATATACTTCTCATCTGATACCACTTGACGCCGCCAATGACCGAGCCCTTTGAGACCCCCTCGTTTTTAAACCCGAACCGCTCGTAAAACCCAATCAGATTGGCCTTGCAGGTGAGCACTGCCCCCTTACGCCCCTGCCCCCTTGCAAGGTGCAGGAATTCATTCATAAGGCTTTCGGCATAGCCTCTATGCCTGTGCTCAGGGTGGGTGCACAGCCCGAAGATCATCTGCCATGCCCCGCCTTCATCGTGCATTTCGGGGCTTAAGTACATCTCATCTGTAAGGTCGGGCAGGTCTGTGACAAAGCCGTTTATAAATGACACGACTTTTCCTTCATCATTGCAAAGCAGCAGAAAATGCTCGGGGTAAACAGCAAGGCGTTTCTCAAACTGTTCTATTTTGGCTGCCTGCCCCCTTGGAAAGCAGCTTTGCTCTATCTCCGCTATCTCGTCAAGAAACGAGAGGTCTGCAAAGCGCAGCTTCATATCCATTCTCCTTACCTATCAGCCTTCCGCCGTCTATGCTGTACAAGCTGTCTGCATACGCAAGGGCTGTGCTGTCGTGTGTGACAGCTATAACAGCCGCCCCGTTTTCCGCCTGCGTTTTCAGAAGCTCAAGCATTACCCTCGCATTCTCGCTGTCAAGATCATTGGTGGGCTCGTCTGCAAAGATCACAGAGGGCGAATTTATCAGCGCCCTTGCCGCTGCAAGCCGCCTTAGCTCCCCGCCCGACAGCTCATCGGGGTAAGATCTGCAAAGCCCTTCAAGCCCAAGCGTTTTTACAAGCTGCTCGGCATAGGCGGCTTTGTCTGTGCCCGCAAGGGCTGACGGAAGGAGTATATTTTGCATGACCGTCAAGTCTGCAAGTGCGCTTGCCCCCTGTGGGATATAGCCGATATTTTTGCACCTGAAGGCTGAGAGCTGCTTGTCATTTATCCTGTAAATATCCGTATCATCATAGCAGACCTGCCCCTCGGCGGGGGCAAGAAGCCCTGCAAGGGTGTTTATAAGCGTTGTCTTTCCGCTGCCTGAGCGGCCTGTTATCAGCGTCAGCTCGCCCGCCCTCGGTGTAAAGCTCACCCCGTCAAGCGCTGTTATGCGGCGGCCCTTTTTATTATAGCAAACGCTTATTTCCCGAGCGCTTATCCTCATTTTCAGCACCCCTCTCTCAGAATTTTCCCCGTGTCGATACGGCTTAGCTTGTATGCAGAGAGCGCTGCCGAAAGCGAGCCTGTCAGCAAGACCGTCACGGCAGCGGCAGCCCCGTACAGCAAGGTACTGAACCACCCCGGCAAAAGCAGCGGCAATGCGGCCTTTTGCTCTATGAGCCTTACAAACGGCAAAATGACAAGGGCTGTCAGCAGCACGCCCGCAGCACCCCCTGCACCCGATGTGATGAGCGACTGCTTCAAAACAAGCCCGCCCAGCTGCCTTCTTGAAAAGCCGATAGCCCGCAAGACAGCAAATTCCTTCTTGCGCTCGTTTGCATACAGATAAAACGAGCTAAGCATTATCACGGCGGCAAGCCCCCACACAGAAGCAGTCAGGGCAGTAACGCTTTTTGAGAATACCTTCAGCTTCTCGGCAGTTCCTGTCATCATAGACTTAGTACGCACCGCCTGCACGCCGTCAAGCTCCTTGTTTATTTCGGCTGTCAGTTCGTCTATGTCGGCAGAGTCTGCCGCTTTTATGTAAACAGATGACACAACGTCCTCGGGGCTTTGCTTTGAAAGCACGGCTATCCCCTGCTTTGCCGAGGCCTTTATAAGCCCCTTGACGGTCTCATTCGTTGCATATACAGCCGTGTCAAGCCCTGTGCCTGTTTTTTCGAGCTTGCCTACAGCCCTGCACTCCACACCGTAAAGAGAAAGTGTATGCCCCACACGGGTAGAAAGCCCTGCACCGACTATTATTTCGTTTTCCTTCAATGCGCCGCTGTACGCTTCCTTGAGCCAAGGCTTTACAGTAAAGTCGCTCTCCTCATCAAAGCCTATTATCTGCACCTGAACCGTGCAGCACTCGGCATTTGCGGACACAAGGAAATACTGCGCCGACAGCTTTTCGACCCCGTTTATCTTAGAAAGCCCGCTCATTACCGACTTATCCATATAGAAATACCCGGGCGTGCCCTGCAAAAGAAGGTTTTGCAGATCGACCTTGCTTTCCGCCCCCTCGGGAAGGACTATAATGTCAGCCCCAAGGCGCTGCTCCAGGCTTTCTAGCCCCCTTTGCAGGCTTCTTACAAGTATCTGGCCGCCAAAGGCTGCCGCTGATAAGACCGTAGCTATTATAACAAGGGCAGCTGTTCTGAGCGGCCTTCTGCGAAGCCCCAAAAAAGCAAGTGCTTTAAGCTTCATTACTCTTTCCTGCCTTTATGAGCCCTAAAACGCTGTCAACGCCCGACAGAGCCGCAAGCACCGAGGCTATAGCTATCACAGCAGGCTCAAATACGGTATGGCAGCGCATTGAGTCCATCATGCAAAGGGTGATCGCATTATTTGGTATAAATATCACCGAGACTGACAGCAAGAATACCCCTATCGAAAGCCCTGTCTTGATGCCTGTATTTTTTAGCAGTATCCGCAGCAGAGCTGAAGCCGACAAAACGATACCGATAAGCGTAACAGCATTCTGCGCCCAGTGGCAGGCCATGAATTTTCCCTCATGCTCACCGCAGGCCTTAAAAAATGTCACCGAACCTATTGTAAGAAGCAAAGCTGTCAGCAGCTCTGCTATCCCTAAAATATTTTTCTTCATCGCAAATTCTCCTTATATGTTGTATTCGGGCTGCGGCTGTGCCTGAGCGAGCTCAAAAAGCTCGAGTATCTCACGCCGCAGCGCTAAAAACCCGGCGCCGCCTCTGTGTCTGGGGCGTGGAAGGGTAACGTCTATCACACGGCTTATCCTGCCGGGGCGGGGCGTCATTATAACGATCCGGTCGCTCAAATAGATAGCCTCGTCGATATCGTGGGTGACGAGTATCATAGTTGTGCCGTTTTTCTGCCAAAGCTCCAGCAGCTTATCCTGAAGATCTGCCCTTGTAAAGGAATCGAGCGCCCCCATAGGCTCATCTAACAGCAGCGCCTTCGGCTCGTTTATCAGTGCCCTTGCGATCGCCACACGCTGTGCCATTCCGCCCGAGATCTGGTGAGGGTAGCTTTTCTCAAAGCCCTCAAGCCCGACCATTGATATGTACTTTTCAACATTTGCCTTCCTTTGCCGAAGCACCCCTCTTGCTCTTAGCCCATAGGCGATGTTATGCTCAACATCAAGCCACGGGAAAAGGCTTCCCTGCTGAAAAACGTAGCCCCGCTCGGGGGCGGTGCCCGCTATTTTGCCCCCGTCTATCGAAAGCGAGCCCGCCTGCGGCTTATCAAGCCCTGCGATAAGGCGCAGAAGCGTTGTCTTGCCGCAGCCCGAGGGGCCTATCAGCGAGATGAACTCCCCCGCTCTTATGTCAAGGTCAACGCTTTTGAGCGCCTGAACAGCCTTCCCGTCAGTGTCGGTGTATATGCGGTCAACGTTTTGTATATTTATACTGCTGCTCATTTTTTAACGACCCCCTCCTGCCACCTTAGCGTGTGCTTTTGTATCCTGCCGATGATGTGATTGATAAGCGAAAAAAGCACCGCCATTATTACTATTGCTGCCAGCACCTTGTAATATGCGCTCCACACCTTCGACTGGTTGATGTAGTAGCCAAGCCCTCCCGGCTGACCTAACATCTCACTCATTACAAGTGTGGTGAACGCCATAGCGTTTGCCGAGGTTATTCCCGTAAATATATCGGGCATAGCGTGCGGGATAGCTACATGGAGTATCTGGTCTATGGAGTTGCTGCCGAGAATGCGTGCCGCCTCAAAGCTCTGCTTTGGTGTTGACTGTATGCCCTGTGCTGTCAAAAAAGCTATCTGGAACCAAGCACATATCACTATAAGGAAAACCGCCGCTGTAAATGAGTTTGGCAAAAGCGTCAGCGCAAACGGCATCCACGCCACCGCAGGCACAACGCCCGTTATTTTAAGCACGGGGAACACCCAGTAATAAACCTTTGGGAACCACCCTATAAGTATACCCGTGCCGACACCGAGCAAAACTCCGCAGGAAAAGCCTGCCGCATAAAGCCTAAGTGAATAGAGCGTGTTTTGCAATAGGTATTCGCTGTCTGCAAGATATGCTTCTACAACCTGTGCAGGCCCCGGAAAGAAGGGCTGCGGGAAAAATTGCAGCTTAGTGCCGCCTATATCCCAAAGCGCAAGGGCTATGCCTGCTGCAAAGCGAAAGGCTGCCCTTTTGCTGTAGATTTTTCTTCTGTCCTTATTGCCCCATGCACGAAGCCCTGCGCCCGTGTAGATGACAGCTATCGCTGCCAGCAGGAAAATGTAAGCGTCATTCATAGTAAGGCTTATATTAAGACCGAATACGCTCAGTACATACTGCTTGATCACGACCGCCGCCTTCTGCGGAAAGGCAATATTCACCAGCACTGCTATAATAAACCCGGAAACGGTAAGCAGCAGCTTCAAAAGAAAGTATACGTTATTTTTATAGTTCCATGCGGCTTTGCTTTTTGCTTTGCTGTCAGCCTTTACAGGGGCTGACAGCTTTACTGCGGCTGTGCTCATTTTTTGACCTCAACTTTCTGGTAAATATCCTTTGCAAACTGCTCGGGGTCGCTCTTAAGATAGCCTATCTTCGCAAGCCCGTCGACAAAATACTTAACGTCCGCCTCAACGTGCCCGTCCCAGCTGTCATTATGCTCTGCCGCCGAGGGGAAGCCGTAGCTCTTTATCAGCTCTGCCGCAAGCTCCTTATCCTCTATTGATGCGTAGTTCCCGTCAACTATCAGGTCTACCGCTTTCTCCGGGTTTTCATAGATCCATTCCTGCGCCCTGCGGTAAGCCCGAAGCAGCGCTGCTACCTCCTCGGGGTCGTCATTGAGAACTTTAGTAGATGCATACAAAAAGCAGCAGAAGTGGTCTGCAAAATAAGGGTCCTTTCCAAGGTCGAAGATTATCTTAACATCGCCCGCCTTTTCGTGGATCGAGCCGAGCGGGTCCCAAAGTGCCGCAACATCTATCTCGCCGTTTGCAAGCGCCTCAAATTCAAGGTTGCCGTCAGAATAGGGCAGGAACGTTACTTCACCGTCAGACGGATCGGCCGATATGCCTGCATTTTCAAGCCAGAGCGATGCGACCTGGTGAGGTGTGCCGCCTATCTCGTCAACGCCTATCTTCTTGCCCTTGAGGTCATCGACCGTGCTTATGTCCGAATCGGGGCGAACAGCAAATTTTATGCACCCCTCGTGCAGGCCGTCAACTACCTTTACATCTATCCCGTTCTCTATAGAGGGGAAGAACTGGAAATCTCCGTTCACGATCGGTATAGTGCCGTTGTTGAGCCCTATCTTTCTGGTCTCAAAATCAGCCGAGATCAGGTTGACATCAAAGCCCTCATCTGCAAAATAGCCGTTCTCGAAGGCTACATAAATAGGTGCGCCGCAAAGTGCGCCGTCCTTGCCGGGAATGTCTATCTTGCCGTATTTGTAGTCGCTTCTCACATTATTTGTGCCCGCAGCCGTGCTGTCACCGCTTCCTGCCTCGCTTACCGAGCAGGCTGTTAAAATGTTTGCACCCAAAACAAGCGCAAGTGTGAGTGATAATAGATTTTTCTTTTTCATTTTGTTTACCTCCTTACAGATCAGAGCGTTTTCTCTGTGATTACGAGTTTAATACAAAAACGCCAAAAGGTCAACAAAATTCCGTGATAACGTTAGCACATAAAATGCCGCACAAGCGCCTTTTTTACGGCTTTTCACGGCGGATAACAAAGTAAACGGCCCGTTAAAAGGTCAGGTAATATGAAAACGTGATAACGCTGTCAAGTGCGTATTTACGCTGTTTGCCGTAAAAATCATTAAACGGGAGCCACAAGACTGCTCATTTTACGGCAAAATATAAGACATCGTTATCACAAATACGCCGCTCTATAAATTTTTCTTATACCTATCAATAATCGTTATATATAGCGTCTGCTATTGACAAATTTGCTTATATGTGTTATCATTATCTTAATCCATAGTAAAGGGGTAGGGTTAAATGACGTTACAACAGATAAGCTATGCCGTTGCAATTTCCGAATACGGCTCGATGAACAAGGCCGCTGCAAAGTGCAAGACCTCTCAGCCCGCATTGACAAGTGCAGTCAGAGAGCTTGAAAGGGAGCTGGGCTTTGAGGTATTTATGAGAACTCACAGGGGCGCCGTTCCGACTGCCGACGGGCTTGAATTTTTGCAAAGCGCAGGGCAGCTTCTGCGGCAGTATGAGCTTATAGAGGAAAAATATATAAACCAAGAAAAAAAGCGCCGATTTGGTGTATCGACGCAGCATTATTCCTTTGCGGTGAGCGCATTTATCAACACTGTCAAGCAGTACAACACGCTGGAATTTGAGTTCGCCGTGCGTGAAACGCAGACGCTTGACATTATCCGTGATGTGAGCAGCCTAAGAAGCGAGATAGGTGTGCTGTATATCTCAAACTTTAACCGAAAGCCCATAGAAAAGCAGCTTGAGGAAAACGAGCTTTGCTTTACCGAGCTTATCCGCTGCAAGGCATATGTGTATATTTGGAAGGGCCACCCGCTTGCAAATGAGCCCTCTATCAGCTTAGAGCAGCTTGAGCCCTACCCCTGCCTGTCCTTTGAGCAGAACGGCAAGGACGGCTATCTTTACGCTGAGGAGATACTAAGCGAGAACATATACCCCCGTATGATAAAGGCCACCGACCGTGCCGCTATGGGCGAGATGATGCAGGAGCTTGACGGCTACACCCTCTGCTCGGGGATACTATGCAAGGAGCTGGGCGGCGATGATTACAGGGTCGTTCCGTTCAGGGAGGACACCCACAACCCCAACAGCATTATGGAGATAGGCTTCATACGCAAGAAAAACGCTTCGCTAAGCGAGATAGGTGAGACCTATATCACCGAGCTCAAAAAGAGCCTTGCGCTGAACTCAGGGCATTAAGGCAATACTGTGCTTAGTGCACCTCATACCTTCTCAGCTCGCAGTTGCCCATAAAGAAATGTGAGAACTGCTCGACTGTCATATCGTTGAAATACGTCTCTGCGACCCTGCAAACGCCGCCGTGGCAGACGCAGAGCACCGTCTTATCGGGGTAGGTCTTTATAATATCGTCGATACACGAATACACCCTGTGTGCAAGCTGCAGGAGCGACTCACCGCCGCCCTTCATCTTAACGCCGAACTCACGCTTTGCCTGTGCAAAGCCCTCTGTAGTGCGGTGCTTTCCCTCGTACTCGCCGTAATCCCACTCGGTAAGGCGTGGGTCGATCCTTATCGGGGCATTTATCCGCTTGGCGACTGCCTTAGCGGTCGCCCTTGCACGCTTTAGCGGCGAGCATATTATAAGGTCTATATCCCCCGCCTCGGCGCAGCCTTGAGACAGCTCCTCTGCCTGCTTCAAGCCCCTCTCGGTAAGCTCGCAGTCGGTCACGCCGCTGATATGATCTTGCAGGTTCATTGTAGTTTCCCCGTGACGGGTAAAGTAGATAGTCATTGTTACCTCCAAAAAAGCCCCCGCATACGCAGGGGGCTCTTATAATTATATCATTCCGTAATACTGTGCTATTACCTTTGCCTCGGCAGCAGCAAGCTTTTTAAGGTTGCTGTCCTTCATCAGCCACTCTCTGACATAGGTGTTGGTGTGGTAGCTGTGCTCTACCATAACGCCCGAAACGCCCACCTTTGCGGCATTCCTGAGCACGCAGTAGTAGTTGCTCACGCCGTCATCATCATAAAGGTGGATAATGCCGCCGTCAGGCACGCCCATCGTCTCGGCAACTGCTGCTGAGAGCATTTTTCCGATCTTATCAGACTTGCCGTCAACGCTGCAATAGGAGTAGACCGACTGTGCGCTCTCACCCGCCGCATTGGAATGGAGCGAGAGGAAGAAATCTGCTCCCTCAGCCATCAAGCCCCTGTCATTGAGGTCGAGATCATACGCCTTGTCCGTTTCTCTTGTAAGTGTAACATCAAAGCCGTAGCCCTCAAGATATGTTCTCATATACTTTGCGAGCGTCAGGCTCATAGTAGCCTCGCTGTAGCCGTAATAAACGTTGTCATAATCGTTGCCCGCAGCGTTGAGCCCCTTAAGATGCCCCGGGTCGAGAACTATCTTTATAGAGCTTGCGGGGGGCGCCTCGCCCGTTTTCATAGTCTTGACAGCCGACCAGCCGCTGTAAGCCCACGCACCGTTTATTTTCTTATAAGCCCTTACCCTGAGTCTGATTTCGGTAAGTGCGGGTATGCCGTTTGAGAATACCGCCGAAAGCTTCTTTGGGGATACGTTGCCAAGCTTAACGTATTTCTCAGCGCCGCTTGCCTTCATCCACACCTGATAGCCGTCGATATTGCTGTTTGAAGCCGACCAGCTTATGTCAACATTAACACCCGATGTAGACAGCGTCTTGATCTCGGGGGTGGTGATCTTAGGTGTAATGGTCTTTACAGCCGTCCACGCACTGTAGACCCAAGCGCCGTTTACCTTCTTATAGGCTCTCATCTTATAGGAATAGCTGTTGCCGAGCGTGAACCCCGAGGTGATCGTATAGCTTGTCTTTTTCGGGGATATATTGCCGACCTTTTTATAGCTGCTGCTCTTAGCCTTGTCGAGCACCCAGAGCTGATAGCCGTTAACATCACCCGAGCCCGTCCACTTCGCCGTAATTGACACAAGGTCTGTCGAAAGCGATGTAAAGCCCGGTGTCACGCACTTTGTAACTGTCGTCTGCCTGCTTGCCATTTTCTTATCGAAAACGGTCGTGCCGGTCACGTTGCTCACAGCCCTTACAACATATGTATAGCTTGTAGCAGGGTCAAGTCCCTTGACCGTATATGACCTTGTGGTGGGGTATGATGTATGTATCCTTGTATATTTCTTTTTTACCGGGTCATAGCTGTAGATCCTGTAGTTTGTAGCGCCGAAGGCTTCCTTCCAGGTGATCTTTACGCTGTTTGCATATGGTGTCAGGCTGAACTCGGGCGCATACAGCGGCTGCGAAACGCTTATCTCGCTGTACTTACCTGCCGTGAAGCTTGTACCGTCAAGCTTTTTCTCTGCAACGACAGCAAGCTTATGTGTTACATTTCCCGCAACGCCCGTAAAGGTGTATTCCAAAGCGCCGTTCTCGGCATAGCCCGCAAGCTCTGCCTCGCCGTCTGCACCTATCTTATATGCGGCATATCTGTCAGCGCCCTCAACAGCCGCCCAGCTAAGGGTGACCGTTCCGTTTGCCTGCGCCTTTACCTTTGCGCTTACTGCCGCTAGGTCACTTTCCTGCTGCACCGCAGCGCTCTCGGCTGCGAATGCCGTCATCGGCTCAAGGCCGTTAGCACCCGACACTACCGCCGCCGCTGCAAACAGCGAAAGGGCAAATGCCGCTAATTTCCTTATCTTCATTTTTCCCTCCGATCAAATTTACACGTTTATCTCTACTTCTTCATTCTCTGTTATACCGTTTGCATCGAGCACTGGCTTAACGCACTCGGCTATAAACTCATCTACCTGCTCGGGGCTTCTGCCGATAAAGTTTTCGGGCTTCATAATGCTGTCCATTTTCTCCTTATCGATCATAAAGTCGGGGTCGGCAAGAATAAGCTCGCAAAGGTTGTTATCAAGCCCCTTATCCTTGACATTAGAGCCTGCCTCCATAGAGTATTTCCTTATCTTCTCGTGCAGCTCCTGTCTGTCGCCGCCCTTTTTAACAGCGTCCATCATTATATTCTCTGTTGCCATAAAGGGCAGCTCTGCCATTACACGCCTTTCGATGATCTTTTCGTGCACTACCAGCCCCTTTGTGACATTTAGCATAATGTTAAGTATCGCATCTGTTCCGAGGAAGGCCTCTGCGACCGAGATCCTCTTGTTTGCCGAGTCATCAAGCGTTCTCTCGAACCACTGTGTGCCTGCGGTGAAGTAGGGGTTTAGAACATCTACCATTACATATCTTGCAAGCGAGGTTATTCTTTCAGACCTCATCGGGTTTCTCTTATAAGCCATAGCTGACGAGCCTATCTGGTTTTTCTCAAACGGCTCCTCTACCTCCTTGAAGGACTGGAGAAGTCTTATATCGTTTGAGAACTTAGACGCTGACTGTGCTATGCCCGCAAGCGCCTGAACGATGAAGGAATCGACCTTTCTCGAATATGTCTGCCCCGAAACGGGAACAACGCCGTCAAAGCCCATTTCCTCGGCAATAAGGCGCTCAAGCTCCTTGACCTTTTTACTGTCGCCCTCAAAGAGCTCCATAAACGATGCCTGTGTGCCCGTAGTGCCCTTTGAGCCCAAAAGCTTAAGGCTTGCAAGCTCGTGGTCGATCCTGTCAAGGTCGTAGAGCAGCTCGTTGCACCAAAGGGTCGCCCTCTTGCCGACAGTTGTGAGCTGTGCAGGCTGGCAATGTGTATATGCAAGGCACGGCAGCGCCTTATACTCGGCTGCGAACTCTGAGAGGTTCTTTATTACGCCCAAAAGCTTTCTCTTGACGATCCCCAGTGCATCACGCATAATGATAACGTCTGTATTATCGCCAACATAGCAGCTTGTAGCGCCCCAGTGGATAATGCCCTTAGCGTTAGGGCACACCTGCCCGTAGGCGTAAACATGGCTCATAACATCGTGACGAACGAGCTTTTCACGCTCCTTAGCCACCTCATAGTCGATATTCTCGATATTAGCCTCAAGCTCATCTACCTGCTCCTGAGTTACGGGCAGGCCGAGCTTCATTTCAGCCCTTGCAAGCGCCACCCAAAGCCTTCTCCAGGTAGTGAATTTCTTATCAGCCGAAAAAACGAACTGCATTTCCTTACTTGCATATCTTGTGCAAAACGGGCTCTCGTATGAATTTGTCATTACTTCAACTCCTTTATTTCGTGCCTGACATCATAATGACCGCAGCAATTATGATGCCGAGCGAGACAGTGGGTATCAAAACTAAATACCCGACTATTCTAAGTGTAACACCGAGCTTTTTTTGCTCGGGCTTTTTTATAAGCTTAGTGCCTATGATAATAAGCACCGCCCCTGCTATCACTGCCGCAGCAAACGCCGCCAAAAGAATGATCAGCAGCAGCGAAACACCTATAAACGCCATTCTTATCCTCCTGCCCGAATGGGCATTGAAATCAGCTTTTTATCTGCTGCTCTACCAAGCTCTCGCCGCAGTAGATCTTTCTCAGCTTTGGCTTTTCGATCTTGCCTGTGGGGTTTCTTGGAACATCTGCAAATATTATCTTATGAGGTCTTTTATATCTCGGCAGCTTAGCGCAGAAGGTGTTTATGTCCTCCTCCGAGCACTGCATACCATCCTTGACCGAGATTATCGCTGCTGCTATCTCGCCCAAGCGTTTATCGGGCAAGCCTATAACGGCTACGTCCTTTATTGCGGGGTGCGCTCTCAAGAAATCCTCGATCTGAACGGGGTAGAGGTTCTCGCCGCCCGAGATGATAACGTCCTTCTTTCTGTCAACGAGGTAGATAAAGCCGTCCTCGTCCTCCTGAGCCATATCGCCTGTCAGGAGCCAGCCGTCCTTCAAGGTCTCGCTAGTTGCCTTTTCATCTCTGTAATAGCAGGTCATAACGCCCGGGCCCTTAACGCAGAGCTCGCCTACCTCGCCCCTTTTGACAGTATTGAAGTTCTCATCTGTGATCTTGACCTCCCAGCCGTAGCCTGCCTTGCCGATAGCGCCGACCTTGTGTATATTCTCAACGCCCAAATGAACGCAGCCCGGGCCGATCGACTCGGAAAGGCCGTAGTTGGTATCATACTTATGGTTCGGGAAAACAGCCTTCCACCTTGCTATAAGCGACGGCGGAACGGGCTGAGCACCGATATGCATAAGCCTCCACTGCGAGAGCTCGTATTTTGAAAGGTCGATATCTCCCCTGTCTATCGCATCAAGTATATCCTGCGCCCACGGAACGAGCAGCCATACTATCGTACACTTTTCCTTAGAAACAGTATCTATTATAAACTCGGGCTTTGCCCCCTTTAGCAGCACTGCCTTTGAGCAGGAGTAAAGCAAGCCGAACCAGTGCATCTTAGCACCCGTATGATAAAGCGGCGGGATACAGAGGAAAACATCGTCCTTGCCCTGCCCGTGGTGGTTCTGCTCGACCTTGGCGGAATGCATAAGGCTTCTGTGCTTATGAAGTATCGCCTTCGGGAAGCCTGTCGTTCCCGAGGAGAAATATATCGCCGCATAGTCATCATCTGTAAGCTTTACATCGGGTGAGGTGCTCGGGCAGTTAGCCGTAAGGGTGTCATAGTGCTCTGCAAATGTAGGGCAGCCCTCGCCAACGTAGAAGAGCAGCCTGTTCTTTGAGATCTCGTCGCAGATCTCCTCTATCCTTCCGATAAACTCGGGGCCGAACACCAGCACATCTACCTCGGCAAGGTCAAGGCAATACTTGATTTCATCAGCCGTATATCTGAAATTCAGCGGAACAGCCAGCGCCCCCATTTTGAGTGCGCCGAAGTATATCGGCAGCCATTCAAGGCAGTTCATCAGCAGTATGCCGACCTTATCGCCCTTTTGCACCCCACGAGAAGCGAGCAGGTTCGCAAAGCGGTTAGCCTTTTCATTGAACACGCTCCAGCTTATTTCCCGTCTGTAGTGGCTCTCTCTGTCGGGCTCGATAAGCTCATACTCCTTCCAGGTGACTCTTCTGTTCTCCTTTATCTCGGGGTTGACCTCAACGAGCGCTATCTCGTTAGGGCACTCCCTTGCATTTCTTTCCAAAAGCTCTGTAATAGGCATTGTTATCAATTCCTTTTCATTATTTTTTATGGTTATATACTTGACACACCAATTAAAATGCCTTAGATAATGGGGTTCGGGGCGAAGCCCCGATGGGTCGGTAACGAGGGCGAAGCCCTCCCC
>JAFRYW010000148.1 GCA_017442845.1 Ruminococcus sp.
CCTGTAAGTGCGCCTGTGTAATTGTAGCTGTCGCCCGACTGCTGGTCTGCTATGCTTATAAGCTCACCGTCAGTGCGCCTTTTTGTCGATAGGTCATACTTGCTCAGAGTAAGTGCCCTCGGGTATGCATCGCCGCTGTCGTAGGAATATACAGCCTCCTCGTCCGATACAACAAACTGGTCGAAGGAATGGCTCACATACGGGAAAGCAGCATCAGCATAGTGCCATTCCACCTTGTAATGCTTCTGCTCGAACTCCATTGACTCTTCGTCCAATACAAATGACATATTCATCTGATGCCTTAAATTATCATCTGACATATATACCTGATGGCAGGTGTGTATGTAAAGCTTTCCGCCTGCCTCTGTCATTCTGCAGGAGCCCGCCTTGAAGGGTATATATGTATTATGCCCCATAAGCACGACGCTTTTTTGCGACTTAAAGTCTTTCGCTATCCTTGTTACGGCAAATACCTCCCGGTCGCCGCTCTCATCAAGGTTCTCCTGCCCTGTTACCATATACAGGTATTTCTCCCCTACATAGAAGCCCCCGAACAGCGGCAGCCTCATATCCAGCCTTCGGCTTTTTATCAGCTTGCCCGTTTTCATATCAATATCCTCAGCAATAACGTAGCCGTAGTTGAGGTCGTAATAATCTACCGTCTTTTTCGAGGTAGGTATGAACTCTACCCTTGTGAGCCGGTCATCACCGCTCTGGTATAGATATGACCTTACTACCTTTTCTTGATTGCCGTAGATATGGCAGGCTGTATATATAGGGTCGCTTGAGCTTGCGCAGCCGTCTGTCACGGTCACGCTGCCCGCCGCAAACGCAGTCGGCACCCCATAGCCCGCAGGGCTGTATAATGCCCCGCCCATAACGGCTGATGCACAAATCATCGCAGCTATCCGCTTTCTTAACATAAATACCCCTCCTCAGATCATATCACCTGGAATAAATAGAATTTCAAATAATCCGTCTCCTCAACGCCCAGAAGTATCGGGTGGTCGGGCGACTGCTTGCGGGCCTCTATCAACCGGAGCGTAACACCCGCATCGTCTGCGGCACTCTTTACCATTTTCAGAAACCTCTCGCTGTCCATAAAGTGCGAGCAGGAGGCCGTCGCTAAAAAGCCGCCCCTCGGCAGAAGCCTCATAGCTCTCAGGTTTATCTCCTTGTAGCCACGCTCGGCGCTGCCTATCGTCTTGCGGCTTTTGGTAAAGGCGGGCGGGTCGAGTATGATAAAGTCATACCTCGCCCCCTCCTCCTTGAGCCTTGGCAGCAGCTCAAAAACGTCCTCACAGATAAAGTCCATTCTGTCAAGCAGCCCGTTGCGCCTTGCATTCTCCCTAGCCGTGTCAACGGCAAGCTGTGAAACATCTACCGCCGTAACGTGCTCTGCCCCGCCCTTTGCGGCGTTCAAGGCAAACGAGCCCGTGTGTGTAAAGCAGTCAAGCACCCGCCTGCCCGCCGCAAGCTTCGCCGCTGCAAGGCGGTTGTATTTCTGGTCCAGGAAAAAGCCCGTTTTCTGCCCGTTTAATACATCGACCTCGTATATTATGCCGTTTTCCTCGATCTGCGTCACGGGCGAGGGCGCAGGCGGCAAAAAGTCCGCCTCATACCAGCCCTTGTACTGCTCCATACCCTCAAGCTCACGTATAGCGGCATCGTTTCGCTCCATGATACCCCGCACAGCCACACCGTGCTGTGCAAGCTCATAGACAAGCGCCTTGTAGATGATGCCCTTTACCCGCTCGATACCGTATGACAGCACCTGCACCGAGAGAATGTCGCCGTATTTATCGACAGTCAGCCCCGGCAGCCTGTCCGCCTCGCCGAAAACGAGCCTGCACGCCGAAAAGCCCTCGCCCATTACCGCCGCACGGTAATCTACCGCATACTTTACTGCCCTTTTCCAAAAGCTCTCGTCAAAGCGGTCGTTGGCGTTTTGGCTGATCAGGCGTATGCGTATCTTGCTCTTTTCACTTAACAGCCCCGAGCCGAGATATGTGCCCTTTTGCGACACCACATCTACTACCGAGCCGTTCTCCGCTAAGTCGGGGCTTTGCTCTATCTCATTGTCATATACCCACGGGTGTCCTGCTCTTAGCTTGCTCTCGCTCTTTTTTGACACCACAAATACGGGCAGTCCTCTGCTTGCTTTCATATTCTCTACCTCTGGTCAGTTTTTTTACCCTCGTCATCAAAGGAATACTTTAGGCTGATCGGCTCCAGCCGATCGGCACTACCGATCTTCCTCTTAAAAGTATTCCGGTTTTGCGAAGCAAAATTGATGACGAAGTCATCAAAGGAATACTTTGGGCTGATCGGCGCCAGCCGATCGGCACTACCACATAAAATCCACCTTCGGGGCTGTCGGCATAGCCCGCTCCATAGGGTCATCATGTGAGATCTCCTTTTTTGCCTTGTTTATACCGTCCTCTATTATCAGCGACTGAAAATATTCCTCTATCCCGAAAAGCCTGCTGTAAACGTCAAGCACCTTGTCCTTGAGCTTCCTTGAATAAAGCGTCCGCCCGTCGGTAAGGCGTGTGTGTATGCTTAGGCTTCTTATATTGTAGTATTTCTCGTTGAAGGGCTTTGCCCCCGCCTTCGGGCGCTTGTAGGTCTCATATAATACCTCAAGGTCGCTGTCCTGCTCTATGCCTCTCATAAGCTCAAAAAACTCGTCCTGCTCATTGTCAAGGCGCTGCCTTAGCAGCTCTAAAACAGATGCATCGGGCTTTGATATCCTAAACCCATACACCGCCCCCTCGGGCGACAGCTCAAAGAAAAACGTCGGCGTCTTGTTCCACCAGTACGCCTCGTGCCGAAGGTATATCCACATAGTGTCTCTGTAGCGTATCTCGGGCGATAGGAAGGGGTCTTTGTAGATGCGCCCCGCCTTTACCATCATATCGTCTATCTCCGAGTATGGTATGAGCAGCTCCTTTGCTAACTCGCAAAGCGGCTCGTAGACCTTGCTTTTGTATATCTCCTTGTGCTCCTCGAACCACTGCTTGTTGTTGTTTGCCCTTATGCCCGCTAAAAACTCGGTCGCTTCCCTGTTAAATCCGTTAAACATCTTGCCCTGTCAGCTCTCCTTTGAATGTGCCCTGTCCTTTTGTGCCTTTGTCGGCTGCAAATAGCTTACACCAAGTGCCTCGGGCGTTGTTATCAGCGTTTCGTCGCCCTCGACTGCCGCCGCTATGGACGATGCACGTGCTATGCTGTCCTTATCGGGCGCTAATATAACGCTGTCGTCAGCTTCAAACGCCGCCTTTAGCTGCATAGCATAGTCGCCTATCAGCATAGCCCTGCCGCCGTTAGACCTTATAAGCTCACAGACCTCGCCCTGCTCCATAAGGCAGTCATCGTGCGCTCTCGTTATCCTGCCGCCCTTTGACACAAATGCCGCAAAGTAGCAGATCGTGTTTCTTGCCCTGAGCACTGTGTAGATATTTCCCTCAAAGGCCGCAACGTTGTAGGCAAGTGCTAAAAGCGTAGATACCCCGGCGCATTTCAGCCCGCTGCGCCCCAGGCACATTCCCTTTACAGCGCCTATGCCTATCCTTAGCCCAGTGTAAGAGCCGGGGCCGTTTGCTGCGGCAGCGCAGTCGATCTCGCTAATATCAGTCTCGCACTCGTCAAGCAGCCGCTGCACCATAGGCAGTATCACCTGTGAATGTGTCAGGCGGGTAACTATGCTCGTTTCCCCCAAAAGCCTGCCGTCACGTGTCAGCGCCACGCTTGCAGTCTTGCCCGAGGTGTCAATTGAGAGTATCGTCAAAGCGTTCATCTCCGTTTACTGTTATTTTTCGTGTGCTGTCATCAAGCCGCTCAAGGGCTATCGTTATTGCCCCCTCGGGCAGCTCCGAGGATATGTTCTCGCTCCACTCTATCGCCAGCACCGCATCATCGCTCATATAGTCATAAAAGCCCGTAGTCTCAAGATCCTCCGGTGAAAGTATCCTGTACATATCAAAATGTATCAGCGAAAGCGCCCTTCCCCTGTACTCGTTTACCAGCGCAAAGGTCGGCGAGCTCACCTCGTCGCCAAGCCCCATTCCGAGCGATATCCCTCTTGTTATCGTTGTCTTCCCGCAGCCAAGGCCGCCTATGTATGCTATCACATCGCCGCCGTGGAGCAGCCTGCCTATCCTCTCGCCCAGGGCTATCGTCTCCTCGGGCGAGTGTGTTATTATCTGTGTCATTCTATCTCTCCTGCACATCAAGCGCATATGCTATTATAACGTTTTTATCATTCTCCGTTATGTCAGAGATCCCGTCGATCTGCCGCCTGCCGTCTACAGAATTGTAGCGGTTGAGCACGTATTTTTCCTCACCGCCGATAATGCATATGGTATGTATCTCACTAAAATATGCTGTGCCCGTGTAGTAGGAAAAAATAAGGCTCTTCCCCTCGTCAAGCGCCTTGTCGCACTCGGCTGTCGTTTTCAGCGTGTCATAACTGTACCCGTGCTTGTCAAGCAGAAGGTACATCTCTCTCGGCTCGCTGCCGAACGACCCGTCCTGTGCCACAAGTATGTTTCTCTCAAACTCTGCTATAAGCTTTGCCATATCAACATTCTCGCCAAGCAGCGTAAGCATATTATACCCCGCTATGACCTCGCAGCCGTTGTAGCCGAAGCGGTATTTCCCAAGGTGAAGCTCATTTTGCGGGGGCGTGTCCTGCCCCGACTCGATAAGCTGCCCCTGTATGCCGCTCTCCTGCCAGACTGCCTTGTTGTGCTCATAGTTTTTTGCTATCATGCTGTCTGCTTCAAGAACCCCAAAAAACTCATCAAAGCCCTCCCAGGCCTTCTGCTCCTGCTCTGGGGCCGATCCTATAGCCGCAGTCTCTGCCGAAGATGAGCTCTCTATCGCCCGCTTTGAGGAAAAATACTCGCTCTCCTCACTGCTGCCGCCCTGTGCACAGGAAGCGAGCATAAGTGCCGCTGTCGGCAGTATCAATAATGCTCTTTTCATTCCACACTCTTTCCGCTGCCGAAGTAATAGTTTAGCAGCAGGTCGACCATTCGCCCGTACGATCTTTTGCCGTCCTCGATACCGTTGAGCCTCAGCGATGTCTCCATAGCCTTGTCCGAGACCTCTGCTACCGTCTTGCTGTCAAACAGCCCCTCGTCGCTCTCCTGCACCTCGTCCCAGTATTCTCTGTTGCCCGTGATGTCATACCAGACGTATTCATTCACCTTGCCGTAAAGCTCTGACTCCTTCTCGCTTCCGCAGTACTCGCCGACCTTGCCCATTACATATTTTAATGTGCTAAGATACCCCGAGTAGTTGTAATCCTTGCTTTTGGATCTTGCACACGCCAAAAACGCTATAAAATTCGCCTCGTCCTCCGGCATAAAGCCCTTGGTGTGGGCAAGCTCGTGCGTTACCGTTTCGGGTAGGTTGCACTGATACATCTCCTGATTATAGTTTGCCTCCATTGAAAACGGAAAATATATGCCCATAAGATACTGCTGGCTCATAAAGAAGGAATTTGCGATCTTTTTCGGGGTAACATAATACCCGCCAAGCCTCGGGTAGTCCTCCGCCAGCGCCGAGACTGCCTCCTTCGCTGTCTTGTCAAGGTCGGCTGTCAGCACAAAGCTCCCCTCGCTGTCACGCTTCACCTCTAAGGAAAGCTCGTTCGTCCGCTCGATAAGCACCTCCGCAAGCTCGATAAGCTGTGCGTCTGTGTGCTCGCTATCGCCTATCCCGTAAAGCTCACCAAAAGGCGAGCAGTGGTATAGTATAAAGCAGTTTAGCGTCTCGGTGAGCACTATAAAAACAAGTATCCACCCATATGTAAACCCATAGACCTTACCTATCAGCCGCCGCTTGGTTTTAAATATCAGCAGCAGCGGTATGATTCCTATCACCGAAAGTATCACAAGCGCTATGCCGATGATTATCAGCACCTCGCCAAACGAAAACGGCAAAAGTGATGTGAGCCGCCCGTATGTATTCACCCATATCGGGAAAATATGCTCGGCGTAGGCGTCGGAGAAGCCCTTCACCGTCCACGCTAAAATATTGAGCACAACGCACACAAGCAGCAGCAGAATTATCGCCGTAAGCTGCTTATGCCTGCCGATAAGGCTTTTTTTCTTTTCCCCCAACCTGCTCACCCGCCTATAATAATCTATATGGTCATATACTTGACACACCAATTAAAATGCCTTAGATAATGGGGTTCGGGGCGGTAACGAGGGCGAAGCCCTCCCCATACTCTCCCGAGCCCGCTGTGAGCGAATGCTCACAGCCGAGCGAGGGTTTGTGGGCAAAACTGTGGTGTGTCAAAGGGATAACCATAATAATCTATTATAATTCTACCACTTGCACGCCCAAAAGTCAATAAAAATAGTATTAACAACATTTGCCTTAAAAAAGCCCCCGAGTGCTCGGGGGCTTATCTCAAAGCTTTATATCATCTACCCATTTTTTTGCAAGGGCTACGTTCTCATCACTCGATGCGCTGTATTCACCGTGGGTAAGGCTAGGGTCTGTGATGATGTTCGTCTGCCCCGATGGGGAAAGCTTTGACTTTGGTATATATATCTTTGTGCCGTCGGCAGCGTTCTTGTTCTTCATTTTTTATTCTTCCTTTCATTTGCTTTATGACTATTATGTGCATATGCTGTGTGTTTAGCAAATGAAATTTTTTCAAAAAAGTTGAAATGCTCCCCGTTGTGTGGTATAATGAGATAGATAATTATTTACCATATCATCTCATAAAGCGAGGAATAGTATGAAAACCAATGAAGACAAGAAAAAGGTGCTGCTCATCGCCCTTGCAAAATGGGCGGAGGCCGAGCTTTTTTGTATAGTAACATTCATCTTCTACGCCGCCGTGCTTGGCGTTATGGGCAAGGCGGCACATCTGCTGTTTGCGATAATATGCCTGCTTTTGACCGTTTGTATAATCGCAGACTTTGCGCTCAAGCAGGGCTACTCCGCCGTAAAGGGCGTAAATGCGGGAACTCTTTCCCCATGCCGTAATTTCGGTGCTGTTATGGGGCTTGCGGCGGCACTGCCGACCTATGTGTGCTTTGTGCTTTTGATCCTTTCGTCAAATGGTGTCATAGGCAACCTCTACCCCGCCTTTAAGCTCATAAACTCAATGCTCGCCCCGGCTGTAAATGTTTTTGCCTCTACCGCAAAGGCTTCCGATCTGTCAGCAGCGCAGCTTGTCGGCATAGGCGTGCTGCCGCTTGTGATACCGCTTGTGAGCTGGTTTGCCTTCCGCTTAGGCTATGATGATACAGACCTGGCTAAGAGATTTGTTTATAAAAGTGAAAAATAAACAACACTCCCGAAAGACCTCTCTTTCGGGAGTGTTGCCTTAATCAAGCCACAGGAAATTATTATCCGAATCAAAAAAGTCAACATTGTAAAGCAGGATCACCTGCGTTATGCCCTTTGCCTTTATAAGCTCGGAAACCGTCTGCTCCTCCATATGGTAATAGCGCATATCCACGACCTCTACCGTGCTGAAGCTGTCTGCAAGATACGGCAGCACAGCATTCGCATACGAATCCTTTATCACCAAAACGTGCTCATCATTCGCAGCGTTTGAATGTATCGTAAAGTGTGAGAAATTCCCCCCGAACAGCGCAGCGTACTTGTCCTTTGTCTCAAGCTTTGTGACATCGTACATTCCAACAAGCGTCCTCGGGTCCTCCTGCACCTTTGCAAACTCTACCGTATATGTGCCCATAGGGTTTTTGGGGGCTGTAAAGGTGTCTGCCTGCTGTATCGCCGAGGGCGCCTTTGAATAAAGCGTTCCGTAAAACTCGCCCTTGAAGGTGTTATACTCGTAGTCGGCATCTGCCGCCCCTTTGCCAAGCGCCTTCATGAGTGCCTTGTAGCCCGCATAAGCACCCTGCGCCGTCCAGTGGTGGTCGGTGCGGTAGAACACCTGCCCTTCCTTCGAGGCCGCTGTAAGCTCCTCGACCGGGCAGATAAAGCTTATTTTCTTATCAAGCCCGCTTTTGACCCGCTCTACAGTTTTCATCTGGTCGTCATTCAAGCACCCCGCAGGCAGCTTGTCCGACAGCACACTTGAAGCCGTCGGCACCAGCATAAACGTCACGGGAACATCGACCTTTTCCACAAAGCCGTTTATATACCTTACATTATTATCCACAAGCCCCGTGTTTTCCTTGTATTCCTGAATGAGATACCCGTCGTCTGCGAAATACACGCCGTTTTGGAAGGTCTTTAGCATAAGCCTTTCGTAATCGACCTTGAGCGAATAAAGCCCGTCCCGCAGCGGCATCTGGTCGGAGAGGTATGTCTCTAAGCTGTCCTGAAACTCGCCGTTTATTATCTTCTCGCCTGTTACCTCGGGCTGCTGCGCTAAGGTGCGGTTCTCCATATCGGAAAAGCCTCTGTCCTTCATTATCAGCCCCGCTATCCCGAAGCCGAAAATGAACGCCAAAAAGAAAACTGTTACTATTTTTGCTTTCATTCTAACACCCCTCCCTTAAAACCTGAAATAAAGGAACGGATTGTATGAGCTGCTCACCAGATACGCCGCACTTAAAATAAGCAGCACGGGTATCGATAATGTCTGCACCACATCGAATGCAGCCACGCTCTTAGCCTTTATCTTTGTGCCAAGCCACCTGCAAAGCGGTGTCGATGCTATAATGAGTATCACAAACGTTACCGCAAAGCCGAGCATTTTTGATGCTGTCATATCATTTATTATCGGCAGCCCGTTTAGGCCGAACATATTCTTAAGGTTGTTTATAAGCCTCTCCGTGTCATCGTAAGCGAACAGCGCCCAGCCTATCACCACAAAAAACATAGCGTAAATGTGCTGTACGGCGCTTGGCGTTTTCTGCAGCGCCTTGCCCCATATGAACTTTTCAAGCAGCAGCAGTATGCCGAAATAAACGCCCCAGCCCATAAAGTTCCAGCTTGCGCCGTGCCAAAAGCCCGTCAGCGCCCAAACGAGCATTATGTTGAATACCTGCCTGCCCTTGCCCTTGCGGTTGCCGCCTAACGGAATGTAAACATAATCCCTGAACCATGTTGACAGCGATATGTGCCACCGCCGCCAGAACTCGGTTATGCTCTTTGAGATGTAGGGGTAGTCAAAGTTTTCCAAAAACTCAAACCCGAACATTTTTCCTAGCCCTATCGCCATATCCGAATACCCCGAGAAATCGAAAAAAATCTGGAAGGTGTAGGCGATTATCCCGAGCCACGCCGCACAAACCGATAGCTTGTCATTACTCATAGCGCTAAGCTCCTCAAAAAGCGCCCCCGCCGCATTTGCAAGTATGACCTTTTTTGCAAGCCCGTAGGTGAAGCGCTTGACGCCCGCCGAGAACAGCTCAAAGCTCTCCTTACGCTTTGTGAGCTGCTCCTCTATCGTCTGGTATCTAACTATCGGCCCTGCGATAAGCTGCGGAAAGAGCGCCACATAGGTCGCAAGGTTCAAAATATTCCTCTGCGCCTTTACCTCGCCCTTGTAAACGTCGATAACATATGAAAGCGTCTGAAAGCTGTAGAAGGATATGCCTATCGGCAGCGCTATCTCAAGCGCCTTTATCCCGAAGCCGCCTATGTCGTTCGCCGTCTTGATAAACAGGTTAGTGTATTTGAAAAAGAACAGAAACCCCAAATTCCACACGATAGCTGTTATCATCGAGAGCCGTGCCTTGAGCTCGGCTTTTTCCTTGTAACGGCTCTTGTCGGCAAATATCCCCGTGACAAATGCAACGGTTATGCTCGCAAGCATTATCAGCACATACTTAGGCTCGCCCCACGCATAAAAAACAAGGCTGAATATGAGCAGCACGAGGTTTTTGAGCTTCCTCGGCACCGCAAAGTACAGCGCTATGCACAGCGGCAAGAACATATATAAAAACACATTACTGCTAAAAAGCATAAATAATTGTCTCCTTAATCAGCGTGATAAATTGTAATTTGTGGGGGTTGTGGAGGAACGCAACTGCGAAGGGGGTACGGGGGGCGACCGCAAAGCCC
>JAFRYW010000149.1 GCA_017442845.1 Ruminococcus sp.
CGGTCGCCCCCCGTACCCCCTTCGGTAATGCATCTCACCTATTACCTATTACCTATTCCCTATTACCTAATAAAATAAATTCTCATTTTTCTCAGCCTCTCACAGGCCTGCAAAATACTCCCTTACAGCCTGCTCATCAGCCGTGATGCTCCCCTGTATCATAGCGTCAGAGCCGCCGCCCTTGCCACCCAGGGCTGTATTTATCTCCTTTGCCTTTGCCCTTAATGCGACCTTTTCCGAGGCGATGATGTAGCTGTAGCCGCCCTCGGTCTTGTTAAATACACCGAAGATGCCGTCAGTAAGCTTTACGCCCTCGTTCGCTATGCGGCGAAGTGCGTTGCTGTCAAGCCCCTCGGTAAAGGTGCAGAAGCTACCTCTGCCGTCATTTTTGAGCGAGGCTATAATGCTGTCGGCCTGTGCGTTTGCTATGTCTGTAAGCTTCTTCTTAAGCTCACCGTTTTCATCAAGCAGACGCTTGACCGAGTCTGCAATCTTTTCGGGCTTTGCCGAGAGAAGCCTTTGCAGCTCCTTGACTATCGCCTGCTTTTTTTCATACTCTGCCACAGCATCCAGCCCGCACAGGATATGTACCCTTGTGCCGCCCTTGTAGCTTTCGGCTGTCAGCACCTTAACAACGCCTATCTTACCCGTCGAGGAAAGGTGCGGCGCACAGCAGGCGCATACATCTACCCCCTCGATAGTGACGATCCTGACATTCTCCATATTCTCAAGCTTGCTCCTGTAGGCAAGGGTGCTAAGCGTCTTATCATCGGGGTAGGATATGGTGATAGGCCTGTCCTGCGCTATCGCTTCATTTGCCTGCTGCTCACATTCAAGCAGCTGCTCATAGCTTATAACGCCGTTAAGATCGAGCGTCACCTCGTCCTTCCCAAGGTGAAAGCCTACGTTCTCATAGCCGAAGCGTGCGTGTATAAAGCCCATGATAAGGTGCTCACCCGAATGGTTCTGCATTCGGCGCAGGCGCACCGCCCTGTCGATGACCCCCTTGACCTTTGCACCGACCTCTAAGGGCTTATCGGTCTTGTGATATACCACGCCGCCCTTTTCCTGCGTGTCGATGACCCTTACACCGCCGAGCGTGCCAACATCGCCCGCCTGGCCGCCGCCCTCCGGGAAAAACGCCGACCTGTCAAGCGTTACCTCATAGCATTTCTTTCCCTGCTCGCACGAGAGGACTGTCGCCTCGAACTCGAAAAGCTCGCCCTCGTCAAATAGCTTTTGTGTCATTATTATCGTCCTTTCTATCCTATCAGCTTTTTCGCTGCCTTTTTGTCTGCATCGGGGAAGAGCTTAAAAAGCTGCCCCTCTATCCTCTCACGGCTCTCCTCGGGGTCATATTTATATGCCGAGCATACCGTGTCATAGCCCCATATCCTTTCGGGCGGGCAGTATTTGGCGCATTTCATAAGCCCGTACTCCTCGCCCCGCTTATTCAGCTTTTTGCGAAAATCGCACATCACAAGATAAAGCTGCTGCATAAGCTGATTTACAGTCCCGTCAAAGTTCTTCTCGCCGCCCTTGCCAAAGCCCGCAGCCTTTTTCATTTCATATGAGAACCACTCGTCCTTGAGCTCATACAGATCCATAAGCTTTTTTTGCCTGAGCTTTGCCTTGCCTTCGTCCCAGAGCGAGTCGAAATCATACCCGTCACGCCTGTAGTTTACAAAGTCGGGCAGCATTCTTAAGGATATGAACCCCGCCTTGCCCTCAAAAAACTTACCATAAGCGACCTTTCTTTCGGCAGCCGCCTGCTCACGCATTTCCCACGGGTCATCAGCCGAGCCTGTCCACCAGCTCTCGGCGGCGCAGTGCTCCTCAACAGAGAAGCCAGGGATCTCGTTTGCAAACAGCGGCACGAAGCCGCAGCTGTCAACAAAGGCAGTAAGCTCGTCTATATTCTTTATCCTGCCCCTGCTTTTGCGGGTAAGCCCCTTCATATACCATATACCGTCTATTTTTTCCATAATGATCACCAAATTTAAGTATAGCATATCCTGGGTCATTTTTCAAGAGGGCTGACCCTTGCCACGCAAAAAGCCGCCGTGCGTTTTCTTTCTCGCACAGCGGCCTTCGTTTTGCTGTATAAAATAAGTTTACCTCTTGGTTTTTTTGCCTGAAAGCTCGGTTATTATCTGCACGAAGGAGTCAACGTCGTTAAAGTCCTTATACACAGATGCAAACCTGACATACGCCACAAGGTCGAGCTCCTTGAGCCCTGCAAGCACCCTGTCGCCTATCTCGCTCGTCGTAGTCTCGGTACGCATCGAGTTTGCATAGTAATTCTCGATATTGTCAACAAGGGTATTTAGCTGCTCAACACTTACGGGGCGCTTTTTGATAGCACTCTGTATGCCCTTGATGAGCTTTTCCCTGTCAAACGGCTCAAAGCTGCCGTCTCGCTTATCCACCATCAGTGTAGGCTTTTCGACCACCTCATATGTAGTAAAGCGCTTTCCGCATATGGCGCACTCACGCCTGCGGCGCTTTTTACCCTCACTCGGGCGGGAATCTATTACCTTTGTATCTTCATATCCGCAAAACGGGCATTTCATAGCGTACCTCTCTTTACTCTTTCAAGCCTTATACAAGCTCTTTCTTTATAGCTGCAAGCAGCTCGTCATAGGTCTCATATGCGGGGATATCGGGGTACTCCGCCTTGATAGCATCGGTGCTCTTGAAGAGGAAGCCCGCCTTGCTCGCCCGGATCATTCCGAGGTCGTTATGGCTGTCGCCGCTCGCTATCGTTGTAAGACCAGCCGTCTGCAGAGCCTTGACTGTTGTATACTTACTCTTTTCGCACCTCATCTTATACCCTGTGATCTCGCCGTTCTCTGCCACCTCGAGTGAGTTGCAGAATATAGTCGGGTAGCCGAGCTTAGCCATCAAAGGCCCTGCGAACTGCTCAAATGTATCTGAAAGGATAAGCACCTGGCACTGCTTTCTGAGCTCGTCCAAAAACTCCTTAGCGCCGGGCATAGGGTCGATCTTTGCTATAGTGTCCTGTATCTCCTTGAGCCCCAGGCCGTGCTCCTTTAGGATAGCAAGGCGGTAGTTCATAAGCTTATCGTAATCGGGCTCGTCACGGGTAGTTCTCTTAAGCTCGGGGATACCTGTTTCCTCGGCAAAGGCTATCCAGATCTCGGGAACGAGAACGCCTTCAAGGTCAAGACAAGTTACATACATATTCAAATTCCTCCGTTTATATTGATTTTACTCGTTAATTATATCACGATCCTGCGCATTTGTCAATTATTTGTCAAAAAAAATGTACAGATTTTTTGAGATCTCTTTATTCATCGGCGAAAACGGTGTTCAGATACGGCTTTTGAACTATAAAACGTACAGCTTACCCGCCAAATGTGTAAAGCGGGGTATAGAGCATACCGTTTTTTCCAAAGGTCGATGAAAAGAGTGTAAAGCCCGTGACCATCATACTCTCTTCGGGCACAGCCGTACCCGAAAAGTCGCCCTCAGCCTTACGGGCAAGCGTTATATGCGGCGAAAAGCTCTTTTTATCAAAGGGTATGCCGCCCAGCGCAAGGGCGTGCCTGATCTTTTTTGCAAGCGCTTCAAGCCCCTGCGAGCCCTCGACCCCCGCCCAGAGGGTATCGCCAAAGCAGCCGAGCCCCCTAACAGTGATCTCAAACGGTGCAAAGCTCACCTGCGAGAGCGCATCTGCGGCCTGCCCGGCATCGGGGTATTCGCCTATAAAAGCAAGGGTAAGGTGAAAATTCTCACACGGCGTGAAGCGCCCCTTAACGTTTTTCTTTTTGAGGGCACCTTGCATAGCAAGCAGGGCGGTCTTTACATTATCGCTCGGCTCGAGCGCTATGAACAGTCTCATAGTGGTCAGCTCCTTTCCTTAACAGCTCTTGATTTAGCTTTATTATGCGAAGATGTTACTGTGATAAACGAGAATTTGATCCAATGCACAATTCACAATGCACAATGAAGGTGGTGGGCTTCGCCCACGGATTTTAAAAGCGGCTGCGAAGTGGTTTGGGGGCGACCGCAAAGCCC
>JAFRYW010000150.1 GCA_017442845.1 Ruminococcus sp.
GAGGTAAAAAAGAGCGAGGGCAAGATCATACTCTTTATCGACGAGCTGCACACTATCGTAGGCGCAGGCAAGACTGACGGCGCTATGGACGCAGGCAATTTGCTAAAGCCTATGCTTGCAAGGGGCGAGCTGCACTGTATCGGTGCAACAACGCTTGATGAATACAGAGAGTATATAGAAAAGGACGCCGCCTTGGAGCGTCGATTCCAGCCTGTAATGGTGAATGAGCCGACAGTTGAGGACACTATCTCGATACTGCGTGGGCTTAAGGAAAGATACGAGGTGTTCCACGGCGTAAAGATCCACGATTCTGCGCTTATCGCAGCGGCAACGCTTTCAAACCGCTATATCACAGACCGCTTTCTGCCGGATAAGGCGATAGACCTTGTTGATGAGGCGTGTGCACTGATAAAGACAGAAATGGATTCAATGCCCTCAGAGCTTGATGATATATCACGAAAGATAATGCAGCATGAGATCGAGGAGGCCGCCCTTAAAAAGGAGACCGATAAGATCTCGCAGGAGCATTTGGCAGAGGTGCAAAAGGAGCTTGCACAGATGCGTGAGCGCTTCAATTCGATGAAGGCAAAGTGGGATAACGAGAAAAACTCAATCGGTAAGCTTCAAAAGATTCGTGAGGAGATCGAGAGCGTTAATTCGCAGATAGAGCTTGCAGAGCGCTCGTATGACCTTGATAAGGCAGCAGAGCTCAAATACGGCAAGCTGCCAAGCCTTAAGGCACAGCTTGATGAGCTTGAGAGACAGGCAGAAAAAAAGACCGATGATACCCTACTGCACGATAAGGTAACGGAGGAGGAGATAAGCCGTATCGTCTCCCGCTGGACGGGTATTCCCGTTTCAAAGCTTATGGAGGGCGAGCGTGAAAAGCTTTTAGGGCTTGAAAATATCCTTCATCAGCGTGTTATCGGGCAGGACGAGGCTGTAACAAAGGTCAGCGAGGCGATACTCCGCTCACGTGCGGGTATTGCAAACCCGAATAAGCCTATCGGCTCTTTCCTGTTCCTAGGCCCTACCGGTGTCGGCAAGACAGAGCTTGCAAAGGCACTTGCCGAGGCGCTCTTTGATGATGAGAAAAATATGGTCAGGATAGATATGTCTGAATATATGGAAAAGTTCTCAGTCAGCAGGCTTATCGGTGCACCTCCCGGATATGTCGGCTATGAGGAGGGCGGCCAGCTTACAGAGGCTGTCAGAAGAAAGCCCTATAGCGTTATACTGCTCGATGAGGTCGAAAAAGCTCACCCCGATGTATTCAATATCCTTTTGCAGGTGCTCGACGACGGGCGCATTACCGATTCGCAGGGCAGAACAGTAGATTTCAAAAACGCAGTTATCATAATGACCTCAAACCTCGGCTCGCCTTATATCTTAGACGGAATTGAAGAAAACGGCGAGATAAGCGAGCAGGCAAGGGCACAGGTAGATACGCTCCTAAAGCAGCATTTCCGCCCCGAGTTTTTGAACAGGCTCGATGAGATCGTTTATTATAAGCCGCTTGTTAAGGAGAATATCACCCTTATAGTCGATCTTATGCTCAAGGATCTTAGAAGCAGGCTTGCCGACAAGCAGCTCACTCTCGAGGTGACCGAAAAGGCGAAGGACTATATCATCGACCACGGCTTCGACCCCGCCTTCGGTGCAAGGCCGCTTAAGAGATTTATCCAGTCAAGCGTTGAAACACTTATCGCCAAGAAGATCATCGCAGCGGATATTTCCGATGATAGGGTGCTTTATGTCGATGCTGATGAAAACGGGCTGACCGTGAGATAAGCTGTACGAAAATTTACACTAATAAAACACCTCTGCGCTCTTGCAGAGGTGTTTTTGATGTTCTCAACTATTTTATCATATAATATGTCTTAAGCTCTCCCTGACTGATAATGAGGATCTCATCTGCCTTAAGCTCTATAAATGCGGCGGGGGTATCACGGGTCAAAAGAATATCCTTCTCCGGGTGGGTGAAGCTGCCAAGAGTTAATACCGTGGGGGCGTCTTTATATACTGTAAACAGGTCATCATTTATCACCGTGATATGGTTCCCGCTAATATCACGAAGCTTTTCACCTTTAGTGTTTACTATATCAAAGCCGTATTCGTTTTTGAAGGCAACAAGATCGCCTATCCTGAACGAAAGCTCGTCTGTGTAGTCGTCAACAAATACCTTGCTGTTATCAAAGTGTATGCCGGTTAGTATCGGCTTGTAGAGCTCATTGCCGTCAAGGTCAAAAAGCCCCAGGCTCGTCACGCCGCTTTTCGGGTCATACCTTGCCGCCGAGACCCAGCCTTCATTGATATCGTAGTCAAATATCTGCTTGTAGATATCCCCGTGATAGATCTGCCCCTGTAAAATGAAGTTTATGTCATTTGTTTCGTAAACTGTTTCAAAGCTTGCATTTTTGGGGAAAAGTATTTCGCCGCCCTGCTTTCTGATGACATAGCTTTTGTTCATATCGGCTTGTGCCTTTTTGTCCAGCAGCTCCTGCGGGCAGGCATCTTCGCCCTTTAAGAATTTGTCGGTGAGATATGCCGTACCGCAGCCCTCGACATATGTGCTGTCATCCTTCACCGCTTCGGTAACGGTAGTGCGGTCGGGGTCGTTGCAAGCGGTCTGTGATGAAAAGCTGTTCTTGTCATATTCAAGCTTTTTGGGTCTTACCTTTTTGCCCTTTTGGGTGTAAAACTCCTGTTCTTCAAATTCTTCCGATCTTGGGGTGTAATAGTTTCCTGCAATAGTTTTTGTGCAGATGATCACTTCCTCGCCCTCGCAGGTTATCCCGCTTGAAAGCCCTATGTGGCTGTAGAACTCACCCTCCTCGGTGATAAGCTTGCCGTTAAGGTCTGTCAGTACCAAAAACCCCAGTGATGAGCCATGGGTCATTCCTTCCGCTTTTCTGTTTGCAAGCACTAAGCAGTCGCCGACTCTGCGTTCAAGGTCATACTCGCTCGAAAACTGCTTTGTCAGCTTGCAGCTTCCCATATCTATCGTTTCGGGCAGGTCGCTCTTGGCGCTGATCGATACGTCCTCAAGAGCACGCTGATAGTTTTCCTCACGCTGCCTTTCGCAGCTTCTTACCCCTGTAAAGATCAATGTAAAGATCAAAAGTGCACCGACGATTGGCAGCACAACATAGTACCCGATAAGTGCACCTACTACAAGCTTAACTACAGAGCCTGTCTTTTTGGGCGGCTGTGCGGGAGGGTAGGGGTATGGCGGCATCGGCGGCGTATTGCCATAGCCGTAATACTGCCCTTGCTGAAATTGCCCTTGCTGATATTGCTGCCCTTGATATTGCCCCTGATTGTACCCCTGCTGATATTGCTGCTGCATATTGTTATTTCGTTTCATCTGGTCGAGCTTTGGCCTTTTGGCGTTCCAGATCAGGAATATAACACCTGCAATAAGCGGCAGTAAAAAGATACCTGCTCTTATAAAGCCGCCTATTGCGTTGAATATAGACTCAAACCTGTCCAAAATTTCTCACTCCTTTGTATAGAAGCTATAGCTGTCATTGTATTTTAGGCATATGATATCGCCCGTCGGGCGGTAAAGCCTGCCGCTTATCTCCTGTACAGCCTTGTCGTTTACGGAAAATAGGTATGTTGTATCACTTGTCTCGTCATATGAGATCAAGTGCTCGTCATCAAGCTTCTCGATATTATGATAAGCCGTGCTTATGCTGCCCTTGCTGTGAAGATCGAATATCACGCTGCCTGTGTAGTGCTCTATAACTATGTATTTACCTATTATTTTCATATCAAGCGGGTGTCGTGTGTGGCGGGTGTCCGTTGTCCACGCCCCATCCTCATTTGCTTTTAAACTGTCTATGTCAGCCCGGGCTATAAGCTCCCCGTCAAGCGTGAAAAAGCCGAGATAGCATTCTTGATCCCCTACGCTGAATACAGCCGCCGCTGCGATGTTGTTGGCTCTATCCACGCAGAAAATGTGCTCGCAAAGCTCGATATTTCCCGCTTCATCAGCCTTTCTTGAAAAAACAGTGCTGCCGACCTTATCTATCGCTTCGCAGTATGAATAGTATCCAAGGTCATCTTTTGGCGTCATGCTGCTGCCGCTATGGTAGTAGTATTTGATATAAGCCTCCTGCCCTGTGTCGTTTTCATTTGATAGGGGCTTTTGGTCAAGCTCGCTTTGCGAAAGCTCCCTCCCGTGGACCGAGTAGTAGGTCATTTCCCCCTCAAAAAGCCTTGTGCCGCCGGAAAGGTTTATCAGCCTGTGCTCGCAGGCGATAACAGGCTCGCCTTGATATGTAAGGCTTCTTGACTCGCCGACATATACGTAGTATTCGTTTCCCCTTGTGAGCAGCCGCCCGCTTTTATCAATAAGGCAGCACGCCTTTGTGTCGGCGTAGTCCTTTGAGGCACTCTCAGCATGGGTCTTCAGTACTATCACATCGCCGTATTGCCCGTAATACTCGTAGCTTGAAGAGAAGTGCTCGGGGAAGCCCTCATCGCCTATTGTAAGGCTCTGTGAAACGTGCTTCATTATCATCGGCGGGGCAATCTTTTCAAAGCTATACAGCGTATCTTCTCCGTAGCTTATCAAAAAAGCATATATCAATGCCGCCGTAAGTACAGGGAGCGTGCTTATAACGCACCTTTTTGGAAAATAATCTAAGTTTGCCAAAAGAGCGTTTATTATACCTCTTAAGATAATATATAACAGATACAATATACCAATAAGTGCTAATAGCAGAATGATCATTGGATTTTCCTCACTTTATGCCTTACTTGCCTCCCAAGATCTTGCCGACTAAGTCGGTATCCACAGCGTCAGAGGGGCGGTAGGTCAGGTCACTCGTTGCCGCATCAAGTAAATAGCTGAGCGAATAATACCCAAAGCTTCCCGTCTCCTCTGGGTAGTCATACCATTCGGGCGGAGTTTTTAGGTATAGCTTGTCAACCGCCGTTGTTCTCGGGATAGATACTTCAAGTGCATATGTGTAGGGGAGAAGCTTTGCGTAATAATCGGGGTCGGCTTCAACAAGCTTTGTCAGCTTGCCCGCATCGGCAGATTTCAAAAACCTCTCAAAGCTTACCAGCCGGCAGTAAAGCTTTTGCCCGTAGGGGGTGCGTATTTTCCCGATATGGTCATAAAAAATGTTGACTGCAAGTGATGCGATAAACCCTGTATATAAAGCTATCCTCCACGCAAAGACGGTAGTGCCGCTGCTTTCAAGGCTTGCCGCCGCAATAACAAGTGTCAGAAACGAAGCAGCATATTTTACTATCCTCCCCAGCATACTTGTCAGTATCAAAAACGCTGCAACAGCAGCGCTTGCAGCGATAAGAGCAAATAAGTCGATCTTAGCAAACGAACCCGTGCCCGTGATACTAAGCGGCAGGGCTATTGCTATGCAGGAGAGCAGCACCATAACGATCATATAAATAAGCCTTATGTGTACCCCGCCCTTTATAAAGAAGCTTCGGCAGACAGATAACTTGTCGTTTTCTATATGCTCACGTATCTCATCGGCAGTTTTGTAAAAGCTAAAGCGCAGCGTCTCGTCTGCGACACTTATCTCCTCCTCGCTGTCGGGCTTAGGTGTCCTGCTGCCGAACATTCCCTTTATAAACAGCTTTTCATCGGGCTTAAGCCCTGCTGTGCTTTTTCTGAGTGTGTAGAAAAAGCCGCAGGTCTGCCTTGTGCGCACGCCCGCCCCCTTTGACAGCTCCTTAACGCCTATGTAGCCCCTGTTTGCAAGGTGCATTATAAGCGCTGCTATACCCTTGTTTGTTGCCCTTCCGGTCTTTAGGAAGACCGCCTCGCAGGGGTCAAGCTCCTTTGGCGGGTAATACTCAAAGGTAAGCTTTAGGCGGCTGCGTTTGCGTGAGAGCATCACTATATATCCGCAGATAAGCACCATAAGCGTAGTTGCTGCAAGTGCAATAAGAGACGGGATATCATATAGCCTGCCTGCCTTGTCAAAGTACCCCTCGGGAAGAGTTATCCTGCAAGCGAGCACACGCCCGGCATCTATGTGATAGGTGGTCTCCGCCTTAACAGACAGCCCGTCATATGAGTATGTGACGAGCTCGTTTTCTCCGCCCGCATAGCCTGTGCTGAAAAAGCTTACTTTGTCTGTATCAAATTGCTTTGGCATATTTATTTCTGTCTGACATCTCAAAACAGGTCTGTCCAGCCCCAAGCCAAGGAGGTTTAAATAAAGCTCATCACAGCCCTTTAGCGGGTCGGTGCCAAGGTCATAGGTGTAGTGAAGCCTGAATTGCTTAAAGCCTCTTCCGCTCAAGCCGCTGCCAAGTGTTACGATAAGGCTGTCTCCCTTTTCCTTGTAGGTGATAGGCGAGTCGCTGTAAATGCCGCTGATCTTAACGTTATTCATATAGTGTGTGTCATTTGCAGCAGCTGTCTGGTTAAATAGCGGCAGAGCTCTTGTTATGGGCTGTATGCTGTCCTTAAAATATACGTCGATAAACTCCGTCACCTCAAGGCGGTTATCCTCGCTCACATTGATCCTTGTGTCAAGGTCATAGAAGAAGTAGTCATAGTTTGCGGGGTCGAAATCTCCCTCTGCGTTTAGCCCGAATTTTTCAACGAATTTATCCGGGTCGGTAAAAGGGTCGAGATAGTCGTGCTCACGGTAGATGTCCTCTTTTGTTTCCTTGGCCGAGGCGGTGAGTATAGGTGCAATCAGCAATAGTGCCGCAGCTATGCATATGAAAGAGTAAAGCTTTTTTAAAAATGTATTTTTCATAGTAGTATTCCTTTATTTAAGATAATTAAATTATATCATATTATTAACAGTATGTAAATAACAAATGTATGACAATTCTATAACAATACGCCGTATCCCGTCATAAAAATTTTCCGCACCTCTTGAAAATGTGAATTTTTTTTGGTATAATAGAATCAGTAAATAAAAAAGGGGAGCGTAAAATGAGTAATTACTATCCTAACTACGGCGGGGGCAATACGCCTCCCGGGGGGTATAATAATAATAACGATAACGGCTTTTTGGGCTCGGGTAACGGGGGCTATGGCGGGTCGCAGCAGGGCGGCTATTACGGCGGCTATCCGGGTTATCAGGGCGGCGGTCAGCAGGGTGGCTACTCCGGCGGCTATCCCGGCTATCAGGGCGGTGGCCGGCAAGGCGGCTACAGCGGCAGTCCGAACGGCTATCAGAGTTATCCGCCCCCGCAGCAGGGAAGCCCATATAACCCATATATGCGCAGCGGCTACGGTTATAATACCGCAAGCTATGGCGGCGGTTCGTTTGTAAAGAGGAATATCCCGATAATCCCAAATAATGCTGTAAATTATGTGGTGTTCCTGCCTTTTTTGGCGTTGTTTTTAGAGAACTTTGCCGTTAATATGTGGCTCGGTATTCTGCTGTGGGTGCTTGTGATATTTTTTATGCGCTTTGCTGCTTATCAGGACGCTAAGGCGGCGGTAGAAAAGAATATCCTTCAAGAGAGCGCCAAGACGGTCGCAATGATCTCGCCTGCGGTGTATATTTTTATGCGCTGCCGTGCTCTTGAAAGGGGAACGGGGAGATTTGTGTTCATAAGCGCTGCAATTTTAGCGGCACTCTTTATGAACGGCTTTACAAGATCCTTCAGAATGAACCCGCAAAGCTTTGTGGAGTATACGAAAACAAGGTATCTCTCCGAGATAGGGCTTTATAATGATCTTGATAATTTTGAAGAGAATTACGTAGTTTCCGAGCGTGCAGATATATTTTTAGATGCTCAGGACTGGAGCTATAGTGAATTTGAAGGAAAGAAATGTATTATACTTACAGGTACATTCAGTACAAACGCCCCCGAGGAGTATAAGGGCAAGGAGCTTGAGCTAAGGTTCGATTCAAACTTTGACGGTTATAATGTCAAGACTATGACCCTTCAGGTCGGCGAGTGTGTAGTTGATGAGGAGGAGCTTTCAAAATAGGAGACCGAGGAGCTTGCCAAGGGCATTTTCCACGATTGGGAGGATAAAGGCACTTCAAGCAGCAGCGATGACAGCAGCAGCGTGCCCGAGACCGACAAAAAGAAAAAGGAAAAGGGCGTCTATGACGCATAAAAATACCCCTACAGAACGCCGTGTTCTGTAGGGATTTTTGTTTTTATAGTGCGGCCCCGTCATTTCCGAGCTTAACGCCGTCGATCTTTTTGTTGCGCTGCATAGCGCCGTTCTCGCTGAAGTAATACTTCTTGCCGTCGATAGTCTGCCAGCCTGTGCTGACCTCGCCCTTGTCGTTGCAATAATAGCTCTTTCCGTTGTAGGTGACCCAGCCTGCTTTTACATCGCCTCCGTCGCCGAAGCAGTAAACCACACCGTTTATCTTCTTGAGACCCTTAACGACAGCCCCGTGATCGAGGAAATAGCTTTTTCCGCCTATTGCTGTAAAGCCGTTGCCTAGCCTGCCGTCACCCTCAAAGCCGTAGATGACACCGCTAAGCTCCAGCAAGCCCTTCACAGCCTTGCCGTCTGCACCGAAATAATAGGTGTCGCTGTCAACAGTTACCCAGCTGTTCTTGACACAGCCGCCCGCCGTGATGAAATATACATCATCACCGTTTTTCTGTATTCCGAGCTGAAGCCTGAACTCGTCATTAAAGTAATACATACTGTCCTTTATGCTCTGCCAGCCCTTGACGGCGTTGCCTTCCTTGTTAAAGTAATAGTAGTAGCCGTTTTCCGACTTGAAGACCTCCTTGACAGGCAGCCCGTTCTCAAAAAACCTTAAGCCGCCGCCGGACTTTGTAAAGCCGCTTGGCAGTACGCCGCTGCTTTCAAAGGCATAGTCCTTGCCGTCTATCTTGATGCTGCCCTTTGCCATTACGCCGAAATCGCCGAAATAGTAGAGCTTTTCGTCTATCGTCTGCCAGCCTAAGCGCTTTTCGCCGGTCACCTCGTCAAAGTAGAAGGTAATGCCATCTATCTCCTTGAAGCCCTGCGAGACCTCGCCCGTCTTTTCATCTGTGTAGCCGAACTTGAACAGCTTCTTTTCAAGTTTTTTGAACGCTTCATATTGTAATTCGTCATATGTGCCCTTCTCGGGTGTAAGGCTGTATGAGGCAGGCTCCTCCTTGGTCTTGTCCTTGTAGCTTATTTTGGTGAGATAGGCCTCTTCCTTTGCCTTCTGCTCGTCACTGTGCTTGTTGTAGTCATGCCACCCCTTTACCAAAACGTGTTCAGTGTTGAAGTAGTAGTACTTGTCCTCAACATTACAAAAGCCCAATGCAATAACGCCTGATTTGCCGCAGTAATACTGCTTTTTGTCAATTTTTTGCCAGCCTGTGAGAAGCTGGTATTTTGAGTTGAAGTAGTAGGTGTGCGAGTTTATCTCGGTAAAGCCCTTTGCAGCGCTCCCGTCAGACTTGAAGTAGTATTTCTGCCCCTTTTGCTGCACCCAGCCCTTTGACATCTGCCCGTTCTCTCCGAAATAGTAGCGCTTACCGTCAATGTCGGCCCAACCCGTCGTAAGTGTGCCGTCATCTTCAAAGTGGTATTTTTCCTTGTTGATCTTCTGCCACCCGTAGTAAAGAGCCCCCGTTTCCTCGTCACCGTAGAAAAGGGTAGTTCCTATCCTGATCCACCCCTTGCAGACAACGCCGGCAGCGTCGCAGTAGTATTTGTTTCCGTCAAGCTCAAGCCAGCCGTAGTGCATCTTGCCGTCATCGTCAAAGTAATATGGTATGCCGTCAATATCAACAAAGCTGCCCTTTATCATACTGCCGTCATCGAGGAAGTAGTATTGGTTATCATTTATCTTCGCCCAGCCCTTGAGCTTCTGCCCCGATGCATCGTAGTAGAAGGAGTCATCACCGCTTTGGGAAAAGCCGTCATAGGTGTAGCCGTGTTCATCAAAGAAATACTCCGAGCCGTTTAGGTCTACAAGCCCTGTTCTGAATATACCCGTTTCGGGGGATAGGTAGTACATCACACCGTCTATCTCGGTCTCTCCACGCTGTACAACGCCTGCATCGTCAAGATAGTAGGTGTAGCCCTCGTATTCCTGCCAGCCGCTTTGGGTAAAGCCGTCTGTGGTGAATATATAGTCGGAATTGTCGATAGTCGTGTAGCCGACGGCCCTTACACCCTTGCCGACAATGTAAAATTTGTTGCCGTCCTTGTCGGTATGCCAGCCGTCTGCATAGTTTGCCCTGTAGTAAAAATACCCCGCAAACCCGCCGCCTACAGCGGCAGAGCATATTACCGCCGTTATTGCCGCCCCGACAGAGCCCGCCTTTCTTTTTCTGTTGCCTTTTGATTTCATTTTCGGGCACGTTTCCTTTCTTAATAGTTCATTCCTATTTATTATAACACAATATCCCCGCTTTTTCAAGTGAAACCTTTGTGAAATTTGCAAAAGTGTATTTTATGCTTGACTTTTTTGCATTATTATGCTAATATATTCTTAGAAAAAAGGAGGGCGAAGGCTATGAAAAATGATTTTGACTATTTGTGGACAGATAAGAAGAGGACTCTTTTCGGGCTGCCGATATCCTTTACAAGGTATTTCCTGACTGAGGAGAAGTTCATCACACGCAGCGGCTTTTTAAGCATAACTGAAGATGAGTTTGACCTGTATAGGGTAACTGATAAAAAGCTCAAGCTCTCTATCTGGGAGAGAATGTTTAAGTGCGGCACTATACTTGTGCACGTTAAGGACGTTGATACCCCGATAAAAATTATCGATTCTGTTAAGGAGCCCAGGAAGGTCATGAACCTGCTTGAGACCCATATCAACCTCAACCGTGACAAGTATAAGATCCGTGGGCGTGATATGGTAGGCTCCAGTGAGTTTATGCATGATGACGGGGGCTTTGTAGAGTGAGCCTTGATAAAAGCACCCTTGAAGCATTAGAAGATGTTTACTCAAAGCTTAAAGCAGCTGACAAGCCCGTT
This sequence comes from Ruminococcus sp., assembly GCA_017442845.1. Classification (GTDB taxonomy): domain Bacteria; phylum Bacillota; class Clostridia; order Oscillospirales; family Ruminococcaceae; genus NK3A76. Next base: position 10,910 of record JAFRYW010000150.1, read on the forward strand.
CTTGTTTACGGAACGGGCAACGGCTGTGAAAAGCTTTTTTGTGTTTTTGAGCGGCTTGGCATCAAGCCGCAGGGGATATTTACAAGCAACGCCTTTGCAAGGAAGCGTGAGTTTTGCGGCTTTAAGGTGATGAGCCTTGATGAGGCAGAGCGTCGCTTTGACGATTTTTACGCAGTGCTCGCCTTCGGTACATCGCTGCCCGAGGTCATGCAGGGGATAGATGAGCTTGACAAAAGGCATAAAGTATTTGCCCCTGAGCTTTCTGTGGCTGATGACAGCTATTTTGATAAGTACGAATTTTTGGACGATCTTGATAATGTGCAAAGAGCTTATTCGCTCCTGTCAGATGATAGGTCTAGGGAGGTCTTTGAGGGGCTTTGCTGCTTTAAGATAACAGGTGAGCTTAAATATCTTCGCAAGATATTTTCCGAGCCCTCCGAGGTCTTTGAAGATGTCTTAAAGCTCTCGGAAAAAGAGATCTACTGCGACTTGGGCGCATACAAGGGAGATACCGTATGCGAGTTTTTATCACACACGGGCGGCAGGTTTAAGGAGATCTGCTGCTTTGAGCCGGATATGCGCAATTTCAGAGCGTGCGTCAAAAACCTTATTCACCTTGACAGGATAACCTTTGTAAATTCCGCCGCCTGGGACAGCGATACCAAGCTTTTCTTTGCAAATAATTCGGGCAGGCAGTCAGCTGTGAGCGATTACGGCAGGCTCACCTCTGCAAGAAGCCTTGACAGCTTTCTTAACGGTCGTGAGGCAACTTATATCAAATACGATGTCGAGGGTGCAGACCGTCAGGCACTTATCGGCAGCCGTGATACTATAAGAAAATATAGACCAAAAATATGTACAGCAGTATATCACCGCCCCTATGATTTCTATCAGCTTCCCTTGCTTATAAACGATATATGCGGCGGTTATAGATACTATCTTCGTCAGTTTCCCTACTACCCCTCGTGGGAGAGTAATCTTTTTTTGGTAAAATAAATTGGAATTTAGCGGAGCGAAGCTCCGCTGCGAAGGGGTTTGGGGGCGACCGCAAAGCCCCCAACAAGCCGCCGCAAGGCGGCTTGCCCCTCGGAGCGATGAACTAAGCCTTAGCTTATTGCTCTTTATACAAGCTTTTATGCTTGTTTTACGCCC
>JAFRYW010000151.1 GCA_017442845.1 Ruminococcus sp.
ATTGGAATTTGTCTCAATGCACAATGCACAATTCACAATGCACAATTGAGGTGGTGGGCTTCGCCCCCGAATTATAAAGGCGGCTGCGAAGGGGGTACGGGGGGCGACCGCAAAGCCCCCCGATATGCCCCCCGAAGCGATGAACTAAATCTTAGCTCAATGCTTCGGGAGGCGTTTTCCCCCACCCCCAACCCCCTCCCCAAAGGGGAGGGGGCTAAGCGAACTGCTCCGCTAAATTCCAATTTATCTCATAAACGGGTATACCCCTCTTATGTATTTTCTGTCCCATACGGGGTCGAAGACCTTGCCGAACTCGCTCATTTGGCAATCGTTATAGAGGTCGTCTGCTATTTCTATGATAGTATCGTAAAGCTCCAGCCCGTCCTTGAACCTCTGCGGTATCTTCTCAAAGCCGAGGTGCGTCCCTAGGATATTTCCAAGCACTGCACCCGTTGAGTCGCTGTCGCCGTTATGGTTTACCGAGACGATCAGCGCCTGCTCAAAATCCTGCTCGTACCTCAAAGCGCAAAATACCGCTATAGCCAGCGTTTCCTCTGCGACCCAGCCCTCGCCGAGCTGATGGATAGCATCAAGGTCGCTTATATCCGACCCGGCAAGCTTTACTGCCCGCCCGATCAGCTCGGTAAAGTACCCGATATGCTCAGCCCCGTCAAAAAGCTCGCCTATACTCCTTACAGCATCATTCACAGCCTCTGTGAGCGGTATATCGTTCTCGCTGACAAGCCTTACTATATGCGCTAATGCCGCTGCGGGGATAAAGCCGAGCTCGTGCCCGTGAGTGAGGGCTGCCGAGTCTGCTGCCAGCATATCGCTTTGCGTAAGCTCCATTTCCATATCGGTAAAATACAGCCCTATCGGCGCTGCACGCATAATGCCGCCGCAGCCCTTGCTGTCATTTATCGGCTTATCGACAGTGCCCTCTGCACCTGCGGCTATCGCCGACATACAGGTGTTGCCCGGGGCACGCCTGTCATAAAGGGCGGGCACGTTCAAAAGCCACGATCTCTTATACTCGTTCTTCGTCGGGAAGCCGCCCGTCTGCGTGCGGTACCAGCACTTATACATATCCCTTATAAAATCTATATAGCTTAGGCGCAGCCCCTTCATCATAGCCCTTGTAGTACACAAAAGCAGCCCGTTTGCGGTAAACAGTGTCATCTGCGTATCGTCAGAGATCTGTGCCGTGCCGTTTGAAAGGGAATAGCCCGTTATGCCCTTTTTGCCAAAGCGTGAGAAAATGCTCTCCTCCCGCATAAACTCGACCGTGTAGCCAAGTGCGTCACCCGCCGCCCCGCCGATAAGGCAGCCTCTGAATTTATTGACATCTCTCATTTTTTACACCCCCCACATTGTAAAAGCTGCGGCAGCCATATAGCCGCCTTACTGCGTTATCTTCCAGCCTTATGATCTGCTGAACAAACAGCGCATCGCTGACGGAAAGCTCGCCGTCGCCGTCCACATCGGCGTTTGTCTCGTCTATCTTAACGTCCCAGCCGGCTATGTTTTGCCGGATCGGCAAAACGTCATCGACCGTCACCTCGCCGGAGGTGTCAGCATCGCCTGGGGTATATTTGAGCGCTATGAACTTGATGCCGTTTTCCTTAGCATACTGCTCGGCAGCCGTGCCCTTGTAGCCGTAGATAATGAAGCCCTCGATATTAGCGGAATCTGCGGTTTTTCCTATTGCATTATTTTCTATTTTCGTGACGGTTTTGGGGATAGTTATGCTTTTGAGACTAACACACCCGGCAAATGCGGAGTTGTATATATAAGTCGCACCCTCGGGTATTGTTATAGATGTAAGAGAGGTGCACCCTTCAAAAGCATGACCGGAAATATATTCCAGATCGGGTGAAAGCTTTATGCTTTTTAGACTTGAACAGCCGCCGTTAAAAATGATCCCGACCTTTTCATATTTAGCCACCCTTTTCTATACTGTCATTATGTCGATTATATAACTTTTTTCTCTTTTTGTCAATGTGCAGTATTGCCTTAAAAAAAGTATCGCCTTCATATGCAGAGCACGGCGATACCTTTACTGTTATTATATTATTACTCCGTTTTCACTTTTGTGTTGCTGATGAGATAAATTGGAATTTGTCTCAATGCACAATGCACAATTCACAATGCACAATTGAGGTGGTGGGCTTCGCCCACGAATTATAAAGGCGGCTGCGAAGGGGTTTGGGGGCACTTGCCTACTGCGAAGGCAGGCAAAGCCCCCAATAAGCCGCCGCAAGGCGGCTTAACTCCCCCGGAGCGTTGAGCTAAGATTTAGTTCATCGCTTCGGGGGGGCATATCAGGGGCTTTCCGG
>JAFRYW010000152.1 GCA_017442845.1 Ruminococcus sp.
AAAGCATAAAAAGCTCATCGTCCAGAAGATCATTATAAACAGTGAAAGCGGAAGGAGCATTCTCATCAAAAGCCCCACAAATATCCAAATCAGTAGCGTTATCAGCGACTGCTTCAGACCAAGACTTGTTAAGAAGAATGAGTTTTTGATGATCTGCCTGAGACTTAATGTTGTGGAAACTATCATCAGATAGATGTAAAAATGCATCATAAAGAAAACTATTACACACATTAAGCACAGCAGGAAGGGGATATACATTATCTTGTTCTGTTCCGCCCAAACGCTGTAGGAGGGGATAGCTACCAAAAATGCCACAACGAATACCAGATCTATCAGACCCATTATAAAGCTTTGCTTGAAGTTTTTCTTGAATGCCTCCCAGAAATCGTGCCAGATAAAGGCGTGCCGCTCCTGCGAGTAGTTCCTTGCAACCTTAGTCATAGCCGCAGTTGCGGGGCCAAAGGTAACTATCGGAATACAGGCGAGCAGGTATATAAGGTTCAGCCCCATAAGCACCCACATTCTACGCCCGTAGACCTCCATAAATTTGAACAGCCCGACCTTTTCCTGCGGGGCTTTCGGTATTCCCGGCCCTGCGTTGTTGTAGTTTGAGAAAATTCCCATATATTTCACGTTCCTTCTTTTATTCTATTTATCACTTGTTATTGCTTTATGATAACCTGTGCAGCCTCATACTGCTGTTACTGCGCCTATAGCTTATTCATATCCTGCCCCTATTTCTCAGCTTATCACCTTGTATGCTATTATAAGCAGGCTCTGCAAAAGAGCCGCTGCACCTGTTCCTGCAAGAAGCACCAGCATTTTGACGGAATAAAGCTTTGTGATATCCGGCATATGCCTGTCATCAAAGCTGCCAAGCAGCATTCTGAAAACTATCCCCGACATAGAGATCGACTCTCTTGCGGCTAAAACGAGTATCAGAAGTGAAGCTGCCCCCTCGGGAAGAAGCAGGAAAGCAAAAAGCGTTATGCCCCCCTTACCGTATGCCGAGAACACCGATGCCGCTGCAGCGCCTATGCCCACAGCTCTGTAAATGAGCACCAGCACCGTGAACGGCTGCCCGGCAGCGCAAAGCCCCAAAAGGTAAATGCACACCAAAAACAGCAGCCCTGTGCCAAAGCTTTTTAATAGAAGCTGCCCGAAATCAGCATCGAGCCGTGTCTTTAGAAAACCCTCCCTCATTACGGATAATGAGGAAAGCAGATCACCGCTGACATAGCAGTAGATAAGCGTTCCGAACAAAACGCCGAGAAGCGCTGCAAACATTAGAAAAACGAATAGGTTTAGCCTTTTAGACCCTGCGGCCTGCATAAATATCACCCCTAGATAGCTTTGGTAATATATATGCCGCCTTGTCCGCCTTTATTACTTTGATAGCTCGTATGCACGCTGTGTGCAAGCCTTGCAGCAGTCATCAACAGCCTTTTTGAGCCCGTTTGCCCTAAGCTGCTCAAGCCCTGCAATAGTTGTTCCGCCCTTTGAGGAAACCATTGTTATAAGCTCATCAAGTGTCTTGCCGCTGTCTGTTATCATTTTTGCAGAGCCTGTGAGAGACTTTGCAAAAAGCTCTGTAGCTGCCGCCTTGTCGATACCTACGCTTTCTGCGTACTCGATAAAGTACTGTGCATACAGATAGATGAACGCAGGCGATGAGCCGTTTATTGCAATTATCTCCTTCATCTTGTCTTTTGGTATGACGCTGTAGATCCCTGTTGACCCGAATATATCACATACAAGTGAAAACTCCTCGTCTGTTACATATTCATTTCGTGAAAGTGCAGTTGCCCCCTCGCCGAGCAGCAGGGGAGTGTTAGGCATTACAAGCACTACCTTTGCTTTTTCTACAGTTCTTTTAGCGTAGTATTCATCACTTACCCCCGCAAGGATAGATACTATTACAGTTTCCTCTGTTACCTCGTCTGCGACCTCGTCGAGCACCTCCTCGAGCTGCTGCGGCTTTATAGCAAAGAAAACGTATTTGCACTCTTTAACTATAGCCTTAGCATCAGCTAAAGCGTTAACGCCGTTTGCCTTTGCCTTGTCAAGTGCGGGCTGAAATTTATCAAAGGCGTATAGCTCTGTCTCCTCTGCCTTTGCACTGCCCTTTATGCCCTGCATAATAGCCGAGCCCATATTTCCTGCGCCTATAAATCCTACCTTTGTCATATTATCAAGTCCTTATTATATTTATTCCGCTTTTTTCAAGCGCTGATAGTGCGCTTTCAAAGCTTTCTTCTTTTACTAAGATGTAGTCGGTGTTGTATGTCGAGACTGCAAAAATGCTTATGCCGTTTTCTGCTAATATATTTGCTATCCTCCCAAGGATCCCGACAAGTGAAAAATCAAGCTCGCCCGATATGCGAAAGCCCCTCCAGTCGTCCTCTCTTGCAGTGGTGTTCGCAGGCACGTTGTCTGTTTCGCATACAAGTGATATCTCATCACCTGTCACCCCCACAAAGCAAAAGCCCTTATCAAGCGAAATATCCTTTACCGAGCCTGCTTTGCAAACAGTCAGGTGCTGCTTTAATACCTCTATATCCATTAGCTTTTCTCTATCTTTCCGAGAGAGAGGTCTTTTAGGTATGCGTTTATGAACCCGTCAAGGTCGCCGTCCATTACAGCCTGAACCTGTGTGGTCTCGTAGCCTGTTCTTGTGTCCTTAACAAGTGTGTAGGGCATAAATACATATGAGCGTATCTGTGAGCCCCACGCTATTTCCTTCTGCACGCCCTTTATGTCTGAGATCTTGTCTAAATGCTCTTGCTCCTTGATCTTGACAAGCTGTGCGGTGAGGAGCATCATAGCGTACTTTCTGTTTTGCACCTGCGAGCGCTGTGTCTGGCAGGAGGCTACCAGGCCTGTCGGAATGTGCGTCAGCCTTACGGCAGATGATGTCTTGTTGATGTGCTGGCCGCCCGCACCGGAAGAACGGAAAACGTCCATTTTGATGTCCTCTGGTCTTATCTCGACCTGAATGCTCTCGTCTATCTCCGGCATTACATCTACCGCCGAGAAGGAGGTGTGCCTGCTCCCCGAGCTGTCAAATGGGGAAATGCGAACGAGCCTGTGTATACCTGCCTCGCTCTTAAGATAGCCGTAAGCGTTCTCGCCCTCAATAAATATAGATGCGCTCTTGTAGCCTGCGTCGCCGCCCTCTAGGATATCCATTACCTGGACCTTGAAGCCGTGCTTGTCTGCCCAGTGGGTGTACATTCTGTAGAGCATCTCTGTCCAGTCCTGCGCCTCAGTGCCGCCTGCGCCTGCGTGCAGTGTCAAAATGCAGTTGCGGCTGTCATATTCGCCCTTTAGCAGCGTTTCGAGCTTGATCTTTTCAAGCTCCTCGCCAAGCTTTTTGATTTCCTCGCCGATCTCCTCGACCATTGAGTCATCGTCCTCCTCAGCCGCCATTTCGATCATTACCTCTATATCCTCGACGGCTGTGGTGAGCTTGTTGTATTTTTCGACCTTGTTCTCTAAATTCCTTGTCTTTTGCAGTACCCTCTGCGAATTCTCGGTGTCGTCCCAGAAGCCGGGCTCGGCAGCCTTCTCGTGCAGCTCCTCGATCTTTTCCTTGCTGTTTTCTATGTCATAGACCGAATACAGCTCCTCGACCTGCGGCTTGTATTTTTCAAGCTCGGACTTTAAATTCTCTAAAAATACCATAACTCTCTCCTTAATTCACATAAAAATATACCATACCTTTATATTATATAACAAACTTAGAAAAAAGTAAAGAAAATTTTGTGAAAACTATTCCTTTTTTTTGAAAAGTATGGTATAATATTTCTTTGTAGAGATAATTTGACCTGTTGTTTACAATTTATGGAAATTTTTAAGGGGATGTTAGTTATGTATTGTGGAATGTGCGGCGCAAATAATGCCGACGGGGCATCATTTTGTGTGTCCTGCGGTGCGCCGTTAAGAAACGGGCAGGAGGTACAGACACCTCAGCCTCAGCCGCAGGCTATGCCTCAAATGCAGGCAGCACCTCAGCCGCAGATCTATCCGCAGGAGCTCTCGGCGGTCGGGAATGCCTTATATGATTACTGCAAGGTAAAGCTGGATCCTAAACTCAGCAAGGTTGGTCTCGCCGCATCTATCATAGTAGGAGTTTTGCTTTTGATATTCGGGCTTGCTATAGGCGTTTACCCGATAGCATTTGTCGGGCTCGGTGCAGGGCTTATCGTGGCGCTTGTTGTGTGGGCATCATATGTAGGGGCTGTTAAAAATGCACAGCGCCTTAGAAATATCTTCGACCACGACGGCGAGGAATTTGTGCTGAGAGAATTTGCTTCAGCACAATCCTTCGCAAACGACCAGTTCAGAATGAGCGGCTTTTATGTCTTTGCAAAGGCTAAGGCTGTTTTCCGCACTACAAGTATCGAGCGTGTTACACGTGTTAAGGAGAGCACAAACTTTATACCGACGGGCGTAAGGCTCGACGTTTTAATCTCCGATGAGACAGATACTACAAATATAACCCTCTGCCGCCTGCATATGGGTAAGAGCAAGAATGAGGCGGAGGAGCTGTATAACGAGATAAGCGCCAGAAAGCAGTTTGCCTTTGAGCAAATGCAGCAAAACCATGGCTAAAAAGAAAGAGACAACAAAAGGAAAGGAGACCTGTATAAATGGAAGCAAACAGATTTCACGGTTCACGCTGTATTTCCTGCGGCGAGGTGTTCAAGCAGGGCGATGATATAGTGGTATGCCCCGAATGCGGTACTCCTTATCACAGAGAGTGCTACCAAAGGGAGGGGAGCTGCATAAATCTCTCACTTCACGAGACAGGCCACGCCTGGAAGCCCGTGACAGAGGAGGAGGCTGCTGCGGCAGAGACAAATGAGAACGGAAATGTTCGCTGTATGCGCTGCGGGCAGGAAAACCCTGCGGATAATCTATTCTGTACTAAGTGCGGCCTGCCGCTGCATCAGAATGAGCCGCCCGAGCGCCCCTTTAACGATAACTATAACGCCGCCCCCGGCTATAATAACACACAGGGCTTTGGCGACCACTCGCAGCAGGGCGCTGCTATGCCTTATCCAAACACGATAATGCTTGATAAAAACTCCGAGATCGATGGGATAACTATCGAGGATTATGCGTGCTATATCAAGAGCAACCCGATATATTTTATAACGACTTTTTTCCGCTTCTTTAAGCTTAAGACAAAGCTTTCCTTTAATTTCGGTGCGGTGATCTTTCCCGAGTTCTATATGCTCTACCGAAAGATGTATGCACGGGGGATACTTATGCTGCTGCTTAGCTTTGTAATGTCTGTTCCCGCATATATCTATATGGGTACACAGGAGTTTATGGGGCAGGTGTTCATCACAGGTGCAAGCTTTGTTGAGGGCAAGACCTTCCAGCTTATATATCAGGCGTCGTATTACGGCTTCTGGGCGATAAGGCTGCTGCTCGGCTTCTCGGTCAACTATATGTATTATTCCTCGGTCAAGAAGAATATTCGCCGTATAAAAGCCGAAAACCCCGATGATATGCAGGCAAAGCAGATAATGGCGCTCTCGGGCGGTGTTTCATGGCCTGCGGTGATAATGGGTGCTACTGTTATGTTCGGGCTTTTTACTGCGCTGATGATGATAATGAATAAGGTCATTTTATAAGCTTTAAGTTTACAAAAAATTTACAAGTTTATCCCGATATCGGTTGACAAAATCAGCCGTTCGTGATATAATAATTAAGTTATCCTTGCTTGTACCTAAAGGTATAGGCTAAATCCAAAGGGAGGTGCATTTATAATGGCAAAGTTGACAGAAAACTACGAGGCAATGGTCGTTTTCAGCATGAAGAAGGAAGAGGAAGAGATAAAGGCTCTTATCGAGAAATTCACTGCAATGATCAATGCTGAGGCTGAGGATGTTACAACAAACGAGTGGGGCAAGAGAAAGCTTGCTTATGCTATCAACTACGAAAACGAAGGCTACTATGTTCTTTGGAACTTCACAGCTAAGCCTGAGTTCCCGGCTGAGCTCGAGCGTGTACTCGGCATTACAGACGGCGTTATTCGTTTCTTGATAACACTTAAGTAAGTCAGTACCCTTTGACAACAGAATGGAGAGTGTTTTAGATGCTTAACAGAGTTATTTTGATGGGTAGGATCACAAGAGACCTTGAAGTAAGACAGACACCGTCAGGGCAATCGGTTTTAAGATTTACTGTTGCTGTTGACAGACCCGTGAAATCCGGAGCTGAAAAACAGACTGATTTTATCAGCTGTACAGCTTGGGGACAGCAGGCAGAATTTATAAGCAGATATTTCGGTAAAGGAAGAATGATTGCTTTAGAAGGTTCTATTAGAACCGGCTCATATGATAAAAATGGGCAAACGGTCTATACCACCGATGTAAATGTTGATAGAGTTTCCTTCACAGGTGAGCCCAGACAGGACGGCGGCAACAGCGGTGCATATCAGCAGAGCGGTTATAATAACAATTATAACAACCAGCAGAACAGCTACCAGCAGCCCCAGCAAAATAACTACCAGCAGCCTCAGTATAACCAGCCCCCGCAGCAGAACGGCAACGTTTCTATCGGCGGTATGGATGACTATGAGGAGATAATAAGCGACGACGGCGTTCCGTTCTGAACCGGTAACATTTGATAAAGCTAGGAGGATAGATAATGGAAAACCAGAGACCTGCAAGGCCTGTTAAGAGAGGCCGTAAGAAGGTTTGTATGTTCTGTGTTGACAGAGCTGAAACTATAGACTACAAGGATATAACAAAGCTCAGAAAGTGCATGACAGAGAGAGCTAAGATTCTCCCCAGAAGAGTTACAGGCACTTGCGCATATCACCAGAGAGAGCTTACAAAGGCTATCAAGAGGGCTCGCCACGTAGCACTTCTGCCTTATGTAGCTGACTAATTATAAAGTCTATAATGAGCGGAGCTATCCTTTGAGGGTGACTCCGCTTTTATGTTTCTTGGTATTTAAAGGCTTCTTTTGAGCCTAATAATTTATACTTGCAAAATACTTTGTTTTATGGTATTATATTTTTAATAGATAAAATTATGCTCAAATAAGAAAGGAGAACGGTTTTTATGAGTGAGATAAAGATAGATAAGGAAAAGCTCATTCCCTGCGTGCCTACCAGAGATCTCGTGGTGTTTGAGGATATGACCGTTAATTTCGAGGTTGCAAGAAGCTTTACGATAAGCGCTGTGAAAAAGGCTATGAACAGCGACGGTATCGTTTTTCTTATAGCTCAGAAAAGTATAGCTGTAGAGGAGCCTGAGAGAAACGATCTTTACAAATACGGCATTTTAGGCGAGGTAAGGCAGGTGATCAAGACCCCTGCCGGCGTATACCGCTGCCTTGTTCACGGCATCTCAAAGGCTAAACTTTTAGACCTTGTGAAGATAAAGGAAAATTGTCTCTATGCTGCTGTAAAGCCCGTAAAGATCGGCAGGGAAAAGGTCAGCGATGTTGAGCTAACTGCCCTTATGCGTCAGGTGAGCGAGGCGTTCGAGAACTATCTCGAGGTCATTCCCCGCATACCGAAGGAGCTTTATTATGATGTTGCATCTGCTGAAAGCCCGAAGGAGCTTTTTGAGGCTATAGCCTACAATATCCCCCTTCCGACAGAGGATAAGCAGATAATGCTAGACCTTAATACATATGGCGAGCGCCTTGCATATCTGCTCTCGACCCTTTCTCATGAGATCGAAGTAAGTATGCTTGAGCGTGAAATCCACGATCACGTTACCTCTACAATAGACAGCCAGCAGCGTGAATACTATATCCGTGAGCAGATAAGGGCACTTCATAACGAGCTTGGCGACGGCACAGATGTTGATGAGAGCGATGAGGCACAGAGCTACCTTGCTAAGATCTCAGAGCTTGTTGCAAGTGATGAGGTCAAGGATAAGCTCACTATGGAGGCTAAGCGCCTTGCAAAGATGCCCTCCGGCACGCAGGAGGCTGTTGTTATAAGAAACTACCTCGACACCTGCCTTGCCCTTCCTTGGAGCGAGAAAACTGAGGATAGGCGTGATATCAAGAAGGCTGAGAGCATACTTGAAAAGGATCACTACGGCCTTAAAAAGGTCAAGGAGCGTGTGCTTGAAAACCTAGCTGTTAGAATGATGACCCCTGATATAAAGGGTCAGGTCATTTGCCTGTACGGCCCGCCCGGAGTTGGTAAAACATCGGTCGGCAAGAGCATCGCAAGGGCGCTTGACCGTAAGTATGTCAGAGTGTCACTTGGCGGCGTAAGAGATGAAAGCGATATAAGAGGCCATAGAAAGACCTATGTAGGCGCTATGCCCGGGCGTATCATAGACGCTATGAAGCAGGCGGGCACAAAGAACCCTGTTATCCTGCTTGATGAGATAGATAAGATGAGCAACGATTTCCGTGGCGACCCCTCGAGTGCTATGCTTGAGGTGCTCGACGGTGAGCAGAACTCGGGCTTTAGAGATCACTATATCGAGCTGCCATATGACTTATCAGAGGTCATGTTCATAACAACGGCTAACTCGCTCGACACAGTTGCGCCCCCGCTGCTTGACAGAATGGAGGTCATCGAGCTTTCAAGCTATACAAGAGAGGAAAAGTTCAATATCGCAAAGCTTCACCTTATCCCCAAGCAGCGTACAAAGCACGGGCTCAAGGCTTCGCAGATAAGAATAAATAATGATGCGATATATTCGCTTATCGACTACTATACCAAGGAAGCTGGCGTCAGAAAGCTTGAGCGCTCTATTGCTACCCTCTGCAGAAAGGCTGTAAAGGAGCTGCTTGAAAACGAGGGGCAGACAAAGGTGACCTTCAAGGCGGCTAATCTTGAAGAGTATCTGGGGCATAAAAAATATCTTCCCGACCTTGCAGCGGAAAAGGACGAGGTAGGCCTTGTCAACGGCCTTGCCTGGACATCTGTGGGCGGTGTGCTTATGCCACTTGAGGTAATGGTGCTTGACGGCAAGGGCAACATTAAGCTTACTGGCTCGCTCGGTGATGTAATGAAGGAGTCGGCACAGATCGCAGTCAGCTACTGCCGCAGCGTTTGCGATAAGTATGAGATATCGCCGGATTTCTATGAGAAAAAGGATCTCCACGTTCATGCCCCCGAGGGCGCTGTTCCGAAGGACGGCCCGTCGGCAGGCGTTACAATGGTAACGGCAATGGTATCCGCCCTTTCGGGAATACCCGTAAGGAAGGACGTTGCTATGACGGGCGAGATAACTCTCCACGGTAAGGTATTGCCGATAGGCGGCCTGCGTGAAAAGCTAATGGCGGCTTATAAGGCAAAGATAAAGACGGTCATAATCCCTGCAAAGAATAAGGGCGACCTTGACGAGGTCGATGATGTTGTAAAGGGCAGCCTTGAAATAGTCTTCGCAGACGATCTGACGACCGTGCTTGAAAATGCACTTGTCAAGGTAGTCAAGCCCGCCAAGGCTGTAAGGACAAAGTCGGCTAAGACAGTAAAGAAGGCAGTACTTGCTGCGAACTAAGCTGTTTTCAGCTATGAGAAAAGGACGTAATATGAATTATCAAAATGCTGCGTTTTATACCTCCTTCGGCAGGCTCTCGCAGATGCCGCCTTCCGATAGGATAGAGATAGCCTTTTCGGGGCGCTCTAATGTGGGAAAATCCTCCCTTCTTAATAAAATACTTAACCGCAAGGCACTTGCAAGAGTAAGCTCTATGCCCGGAAAAACGGTGACGATAAACTTCTTTTCCTTGGAGAATGTTTTCTTTGTCGATCTGCCGGGGTATGGCTATGCTAAGGTGTCAAAGCGTGAAAAGGAAAAGTGGGGCGAGCTGATAGGCGGCTACTTAAATGACGGCGAGCGGCAGCTTGAGCTTGTTTTCCAGCTCATTGATATCCGCCACGAGCCGTCTAAGGAAGATATTATGATGATCAATTTCCTTATAGATAATGAGATCCCTTTTGTTATCGTATTCACAAAGTCCGATAAGCTAAAGCCCTCAAAGCGGGAGGAGCGCATGAAGGGCTTTGCAAAGGAGATCCCCTGCTTTGAGCAGATAACAAGTATCGCTGCATCGACTGTTACAGGCGAGGGGATAGAGGCTATCCGTGAGATCATTGATGAGGTCTCATATACACCTACCAAAGGTAAAAAAAAGGTATACATCATCGACGAGGTACATATGTTATCCGCCGGTGCTTTTAATGCGCTCCTTAAGACTTTGGAAGAGCCACCTTCATATGTAATGTTCATTCTGGCAACGACGGAAGTTCAGAAGATTCCTATCACAATCCTATCTAGATGCCAGAGATATGATTTTCACAGGATCACAATCGACAACATCGAGGGCAGACTTCGAGAGGTTGTTGATTCAGAAGGAATCAAGGTTGAAGATAGAGCTCTTAGATACATTGCCAAGACTGCAGATGGTTCTATGAGAGATTCACTTAGTCTTTTGGATCAG
>JAFRYW010000153.1 GCA_017442845.1 Ruminococcus sp.
AAGCTGCATAAGTATAAGGAATCGGGCAGCAATGCCGTAAGAAACGAGATAGTTATGAATTTCGCATACATACCTCAAACTGCGGCGATACAGCTTCGTGGCCTTGCAAACGGCTATGCGCAGGTAGATGATATGGTCAATCAGGGCATAATCACCCTAATGGACTGTATCGACAGCTTTGATGAGACTAAGGGCATAAGCTTTGAATACTACGCCTTTATGCGTGTAAGGGGCGCTATCATAGACCTTGTGAGAAAGCAGGACTGGGTCCCCCGGCGTGTGAGGGAGCAGGATAAGAAAATAAATCAGGCAAGGCAGGAGCTCTCAAATATCCTGATGCGTGAGCCGTCGGATAATGAGCTTGCAGATTTTATGGGGCTGACCCCCGAAAAGCTCTCAAATATGCAGGCAGAGGTCAACGGCGCTGCTGTGCTTTCGTTTGAGGAGCTTATACAGAATATGTCGCAAATGGGCACATCTCTCGAGGCAGAGGGAATGAGCCCCGAAAAACAGGTGCTTTCAGACGAGCTTAAAAAAGTGCTCGCCGAGGCGATAGATTCATTGGGTGAGCGTGAGCGTCTCGTCATCTCGCTCTACTACTATGAAAACCTTACCTTTGCGGATATAGCGCAGGTGCTCGATGTTTCCGTTCAGCGTGCCTCGCAGATCAATGCAAAGGCAGTCAGCCGCTTAAAGGCTGCTATGGAGCAGTATATGTATAATTGACCGCAGTATTCCGTGGTTTAGGAAAGGATAAATATTATGCTTAGAGGATATTACAGCGCAGCATCGGGTATGCTGGTAGAGCAGAGAAATCTGAATGTTATAGGTCAAAATATAGTTAACTCCCAGACTGCGGGCTATCGGGCGCAGAGGGTGGTGCAGTCTACCTTCGATCAGGAGCTTGTTACCCGCTATGAGGGGGGAGTTTATACGCAGATAGGCGACGCTTCGCAGACTAACCTTGTCGAAACTGTCGATACTATAGTTAACGAGGCATCGGTCTATGAAACAGAGAACCCCTACGATATGGCTATCCTCTCGGACGGGTACTTTAACGTAAACGGCGCTGAGGGTAGAACGTTTATGACAAGTAACGGCAGCTTCTCGCTTGATGACGAGGGCTATTTGCAGCTTGAGGGCGTCGGCCGTGTTCAGGGTGAGAACGGCGATATCTATGTCGGCGGGAATAATTTCACAATGGATTATCTCGGCAATATATATGATATAAACGGCAACTTCTCGGGCAGGCTGCTTATAACAAGGCCTGCGGAGGGTTCGCAGATACTCAAATTCCAAAACGGGCTTTTTATAACAGACAATGTAGAGCAGGTCGAGAATGCCGAGGTCATGAACTACGGCTATGAGCGCTCAAACGTTGATATGAATGATGAATACACCCGCCTTATGGAGGCGCAGGCGGCGTTCAGGGCTTGCTCTACGGCGCTTTCGACGATTAACCAGCTAAATATGAAATCGGCAGCACAGATAGCATCGATCAGCTAAGGGGGCATATGAATGAACATAGCATTTTATGTAGGGCGCAGCGGAATCATCGCCCACTCAAACAGCCTTAATATATCGGCGCAGAATGTAACTAACATAGGCTCGGTAGGCTATAAGGCAACTACTACGGATTTTAGAGAGCTTATATATAATCAGATGGATCAGAATATAAACAAGGAGCTTGATAACGAGCATAAGATCCTTAACGGCCACGGTGTCAAGATCCAGTCTGACCCGCTGCAATTCTCGCAGGGGCAGTTCCAGATGACGGAGTATGACCTTGATTTTGCACTTGCGAGCGATAACTGCCTTTTCGCAGTTGACAGAAGAGGAACTACCCAGTATACAAGAAACGGTGCATTTGATGCGAGCGTTGAGGGCGATGATATTTTCCTTGTGACATCGGACGGGGCATATGTGCTTGACAACAACAACCAGCGCATAACGATACCGCAGGACGAGAACGGCAAGCTCGATATAGAGGGGCTTACACAGAGGATAGGCGTTTTCTACTTTGAAAACCCGTATGCACTTTTCCGCTATGACGGGCAGAGCTTTGCGCCCACCCCCGAGAGCGGTGAGCCTAGGGTGGCGCAGCAGGGCGAGTATGACCTGCTTCAGGGTGCGATAGAGCGCTCAAACACCAACCTTGCAAAGGAAATGAGCGATATCATAGTTACCCAGAAGGCATACGCATTCTCCGCTAAGGTCGTTCAGACGGCAGACGAGATTGAGGACATAGTAAATAATCTAAGGCAGTGATGATATGACACCTACTTCTTTCACGGTGGTTATCCCCGCACATAATGAGGAAAAGTACATAGGCAAATGCCTTCGGGCGATAAAGAGCGCTGCAAAGTACGTTTACCCCGACAAGGTCGAGATGATAGTTGTCGCAAACCGCTGCACCGATAAAACTGCGGATATAGCAAGGCGGCTCGGCGCTAAGGTGCTTGAAAATAATGACAAATGCATAGCTGCTGTGCGTAATACAGGGGCTAAGGCGGCAAGCGGCGAGATACTTGTGACAATCGATGCTGACAGCCTTATGACAAAGTATTCGCTTTTGGAGATCAGAGAGAACCTGCTCTCGGGCAAGGTCATAGGCGGCGGGGCTGACCCTAAGTTTGACAGAATGAGCATAGGTATGGCGTTCTCGGCGTTGTATGTTGCTATAAACCTTCTGCCGGTAATGATAAAAAACGGCGGCTACCTTAGCGGGGCGATGTTTTGGTGCTACAAAAGAGATTTTATGAATATAGGCGGCTTTGATGAAGGCCTTGTAAGTCTGGAGGATATGGACTTTGCCGTAAGGCTCAACAAATACGGCAAAAGCAAGGGGCTTAAATATGCCACGCTGAAGCGCTCGTATGTCACTACATCAAGCAGGAAATTCGACGAGTTCGGCGACTGGTATCTTATCAAGAACCGCAGGCTCACAAAGCGGATTTTTACCGGTAAGGACCGTGAGGCGGCTAACGCTTTCTACTATGATGTGAGGTAACAGCTATGGGCACATATATAAAGGATGAATACCACATTGAATATAAGGGGCAGTATGCGGGCACTTACTTTATCTTTGAAGAGGGCGATGCACAGCTTTCGCTCTATTTCGGCGCAAACGATGAGCTTAAGGCGGACTTTGAGGCGCTGGGCTTTAAGAAAAAGAAATACGATCACAAAAAGCCGCACGGTTTTTTCTATGAGATGATCTGTGAGCAAAACCGTGACAAAAGCAGGAAAAGGCCTATATACATAAGCGGGGATCTTAAGCTTGAGCGTATCCCGTCTAAAACAGTGGCCGGCTATTTGGTCTACGAAAGAGGCGCTAAGGAAAACGAGGAGGGCTATTCGCCCCTGCCGCACGATGCACCCCACTATGAGGGGGATAAGACCCCCGAGGGAATGTGTGAATGGGCGAGCTGGTACCGCTTTGACAGGTTTGATGACGGCACCTATCAGGCGTCGCTTGACGAGGCATGGTGTTGGGGCGGCGGCCATAACGACGGCGGCACTATCCATAGGGATATCCCCGAGGAGTGGTTTTCTCTTGGCTATGATGAGTTTTTGGAGAGAGTAGTTACGCTTGCCTCTGCGGCGCACTATGGGTTTACAGCACAGCTGCTCAAGCAAAAGAAAGGGCTTAAGGAGTTTTTCGGCTTTAAGGAAAGCTAGTTTTATTACAAACTCAATACATACCAAGCTGTCAGGGAAGACGGCTCGGCACTGCGGTGAAGGATACCGACTTTTTTACAGCAAGGAAGTGAAATAAGAAATGGCTGACGTAACAAGGGCTGCTGCGCCTATAAATAACCGCAACATTATCCAGCCCTCACGGGAAAACAGAAACACAAACGAGATACCGTTTGATTTTCAGGATACCGGCAAGGTAAAGCAGGCTACCCCTAACAGCGATATGCAGTCGCAGGCGAATGTGCTAAGGCAGGACGGCTCGACTACCGGCTTTTACGAGGTGCTGCACGATCAGGACGTTACCTCGGCATTTCTTACGAATATATTCCTGCTAAAGGAGATCGTTGATATCCTTCCTATGAACAACGAGACCCAGACTCAGGAGATGCAGCAGCTTCTCAATAACCTCACCCTCAAGCCCGAGGAGATAGCGGGCGAGATGATGAGGCAGGAGGATATGACTACGATGTTCAAGGGCGGAATGTTCGATATGCTAAGAGGGCTTATCGAAACAAACGCCAAGCAGAACGAGGGCGACCCGCAGGCGCTTAGGGAGTTTCAGGGAACGGTCAGCAATTTTTTAAAGGCGCTCAATAACTCGGTCTCCAAGGGGAACGTGTTCGATTCTGTTATGAATAATATGAGCTATATAAGAGAGCTCGTTGACGCTTCGCCGAAGCTTTCAACAGCGCTTGACGGGCTGCTGCAAAAATTCTCACTTTTTAATGAGGAAACTAATAACCTGCAAAACACTCAGGGCTTTGAGGAGCTGTTTATGCAGCTTAAAAGCGAGGCACTCGAGACCTTTGCAGGCCTTGAAAAGAGCATTCTTTATAACGATAGCATAGCAAAGAGCGTCTCAATGGCGACATATAACCTCTCCCGTATAGCCCTCTCCGATGAGGGGATAAGCGAGAGCTTCCAGAAGCTTTTGGGGCTTATGGATAATGAGGAGCAAAAGGAGAGCTTAACAAACCTCCTTCTCGGCTTTTTGGAGCAAAACGACCACGTTAGCCAGTCAAAGACGATGAATGCGCTTACCGAGATCCTTAAAAAGCAGTCGGAAAACCCCGAGCTGAAAATGCTCAATTCCGACTCTATGAATAAGATCATACAGAGCCTCTTGTCGTCCCCCTGCAACTTCACGCCGCTGCTTCACTATGTTATACCTGTAGAGTATGAGGATATGAACGCATCGGCTGAAATGTGGATAAACCCCGACGGCGAGAACGACCTCCCCGGCGGCGGTGACGGCAAGCAGATGACGCATATGCTGATAGTTTTCGAGATAGGTGATATAGGCAAGTTCGAGACTGAGCTTTGGGTGACGGATAATGACCTTACCCTCTCGATCCTCTGCCCCGAGCAGTATACCGATTTTTACAGGGATAAGATAAGAGACCTAAGAAACGATCTTAGCTTTTCAAGCTATAAAATAAAAAGTATCGACGTTGAAACGCTGAGTGAGCCAAGAAGCCTTATTGACGTGTTCAAGTCGCTGCCTGAAAGGAGGACGGGTATAAATGTTTCAATCTAAAAACAAGGCGGTCGCTCTAAAATATGATACCGAGCGGGAAAATGCCCCCGTCGTTGTAGCATCGGGCTGCGGTGAGGTGGCTAAAAGGATAATAGACGTTGCCGAGAAAAACGGCATACCCGTCTACCGTGATGACAGCGCAGCGTCGCTTATGTGTA
The DNA here is from genome assembly GCA_017442845.1 of Ruminococcus sp. Taxonomy (GTDB): domain Bacteria; phylum Bacillota; class Clostridia; order Oscillospirales; family Ruminococcaceae; genus NK3A76. Next base: position 5,395 of record JAFRYW010000153.1, read on the forward strand.
TGCTTCAGGTCGGCAGCTCTATACCGCCGGAGCTTTATGAGGTAGTAGCGGGCATATATGTATCGCTGCTTCGCTCGTCAAAGGAGCTTAGAGACAAAATGCTTAAAGGAGTAGATGTATGAATCCGATAGATGAAAGATATTTGGGAAACGTCTGCGAGATCAGGAGCTTTGCAAACGAGCTTATCGGCATAGGCGTGATCAGAGAGGTCGGTGAGGATTTCATCACCATCGGTGCGAGGGATTCTGAGCTTAGGCTGTTCAACACCTTCCAGAAGATAAAGCTCAACATCTTTAACTCAAAGGTTGGCTTTACGGTTATCATCTGCGAGGTGCTCGCATCAACAAGGAAGATGCTAAGAGTGGTCTCGCCTATAAAGATAGTAGACCACGAGCGCAGGCAGGGCTTTAGGGTCGCCGTCGATCTGCACGCCAGGATCTCGATAAGCCGTGAAAGGCTCGAGAGCGGGGATTATGATGATCTTCAGGTGGTGTGGATCAAGGATATGTCTATCTGCGGGCTAAAGATCCATTCGGATAAGAAATATATACTCGGGCAGGTGGTCTGGCTCACCTTCGAGCTTGACGAGCGCACAAGGCTTACCGTCAAGGCGCAGTTTGTCAGGGATACTGATGTTGAGGGCGACGGAGATCTGCGGGAGTACGGTATCAAGCTGCTCTTTGACCGTGAGGAGGACAGCGACAAGCTTTGCTCATACCTTTTCAAGGCACAGAGAGAGCAGAGCCAGAAGATAAGATGACAGATTGACAAAAACGGAAAAATATAGTATAATATAGGTTGGACAAAAATATCTGCGGGGAGGTGAAGCAGCAGGTGAAGAGACGAATAATCATAAGTATTTGTGCGGCGGTGTTCATATTCGGCATAATAGGTATATTAAACCGCACGCCGACAGTAACTATCGGTGTGGTGACCCTGGCCGAGGGCACCGAGGAACGAGAGCTCGAGGGCTATGAGATAAGCACCCTCAGAAACGGCGAAAAGACAAGCGCCGAGGAGGAGCCCGACATTAAGAGCCTTGCTGCGCAGCTTACCTCAGTAGAGCAGGAGGTAATGAAAAATAACTCAAACAATACCGTGAGGGTAAATACAAATATGAGCGTTGCCTTTGCAGGCAAGTATGTTGATGATGTTACCTATGCTGTGTACACCATAGACGGCGAGGAGATCTCAAAGCCCGCCGCACAGCTGAGCCTCCCGACAAAGGACATTGACTCCTGCGTTGTCAGGATCGACGTCAAGTGGGGCAGGACGAAGAATTATAAGGAGTATTACTACTTTTTCCGGGTGGATTATGATAAGGAAGTATAAAAGCGCTTGCAGCAGTATGCGGCAGGCGCTTTTGTTATCTCGATAATTAAACCACCTGCTATGCAGGTGGAATGTATAAACTTTAGTAAGAGCATAGAGGTTGCGGTTGACAAAAAACCTCCTTGATGTACAATAGTAATAAGGCTACCAACCGCATTACAAATAGTCAAGGAGG
>JAFRYW010000154.1 GCA_017442845.1 Ruminococcus sp.
GACCTGTTTACAAGCCGCCTGTACGTACACCCGAGCAGCAGCGTGAGATCGACACTATGATGAAGAGGCTGTATAAGGAGTACCACGTAACGCTAGCAGAGCGTTTCAGGCGCTGGTTCGAGGAATTTAGGTTCAGGCATCGAAGGAGATGATCTAAGGCTTGAAGGGTGCCGCAAAGGAGCAAAAAACAAAGGGCAGGCTAAGTAAAGCCTTTGATATACTGCTCACCTTGCTGATAGTAGCTTCGGCGGGGCTCGTCATATATATAATGGCGGCAAGCCGGGGCGGCAGAGCAGTGAGTATTTTCGGAAGAAGCGTGCTCGTGGTAGTCACGGGCAGTATGGAGCCCTCGATACACGAGGGGGATTACATTATTATCAAAAAATGCGACCCCGCCGAGCTTAAGGCGGGTGACGTGATAACCTTTGTTTCAAAGGACGAGGACGTTAAGGGAAAGCTTGTGACCCACAGGATTGCTGCAGCCGTCCCCGACGGCGGCTTTATAACAAAGGGAGATGCCAATGAGACAGAGGATAGGTATGCAGTGTACGGCGATGAGATAGTCGGCAAATATACGGGCAGGGCAAGGTTCTTTGAGATGATAAGCTCGTTTGCCGACCCGAAAAAGCTGCTGCTTCTCTGCGGTATAGTGCCGCTGGCACTTGTGTCGCTCTACGAGGTAAGAACGCTTGCGAGGCTATTAAAGCAAAGCAGGCAGGAGGATAGGGAGCAGGCACAGCAGGAGCGTGAGAAGCTTATCCGTGAGGAGATAGAAAAGGAAAAGCAGCGCCTTCGTGAGCAGGCGCAGGCTAAAAAAAACGAAAGCGAGGTGAAGCCTGATGAATCAAGAGAGTATAATGAAGCGTAGAATGGTAACTGCTATTGCGCTTTGCATTATAGCGATAGTCGGTATGCTCGTATTTATCGGGCTCTACATCGATGAGAAAAACAGCGTTCAGCAGACCTACCGCTCGCAGTACCACACAAGCCTGAAGCACGTTTCGGACGATGTGACCTCATACCTTGAGGCTGAGGGCGACAAGGAGATGCGCTATACAAGGCTTGTGAGCGATATGTCTAATGCAGGCTCGTTCGCATTCCTTATCGACGGGTTTACCGAGAAGCAGATAATCGTCAACGAGCTGTCTACCTGCCTGCTCAAATATCCCGACCAGATGAAGGGCAAGCTTGAGGACGTAAAAACTGCGGTAGATGATATGCAGCAGGAGCTTGACAAGGGCTATGAAAAGGCTAAGGAGATAGTAGACTCTGTCGATAAAAAGGGTAATTAAATCAAAAAGGGTGATATAGATGAGTGAGAAAAGCAAACTGAAAAAGGAAATAAAGATCTGTCAGCAGACTATCGAGGAGATTGAGCGCAAGCGTTCAAGGTCGCAGTCTGCGCTCGTTCAGGCGGTGCTTTTGCAGGAAACGCCTAATGAGAACGACGTTGAGTGGTTCAACAAATACACGGGCGAGATAACCGCCTGCCGTAACCATATGATAGAGCTGCAAAAAAAGCTCGACTCGATAAAGTAAGGGGCAGGCTATGAGTGAGAGAAATATAGGCGATCATTTAGGCTTTGAATATGAATATATCCCCGAGGAGGTAACGGCTGAGAATATAACGCAGTATTACCTTGATGAGCTTGAAAAGGGAAAGCAAAACGGCTATATCCCTGTTATTATCCCTACCGAGGACAGGCTCGAGGATTACCTTGAGGATATGCAAAACGGCGGCTATGACGGGGAAAGCTTACCCGATACGGAAGAGTTTTTCAAAGCAAGGGAAAAGGACTACGAGGACGAGATCGAGGAGAGCGACTTCCATAGCATAGAGCTGACGGACGGCGACAAAAACGACAGATTGGTCTCAATGCTCGATTATGGATCGGGCGAGCTGGCGGAGTGCGTTATCGTTCATGTTCCTACCGATAAGCCGTGGGAGGTGCCGCTTTTAGTGCCGTTCGGCGGGTGGAATGAATGCCCCGATAATGATGAAATAGCGGCGGTGCTAAAGAAATGGTATGAGCGATACGGCGCTGTGCCTGCGGCGATAACGCATGACACATTAGAGCTTGTGCTGCCAAAGGCGGTTCCGAGAGATGAGGCGACCATGCTTGCAAGGGAGCATTTTCTTTTCTGCCCCGACAGGGTAGACCAGTGCACAGAATCGGGAACTATCGGTGAGCTTGCGGGGGACTTAAGTGTTTCTACTGTATGGTATTTCTGGTGGGACTGATTGCAATGCACAATGCATAATGCACAATGCACAATTGTCGTGTCGTCTTATGTCGGCAAATAAAAAACGGATTTCTTCGTTTATTTATAAATTGTAATTGTCATTGATTTTTTGTATATCAGCCATTATTTAGTTTGATCATTTCTGCTTAAGTCGGCTATTCAGATAGTTATCTGTCTGTCGATGGCAGATATAATAATTGTGCATTTTTGCACGCATTATCCGCTACAGGCGGAAAACGCTATGCATTGTGCATTAAGAAAAGGAGTAATTAAAATGAGCAAGATCGAAACGAAATGTATCCAGGCAGGCTGGCAGCCAGGGGAGGGTGAGCCGAGGCAGGTGCCTATCTACCAGTCAACTACATTTAAGTACAACACGAGCGACGCTATGGGCAAGCTGTTTGACTTAGAGGCAGAGGGGTATTTCTACACAAGGCTTCAGAACCCGACAAATGATGCGGTAGCGGCCAAGATATGTGCGCTCGAGGGCGGCGCTGCGGCTATGCTGACCTCCTCGGGGCAGGCGGCCAATTTCTTTGCTATATTCAATATCTGCGAGGCGGGCGACCACTTTATCGCTTCCTCTTCTATCTATGGCGGCACCTTCAACCTCTTTGGAACAACGATGAAGAAAATGGGCATAGAGTGCAGCTTCTTTGACCCCAAGATGACAGATGATGAGATAAAGGCACTTATCAAGCCCAACACCAAGGCTGTTTTCGGCGAGACTATAACCAACCCGACCTGTGATGTTTTTGACATAGAGCACTTTGCAAAGATAGCGCATGAGGCGGGCGTTCCGCTTATTATCGACAACACGTTTGCAACACCTGTTAACTGCCGCCCGATAGAGTGGGGCGCTGACATTGTTACCCACTCGACCACTAAGTATATGGACGGCCACGCCTCGGGCGTGGGCGGTGCTATAGTTGACAGCGGAAACTTTGACTGGAACGCTCACAAGGAGAAGTTCCCGATGCTCACCACACCCGATGAGAGCTATCACGGAATTGTTTACACAGAGAAATTCGGCAAGGGCGCATATATCACAAAGGCGACATCGCAGCTTATGAGAGATTTCGGCGCTATCCAGTCGCCGCAGAATGCTTTCTATCTTAATCTGGGGCTTGAATCGCTTCATGTAAGAATGCCGAGACACTGCGAGAATGCGCTAAAGATCGCAAAATTCCTGCAGACACAGGATAAGGTCGCTTGGATCAAGTACCCCGACCTTGAAAGTGACCCGAACAATGCACTTGCTAAAAAGTATCTGCCCAACGGCTCGTGCGGAGTAATGTGCTTCGGCATAAAGGGCGGCAGGGAAGAGAGCATCAAGTTTATGGACAGCCTGAAGCTTATCGCAATAGTTACCCATGTAGCAGATGCCAGGACCTGTCTTTTGCACCCCGCAAGCCACACTCACCGTCAGATGACTGATGAGCAGCTTTTAGAGGCAGGCATAGCGCCCGACCTTATCAGGCTCTCGGTAGGCCTTGAGAATGCTGACGATCTTATTGAGGATATCAAGCAGGCACTGGAGAAGGTATGATGTAAATAATAAAGGTATCGGCGTTATCTTAGGATAGTGCTGATACCTTTTTAGTTTTGCTATATACCGTATCACCGAATATATTTATCATAACAGTAAAAAAAGTGCCGCCCGTAAAACGAGCGGCATATTTTTGCGTCATCATATAAATCATTAGGGGGCGGCTGTGTGTTTATCTGTATTTACAGCCTTTATATGAAAAGGAGCACGTCTGCCTTCCTTTGCGAAAATAATACCATAAAGGGCAGGATATGTCAATAAATTTAGAAAAACTGTAAATATATTTTAACCTGTGTGTAATAAGGTTACATTTGATCATTGCTTTAAATGAATAATGAAAACAGAGGACTTTGACCCTTTTATTTTCCCCGGATAGCCCTTACAGCCTGCACCGCCGCCGGCACAGCCGCTGCAAAGCCCAGCGAGATCAGTACATACGCAAGCCTCATACCGCTTGCGCCGAATATAGAGCTAAGTATCGGTATAAATATTGCTGCGCCGAGCGCTGCAAGTGAGATGAGCACAGAGATGATAAGCATAGGGTTGTTTAACAGCTTTACTTTGTAAAGTGGCTTTGTCTCGCTCTTGCATTCAAAAACGTGTATTAGCTGACTTACCGACAGCGTGATCAGCGCCCCTGTTCTGGCGCACGCCAGGGGAGCGCCGAGCCTTAAAAGCACCCCGAAGCCCGCAAGCGTAGACAGCGAGATGAGAATACCCCTTATGATCACAGAGAACAGCAGCCCGCCCTCAAAAAAGCTGTCGCTGTCCTTGCGGGGCGGCTTTTGCATTACCTCCGGCTCGGGCGGCTCAAGACCGAGGGCTACGGCAGGCAGCCCGTCTGTAACGAGGTTTACAAGCAGTATCTGCGAGGGGGTAAGTATCGTCGGCATACCGATAAGGATTGCCCCGAGGGTCGTGAGAACCTCGCCTATATTGCACCCGAGCAGAAATCTTACAAACTTTCTGATGTTTGAATATATCGCCCGCCCTTCACGCACGGCGCCTTCGAGCGTTGCGAAGTTGTCGTCCAGAAGTATCACATCTGCCGCCTGCTTTGTTACATCTGTGCCCGTTATTCCCATAGAAACACCTATATCGGCTTCCTTTACGGCGGGCGCATCGTTTACGCCGTCGCCCGTCATAGCACAGATGCATCCCTTTTGCCGAAGCAGCCTTACTATTCTTAGCTTGTGTGCAGGGGTGACACGGGCAAATACGCTTACACTGTCTATTATGTCGTCAAGCTGCTCGTTTGTCAGCTTGTCAAGCTCTGCCCCCGTGAGTGCACGGTCGCCTTCTCGGAATATGCCCGCCTCCTTTGCTATTGCCTTTGCGGTCAGGGCGTGGTCACCTGTTATCATTTTTGTTTTTATTCCCGCACGGCGGCAGCTCAGTACAGCTTCTCTTGCCTCCTTGCGAAGAGGGTCCTTCATAGCGGCAAGCCCTAAAAAGACCTCGCCTCTTCCAAGGTCGCAGCTAAATGCCAAAACACGAAGCCCGTTTTCTGCATACCGCTCGCAAGCCTTGGTGATCAGTGCTTTTTCGTTTGCGCTCAATACCGCTTCCGAGCCGCCGTCAAGACGAAGTGAGCAGGTCTTGAGCAGCGTGTCGGGTGCGCCCTTAGTGAAAACCGCACGCTCCCCCTCGCTCTCGACGGTTACGCTCATTTTCTTTGAAACGCTGTCAAACGGCTGCTCTGCTACCCGCCTGCAAGCCAAAGACTGTGCTGTAAAGCCGTTTATGTATGCCATCATAGCAAGTGCCGCCTCGGTCGGCTCACCCTCGCAGGCTAGTGACAGCTTGCCTCGGTTTCTGCCGTTCGGGTCTGTGCGGGTGCGGGTCACCTTAGCGTCGCTGCAAAGGGCGGCGCACTTGTTTATAAGCTCAAAGGCACGCTTGCTGCCCTGCTGCTCGCTTACAAAGCTTCCGTCAGACAGCCTGTACTGTGCGGGGGTGTCTGAGTATGTGAAAATATCAGTCACAGTCATTTTGTTTTGGGTTATAGTTCCCGTTTTATCGGTGCAGATGACATTTGCACAGCCGAGCGTCTCGACGCTGTGAAGCTTGTGGACGAGCGCACGCTTTTTGAGCATACGCCTTACAGATAGCGATAACGCTATCGTCACCGCCGCAGGCAGTCCCTCGGGAATGGCTGCAACTGCGATCGTTATAGCTGTCATAAGCATATCTGTGAGCCCCTCGCCCCTGAAGACCCCGGCAATAAAGGTCAAAACGCACACCCCGATGCAGATGAGCGCTAAGGCTTTTCCAAGCTCGCCCAGCTTGCGCTGCAGGGGCGTAGGCTCGGGCTCTGCTTCGCTTATCATCCCTGCGATCTTGCCTATCTGCGTAGCCTTGCCTGTAGCGCAGGCCTTCATCAAGGCCCTGCCCTTAACGGCGGTCGTGCCCATATAAAGCATATAGTCAAGGTTTATAGATGCGGTGTCGGCTTCATCGCCCTTCGGGCGTTTTTTTGCTGTGATGCTCTCGCCGTTCAGCGTGCTTTCATCACATTCTATGCCGGAGCATTTTATCACATACCCGTCGCAGGGCACAGTATCTCCCGCTGCGACAGATACCATATCACCTGCGACGACCTCACTTGCGGGGATAGTTTTTAGCCTTCCGTCACGGTAGACCCTTGCGGTAGGGGCGGTGAGCGCTTCGAGCTTTTCAAGCGTTTTCTCGCATCTGTACTCCTGAAAAAAGCCGAGACAAGCGTTGACAACGATGATGATAAGTATAGGTACAGCATCGGTATACTGCCCCATAGCGATAGTTATAGC
>JAFRYW010000155.1 GCA_017442845.1 Ruminococcus sp.
AAGTCTCACGCCCGGTTTCGGGGGGCTTTGCCTGCCTTCGCAGTAGGCAAGTGCCCCCCGTACCCCCTTCGCAGGTGCACCTCACCTATTACCTATTCCCTATTACCTATTACCTAATAAGATAAATTCTCATTTATCCCACTTGCCGATCGATAGCTGCAAAAAGCGCAGGAGAGAGCGTGTCTCCCCTGCGCAGATCTTACAAGCCCTTAGCGCTCTTAAGTGTTATGCCCTTGTCGCCAAGCTTGATCGCATGATCGAGCCCTACGAACTTTCCGCTCTCCTGCCAGAGCACCTCCTTGACGAAGTTATACTTTTCCTCGTCCCAAGTGGTAAAGTCATCAAGTACCAAGCCGCCCGTGTCGCCCGAATTGGCGTTAAAGCACCAGAAGGTGTGGTTAAGGTGGTTCTCGCTTATGAGCTTTCTCATATAGGTCATCCAGGTAAGGTTCGGCTCTGTCATAAAGCCGCCCCACTCGCCGATAAGCAGCGGTGCAGTCTTGCCCTCGTGGATATAGAACCAGTTATCCTTCCAGCAGTCCTTCATCAGGCTCTCATAGGTGTATGTGCCCTCAAACCACGGCTGCTGATAAACAGTCGGGCCGTAGTCGTGCGGCGAATATACGAGCTTATCCTGATACTTGCCAAGGTCTATCGGGTAGTCCTTGACACCTCTTAGGTTTCCGCCCCACCAGTTGAAATAGTAGTCATCATTACTTGTTGATTTATAGTCGCCGTTTTTCTTTATATCTCTGGGGTAGATCTCGGTACCCTCTACCATAATAAGCACGTTCGGGTTTTTGGCAAGCACCTTCGCAGCTGCTGTCTCGGCGGTGTTTTTCCAGTTGTTTTTCGCCTTTGAGTCATTCCAGATAGCGGCGCTGTCGCCCTCATTGGGCTTGCCGTGCGGCTCGTTCTTAAGGTCGAAGGCTATGATCGTGTCATTCTTCTTATACCTGTCTGCCGCCCATTCAAGTGCTGCATAATACTGATCCTCGCTGACCCTGTCGGTATACCAGAGGTTTGCGTTATGCCCCGAAGCGTCGGTATTTGCCGAGTGGATATCGAGCATTACCTTCAAGCCGTTATCCTCAGCAAGCTTTAAGAAGTATTCAAAGATCTCAAGGCTGTTCATCTGGTTGAGCTCTTCGTTATAGGCGTTATTGTAGTTTGCCTTAGGGTACTCACCCGCCGCCCAGTTATTGATAAGCTCTGCCGAGATAGGAACTCTTATCAGGTTAAAGCCGTGGTCGGCTATCGCCTTTACAGAGGGGGCAAGCTGGCTGTTCCACAGCCCGTCGAAGGTATTTGTGCCTGTGTTATAGCCAAACCAGTTGACGCCCGTGAGCCACACCTGCTTACCGTCCTTATCGAGGATCTTATTGCCGTCGGTATGCAGCCAGTCATCGCCCTGAACGGCGTTCTTATTTCTTGTAAGCAGCGTCTTGACATCGGCTGCTGCCGCACCGCCGCCGTTACCGTTGTTGTTGCCGTTACCATTGTTATTCTGCTGCCGGTCGTTATTTTGCTGGTTTTGATCCACCTTGCCCGCCTTAACGGTGCAGTCCTTGCCGTTTAGCTTAGCACTCTTGATCTTTAGCGCCGAGGAAGTGCCTATATTGCAGCCTATCACCTGCGCCCCGCCTGCGGGAATCTCGCCGTTATAGTCGGCATTTGTGATAGTGAGGGTATTGCCGCTCACCTTCCAGGTGCCGTTCCAGCCGTCTGCACTCTTGAGCCCGTCTATATCGAGGGTGAGCGTCCAGCCGCTGACAGCGCCCGAGGTGTTGTTCTCGATCTTAAGCTCCAAGCCCGCCATTTGCACGCCGCTGTTCTCCCAGCCGTTGCCGACGCTGTATACTACCGCATAGCCGTCGCTCTTCTTATCGTCAGCCTGCGAGGAGCTTTCATCGGCCTTTGAAGAGCTGTCGGCCTCTGACGAGCTTTCCTCCGGCTCGGACGAGCCTTCTGCCTCTGAGGAGGTGTCATCATCGCCGCCAACAGGCAGACCGCCTGCACTTTCCTCGCTTGAAGCGTCATCGCTGCCCTTGCTGCTCTCGCCGGGCGCTGCTACAGACGAGCCCTCGCTCTCGGAGGAGGAGCTGTCCTTGCCGTTTGTGTTATGTATCAGTATTATCGCTGCGACTACCGCCGCAACAAGCACATCAAACGCTATAAACGCCGTAAGCAGGCGTTTTTTCTTATCCTTATCCATTACCTGCGGGGTAGCGCCGCCACGGGCAAGCGTGACCGGCTCTTTAGGCTCGGTCTTTGGCTGCTCTGCCTCTGTCTCGGGGGCGGGCTCGACAGTCTCGGGAACAGGCTCTGCCGCCTGCTGTGTACCCTGCTCTGGGGTCAGTTTATTCTCGTCACTCATATTATCCTCCTTTATTCTTTGCGGGGTATATGTCATTATATATAAGGGTGTTTTCCTGTCAGCAGATGCTTCTGCCACTCAAATTTCCCTATCAGCTTCTCACACTCTGCAAGCCTTTTGTCAGTCTCTGCTATATACTCATCTGCGGTAAGCCTTGGTATATCGGGGTTAGCGCCGCTTTCCGCTTTTACCCTGCCGCTATGGATATCGGCTCTTAATAGGCTGTATGCCTCCCCGCTGCCCGAAAGCCCGCCGCACTTTCCGTCCTTAAAATAGCCGTAAAGCGCCGTGACGCAAGCCTCGTTCATATACTGCCGCTCAATAGCGCCTATGCTGTAGATGCGCTCGATAAGCGCACACGCACGGGAATACCTTTCACGAAGCTGCGCTATATCAAGCCCGCTGCTAAGCGAGCAGAGCTTGGTGTAATAGATCTTATATTCCTTGACAGCCCTTCTATACTCGATATGATCATATATCAGCAGGAAAAGAAACAGCGCCGCATTACCCGCTGCAAAAAATCTAAGCACAAGCTTTATCGCCGGGAACCCCGTGAGCCCCCATGAAAAAATATCATTTGCCAAATATGAGATATAGCCCCAGATAACGAGGTCTGCAAAAACGTAAGCCGCAGCAGAATATCTTCTGTCGCTCCTGAAAAAATCCCAGAAATCGTTAAGCACATACGACATATCGAACACGGGCTTGTCGCTCGCCTTTATCTTGCCCTCGAGCAGGTCTGACACGCTGTTCATCTGTGCTTTCATATGCTCAAGCTCCGAGGCTGTCTTAAGATACTCGGTAAGCAGCGGTGTATTATTTGCCATATCATTCGCCCTCGCTTCAAATCAATTATAACACACTTTTCCCGATTTAGCAAGATTTTTGAGCGACTTTTACAAAATTAGCATTTGTAAAGTCAAAAATATTCAGATACCGAAGGCTGCGTGATTTGTGGAAACGTTTTCACCAAAAAATAATAGAAAATGTTAAATTTAGTATAGCATAGTTTATATATTTTTATGCAAAACTGTGATAAAATCTATATAAACAGCCAACTCGCCCACGGCGATGCGTGGCTGAAATAAATGAGAATTTGATCCAATGCACAATGCACAATTCACAATGCACAATGAAGGTATCGCCTTCGGCGATGTTATGTCCATTCGGACTTTTAACCTAACGATATTCCCTAAAATAAGCGATCTCGCTGCCCTAACAAGCCCGAATGGGCATCTGTGCGGCGCAGCCGACACCTCAATTGTGCATTGTGCATTGTGCATTGGCGTGTTTATTGTGCAAGACGCCGAAAAAACGCTGCGCTTATTGACACTTACCTAGGGGAAGAGAGTACAATTAAGACAAATGATAAAAAGGAGACAGCAAAATGGGTGATTTTACAGAGGATCTGAGGGGGCTTGTGCCGGGGATAAAGAAAGGGCTCACAGCACTTCGGCAAAGGCTCACGCCTAAGCGAATAATTGTCACCCTGTGCATAGCGGCGGTGCTTTGTGCGGGGTGCGGGTGGTATTCCCTTGCACGGTTCGGGGAAATAAATTTTGTCCGGGTGCTGTGCGGGGCGGCTTCTCTTGACAGCGAGAATTATTTCCGTGAGATAAATGAAAACAAATACCTCCTGCTAAACCGCCCGGGGGCGCTTGAGGGGCTTCTTGATACTATGGGCGAGGTCGAGATAGGAAACGGCGGCGTCAAGCCCTATGATGACCTGCTGATAAACGGCAGGGGGGCGTGGCTCGAGATAGACCCGGTAGGCGAAAAATACTGTTTGGTTGAGGTAAAATGGAGATAGGCTTATGAAGATAAAAGAGGTCTGCAAGCGCACGGGGCTTACCGAAAAAAGCGTGCGCTATTATGTAGAACAGGGGCTTTGCACACCAAAGCAGGCAGAGGTCAGGGGCAGGGTGTACAGCGAGTTTTCGGGTGAGAACCTGCGTGAGCTTTCGCAGGTGATAAGGCTTCGCACGGTGGGGCTTTCGATAGAGCAGATACAAAGGGTCAAGGCGGGCGGCGATATACCCAAGGTCATGAACGAGCACCGTGCCGCTTTGGAGGAGGAGCTTCGCCGCAAGCAGCGAATAGCCGATGTGATAGGCGGGATAAGCTTTGAGGGGGTGTCGGACATAGCCGAGCTTTCTGAAGTGCTGCTGCCCGCTATCGGCAAGGAGCCCTCGCCGCCCGATTTCTCACGGTTTGAGGACATCTCGGTCTACGGCAGCGAACTCGGCGATATAGAGGACGAGCCTTGGTATCAGCGTGGGCGGCGGCTTGCGGGGGCGGTGCTGTTTGTTATACTGATCTCGACTATGGTCGCCGTGACAAGCAGCCTTGGGATCATCGTTTTCCTCTGCTCGGCGTTTTTGTTTATGAAAAAGCGCTCGGGCTATCTGGCACTTTTCCGCATACTTGCGCTGCTGGGCGTTGCGGTCAACACCGCCTCGCTCCACAGCATGGCGGGCAGCTCGCAGAATGGGCTCGGCCTGCTCTTAAGCGGCAAGACCGACGGCGAGCTTGTATATCTTATCATCATAGCCGCAGAATGTGCCGCACTACTGCTGCTGTGCTTCTCAAAGAGCCTGAAGGAGTATCTGCGGGCGTGAGCCCTACCGGTCGGGGCGGGGGGCTGAAAGCGGAGCGAAGCTCCGCTTAGGTAATAGGTAATAGGTAATAGGTGAGATGCATTACCGAAGGGGTTCGGGGGCGACCGGAAAGCCCCCGAAATACGGGCGTGAGGCTTGCTTTAACCTTAACTTAGCTTTGAGCGTAAGCAGGTCTTAGATACCTGTATCACGAACAAAGCTATTTTTGTCCCCAAGCTAAGTCCACGCCTTTATCGGGGG
>JAFRYW010000015.1 GCA_017442845.1 Ruminococcus sp.
GCTCTGACAGTGAGTTTACCTTCTCGACCTCTCTGATGCCCGCATCAACGGGTACTGTTGCCATTAACTATTGGGACAGAGACTATACCTCTATCCAGAAGCTTGTCAAGGAAAAGGGCTATTTTGTTTTCAGTATGCACGGCAACAACGGCTCCTACTGGAACAGAATGAACCTTCATAACTCATTGGGGTATGATAAGTTCTTTAACTATTCTACCGATTTTAATATCGACGAGACTATCGGTCTCGGGCTTTCGGATAAGAGCTTCTTTAAGCAGGCTGTTCCAAAGATCAAGGAGATCGACCAGAACAATAAGAACTGGTACGGCGCTATGATAATGCTCACAAACCACACCCCCTTTACCGATATCGAGCGTGTCAGTGATTTTGAGGTAGATTTCAAGTATAAGAGATTTGATGAGGCAACGGGGCTTTACGAAGAGGTCTCTGCCCCCTTCCTTGAGGGAACAAAGCTTGGCAGCTATTTCAAGAGCGTTCACTACGCAGATGAAGCATTAGCTCAGTTTTTGCAGGATATGGACAATCAGGGGCTTCTTGACGATACGGTGGTTATCCTCTATGGCGACCACGATGCAAAGGTCAAGGAGGAGGAGTACGATTACTACTATAACTATGACCCATTCACCGAGACAGTCCGTGAGGAGGGCGACCCCGGGTATATCCCCGTAGATGATTTCTACTATAACATCAACAGAAAGGTGCCCTTCATCATTTGGCAGAAGGAGCCCTCCTTCGAGCCTGTAAAGATCACAAAGGTAATGGGTATGTATGATGTTCTGCCGACTCTGGGCAATATGTTCGGCTTCAATAACCCCTATGCTTTGGGGCATGATGTTCTCTCTATCGGCGAGGATAAGGAAAACGTAGTTATTTTCCCCAACGGCAATTTCGTAACAGATACTATTTATTATGACAGCCAGAAGGATATTTACTTTGACCTTACAAATTATGAGAACGTCTGCATGAACGTTCCCTGCAATCAGGTGTATAAGGATATGCCTATCCCCGTCTTTGAGGAAACAAGGGACGGAATCTTTAAGACAGTCGATGATGACAGGTATTCCTATGATGCCTGCGAGGCAAGGAAGGACGACGGCGTTGTAGATGAAGAGTATATTCAGGCCTACGCCGACTACGCCGAGGAGCGTATAAGTATTTCAAACTCGATAATCTACTATGATATGATAAACAAGACAGAGGATGGCTTCTTCAACCAAGAGGTGAGCGAAGACCCGCTTGACCAGAATGTCGACGGCTACTCGGTGTTCGCCCCGCCCCAGTATCATAAGAATAAGCATATAAATGCGGCGTAAATAATTGAATAATACTAAAGGCATTTCTGTAGTGTAAACAGAAATGCCTTTTTGTATATCAATGCTTATTCCCAAGCCTTGCCTTCAAGTGCGTCCTGAAAGGCTTTGGATCGGGTACCGTTAAATGGTACAATGCAGCAGTCAAGCAGCTTGTCATTGTATTTGGGATATTTAGGGCTCTGTAGATAGGGCTTGTGCAGCAAGATATACTCCCGCTCCTTCTTTATCCTGTTCTGCACATCTATCATATCGTTATTGCCTTCTAGGATATCGATCCTGATCTTATGATCTAAGTGCCACTGCCCATTATCAGGCAAGCCCGTGTGATAAGTCAGCTTCCCATTAGCCCACCACCTGTGCCAATGTTGCCTTAGGCGCAAAGCGAGATCATTTGACTCGCCTATGTACATGGTTATCTCCTTGCCGTTTCCTCCTATAGCAGAGAACATATAAACTCCCGGAATGCCATTGTAGTCAAGTGTCAGCAGCGGTATCGGGTCTTTTAAGTTATCAATGCTTCTCCTAAAAGCTTGGGTAAGCTCAAACTTTTCGTAATAGTTGATCTGTTTAGTGTTCATTTTTTTGTACTCCTTTCTGTTTTTTTTATCAATCAGGGTCATAGCAGTCGAGGAAGTCCTCTAGGGTGAAATCATCATTGAGCATCAACAGCTCATCTAAATAACCGAATGCCTCTTGCAGATCGTTCATTTAAATTCCTCCCTTACCAAATAATCTGAAAAATTGCAGTAAATTTCTGGCCTTAAACTGATTATAACATAAAATTTATGAGATGTCAAGTGGTATCTGAAAATAATCCTTAAAAATCTGAAAGCTTAACGTACTTTAAACGCCGTGGTTTTCCACGGCGTTATTTTTCTGTCAGTAAAAGTATCTGCTCGATAATCTCCCTGTCTTCGGGGCGGTCATTCAATATCAGCCTTGCCGCTCTTAAAAGCTTGTCTGTACGCTGGTTTTCACGGCCGCTTTCAAGCCTTATCTCGGTGACCCCGCTGCTCTTTGAGGTATTAAGCAGGTGAAGGTAATATACACTAAGCACTACTCTTACAAAATATGGCCTTTTTACTCTTGTAAGCCCCCAGCTTTTCTTAAAAAGCTCATCAGCCTTACTCATATACTCATCAGGCAGCTTTGCCTTTATCGACCTTCTGCGATAGTTTTCGGGCTGCGAGACTATATGCATCTTTGCTGCCTTTTCAAGCTCTGCCTTAAGCTGCTCATCGTCAAGCCTTTCGGTCAATTCTATCAAATAGCTCAGAGCACGCTGCAAGGGCATCTCCTGCACTGCATCAGGCGAGCCCTCAAGCCTAAGAATCTCGCTGTTTAGAGCATCTGTTTCGGGCGTTGAATCGTAGGATAAGATCATATGCCCTCCTTATATAGTTTTTTGTTTATTATATCACGCACCGGGCTTTTTGTCAAGAAAGAATAGCCGTTACGCTTTGCATATATGATCATCTTACCGCATATATTTTATCAGAACGCTGATAAATGTGTTTAAAAAACAAGCAGGGAGGATAAATGATATGCAGGTAAGTGGAACCGAAACAAAAAGCGTAAGCCTTGAAAACCTTGTGAGTATTTTTGATGAGGGCGTCGAGCAGCCGATAGAAAAGGACTTTGTGCTGCCCGACTACTGCCCCGATATTTTTAGGATACTCAAATGCCGCTGCTGCCCAAGGGTGCTTTCCTACAGCATAAACGGCAATAAGCTTAGCTTTGAGCTTGCAGTTACGCTAAAGATACTCTATGAAAGCGAGGGGAGCAGCAGGCTTGGGATCACCGAGCAAAAGCTGCAATATTCAAGATCTGTTGAACTTAGCAGTGATGCGAGGGGGGCATTTGTGCGTCTGACGCCCGTTTGCGATTATGTAAACCCAAGGGTAGTAAATAAAAGGCGAATAGATGTCAGAGGTGCTGTCACCACTAAGGTAAGCGTATTTGCGGGTGAGCAAAAAAGCGTTATCAGTGAGGCTTCGGGTCAGGGGATAGAGCTTAAAACAAGAAGCATAAATGTGCCGATCAAGCGCATCTGCCTCGATAAGCGCTTAACGATAGTTGAAGAGTTTGAGACGGGCGGCGATAAGCCGATACCCTCTGCAATTATCAGAAGTGACTGCACTGTCATCAAGGGTGAGCAAAAGACTATAGCAGGAAAGCTTGTCGTCAAGGGCGATGCTGAGGTGAATATGCTCTACAGCATCAACGAGGGCGAGGAGGAGAGCTTTGATACTATGCGCTTTACTGTACCCTTTAGCCGTATCATAGATGCTGACGGAATTGATGAGAGCTTTGAGGTGTGTACCGATCTTTCGGCAAGCTCCTGCGAGATAATGTCAAAGGGCGAGGGTGCGGGAGTGTTTGAATGTGAGATAGTGCTGCTTGTCGAGATCAATGCAGTTAAGCAGCAAAGCACCCTTGTTGCCGAGGACGCATACTCGACCAAATATGAGACGGAGGCCTCGCTTGAAGCGGTCAGGGTAGTAAGTGCACCGATAGCTGTTGATAAAACCATTTCAAAGAGCGCTGAGATAGCGTCGGGTGACAACAAAATAATGCGTGTTTATGACTGCTGGGGTGAGCTTTACGGGGTAAGCACACGCTTTGATGATGAAAAAGGGGAGTATTCTCTTCTTGGGAATATCAGGCTTTGCCTGCTTGGCAAGGGGCAGGGCGGCAAGCCTGTCTATATAGAGCAGGAGGAGCCCTTTGAGATGAGCACTATGACAGATAAGTGCCTCTCGAGCGAGAGCAGGCTTTATGTCAACACCTTTGTAAAAAGCACATCATTCAGGCTTACAGATGAGAACACTGCCGAGGTCACGGCGCAGATCTCTGCATCGGGCTATATCTCTGACTGCAAGGCATATGAACTGCTTACAAATGTAAGCGTTGATACAGATAAGCCAAAGCAGAAGCAAACAGGCTGCGCCGTTAAGCTTTGCCGCTGTGATGAGAATACCGACATTTGGGATATAGCAAAGAAATATTCCACATCAGCTAAGGCGATAGAGCAGGAAAACGACCTGACGAATGCTTCGGCAGGCAAGGGCAGTATGCTGCTCGTGCCGCTTATATAAAGGGAAGGGAGCGAAACACATTGAATAGTTTATATTCCGATATTGCCACAAGGACGGGCGGCAATATCTACATAGGGGTAGTAGGCCCCGTCAGAACAGGAAAATCGACCTTTATCAAGGAATTTATGGAGCGTGCAGTTATCCCGGGGATAGAGAGCGACTTTATGAAGGAGCGTGCTATAGACGAGCTGCCGCAGTCTGCCGGCGGGCGGACTATTATGACCACCGAGCCTAAATTTATCCCCGAGGAGGCTGTGAGCGTTACCGTGGGGGATAATGCAAGAATGAACGTGCGCCTTATCGACTGCGTGGGCTACATTATCCCCTCGGCGATAGGCTATATCGAAAATGAAGTCCCACGAATGGTAAAGACCCCGTGGTTTGATGATGAGGTGCCCTTTAATATGGCAGCCGAGGTCGGCACGCAGAAGGTGATCACCGAGCACTCAACTGTAGGGCTTGTTATCACAACAGACGGCTCTGTCACCGACCTTCCCCGTGAGGAGTACGAGGAATGTGAGGAGCGTATCATAAGTGAGCTTGAAGCCATAGATAAGCCCTTTGCAATTATCCTCAACTGCCTTGAGCCGAAAAGCGATGAGGTATTGGCACTTGCAGACAGGCTCTCTCAAAAATACGGTCGGCGTGTTATACCTCTAAGCTGCGCAGAACTGAGTGATGATAATATATCGGATATAATGACAGAGCTTTTGTATTCCTTCCCGGTAAATGAGGTCAATATCGAGATGCCTACCTGGATCAATGTGCTCGATAAGGATCACTGGCTCAGAAAGGAGATCTTCGACCAGCTTCGCACCTATGCACAAGGCATTGGCAGCCTTCGTGATATGAAGGATTTTGCTGCTAAGCTGTCAGAATGTGAGCATATCATAGGCAGTGAGTTAAGATCGGTCTCGCTTGCCGACGGCACGGCAACAGTCTCGGCAGGAATAGATCAGGGGCTCTTTTTTAAGATAATAGGGGAGTGCACCGGCCTTAGCATTGAGAATGAGAGCGACCTTATGCCGCAGATCTTAGCGCTCACAAGCTTTAAAAAACGCTTTGAGAGGTTTTCCTCTGCCCTTGATGATGTCGAGAAAAAGGGCTACGGCGTTGTAATGCCCGGCGCAGACGAGCTTGACCTTTCCGAGCCTGAGATCATCAAGCAGGGCGGTAAATACGGCGTGCGCCTAAAGGCGGCAGCCCCTGCTATACATATTATGAAAACTACAGTAAATGCCGAGGTCGCCCCGATAGTCGGCTCACAAAAGCAGTCGCAGGAGCTTGCCGACGCTATTATGAGCGACTATGAGACCGACCCCGACAAGCTCTGGCAGTCAAACATCTTCGGCAAGAGCCTTCACGAGCTTGTAAACGAAGGCCTTGTTACCAAAATGAACACCCTCCCCGATGACGCCCGCAGAAAGCTTCGTGAAACAGTCGAGCGTATGATAAACGAGGGCTGCTCGGGTCTTATATGCTTTATATTGTAGTACAAAAAAAGAGACTGCTTACGCAGCCTCTTTTTTATATGCTTATTTCTGTTGTGCTGTGAATTCAACGCCTGCGAGAGTAACGTCCGTGACGTTTTCGGTGTCTGCCAACTCTTTGAAAACTATCGTTATGTCGCTTTCGGTCTTGCCGTCCTCCATTGAGTAGCCAAGATCGCAATAGCCGTGCTCAAACTCGCGAGTGCTGCCGTCTGAATAGGTGACGGTGATGTTTGCGTCCTCAAAATCAAGCTCCTTGCCAAAGCCCTTGCATATCACGCCCATATCCGAAAGTGTCAGCTCGCACCCGTCAGCCGACTTGAAGAGCTTTGCGCTCACGTTGTCGGCGGGCTTTACCGTTATCTCGCCGATAGGCTCGCCCATGACTTCGTTCTCATTGTCGCCTACACGCTTTGCAGGGATGAATTTAAGGGTCAGCCCCTTGTTTGTGTCAAGCTCCTCAATGCCGCTGAAATCGTATCTGATCGTCGTGCAGCCTTCACCGTAGGTGTATCCCTCACCGCCGTCGTATTTTACGGGCGTTTCCGTGCCTGCATAGAAAACTTCGGTGTAGATGTTACTGCTGTTTATAAGCTCCCTGCCCGTATCGTCCGTGCCCTCGAGAATGACCGTAGTATCGTACATATCTCCCGCCGAAAGTGATGTGAGCTGGCTTATCTTTATGTGTTCGGCTGCCGCTGTATTGTCGGTGACGGCGCCGTGCTTGCTAAGAATCTCCTCGGCGCTGCTGCCGTATGTCTTTTCAATGATCTGCTTGTGGTCGGCGTAGTTGCTTATCGCCGCCGCTCCTGCCGTTACCGTTATTCCGAGTGTTGCGACAGTTGCAGCTATGATAGCTATGCTCTTTCTTGATATGTTCTTTTTCATTTTTATGTGCCCCTTTCCGTCAAATAGACCGTCAAGGTCGGGCTGCTTGTCGGGCTCAATGGTGATGTCATCAACAAGCTCATCAAGCTCCCGCTCATCAAGTGTATCAAAAAGCCTTTCAAGCTCTCTTTCAATGTCCTCCATTTATGACACCTCCTCTATCTGCTGTGCTAAGCGCTTCAGTATCCGCTCGGCACGCTTTCTTGCAGCCGCCTCGCTTATGCCGAGGGTGCGTGCTATCTCTTTGTGATCAAGACCGAAATAATACCTCTGCATTATAAGCGACCTATCGTCCTTTGGCAGAACCTTTAGCTTTTCTATGAGCTCTCTTTTTCTAAGCTCGCTCTCTACTGTTTTGTCGTCTGCCTTATAGTCGCTAATAAGGTCTAACGGTACATTTTTTTGTGCTTTTGCGAGACTGTCCCGCTTTCTTATGCAAACGCTTTTTGAAATAATGCATATGTAGGTCTTTAGGCTTCCTCTTTCAAGGTCGATCTTTTCTATGCTTTGCCAAAGCCTGACAAAGATATCCTGCACAGCATCATCTATGTCCTCGCTTGAGAAAACGCTAAGCTTATCTCTCGCTATCGCATAGGCGTAGCCGCTGTATTTCTCAGCAATAAGCGACATGCCCTTGTCGGCATTGTTTCTTACCGCTTCGATCAGCTCGCTGTCTGTCATAGCAGCGCACCCCCTTTCTTGAAAGATCTTAAGCGCTTAAAATTACTTTCTGTATATACTTATACACCCAAAGCCCTTTTTGTGACAAGCCTTTTTTTAAAAAAAGCTAAATTGTAACCTTTATTACAATTTGGCTCTAGGCACTTTACAAATATAGAATATTTGTGGTATAATAATATTTGTATGTGATAATTTTTTAAGACATAAAGGAAAAGGGGCTATTATGGCAAAGAAAAAATATACAGATGAAGATATAAGACTGCTTAAAGGTGCTGACAGGGTAAGAAAGCGCCCCGCAGTAATTTTCGGCTCGGACGGTATCGAGGGCTGTAAGCATTCGGTTTTCGAGATACTCTCAAACTCGATTGACGAGGCACGTGACGGCCACGGCAGCAAGATCACACTTACCGTTTTTAATGACGGCTCTATGGAGGTCGAGGATTTCGGAAGGGGCTGCCCTGTAGATTATAACGCTAATGAAAAGCGCTATAACTGGGAGCTTGTTTACTGCGAGCTTTACGCAGGCGGCAAGTTCGATAATAACTCGGGCGAGAACTATGAGTATTCGCTCGGTCTTAACGGCCTGGGTGCGTGCGCTACACAGTATGCGTCAAAGTATATGGACGTTACAGTTTACCGTGACGGCTTTAAGTATTCTCTTCATTTTGAAAAGGGCGAGAATATCGGCGGGCTGACTAAGGAGGAGTATAAGGGCAAGCGCACGGGTACTATTACCCGCTGGCAGCCCGACCTTGATGTTTTTACCGATACGAATATCGAGCCGGAGTATTTTGAGGACGTGCTCAAAAAGCAGGCGGTCGTAAACCCTAATGTTGAGTTTATACTAAAGCTTCAAAGAGAGAACAACTCTTTTGAGGAGAAAAGCTACCTCTACGAAAACGGCATCGTCGATTATGTCAAGGAGATAGCGGGGGAGGATACTCTATCCTCAGTACAGCTTTTCACGGGCGACCGCAAGGGGCGTGACCGTGAGGATAAGCCCGAGTATAAGGTAAGGCTCAATGTTGCTTTCGCTTTCTCAAATAAGGTCGCAACTACCGAGTATTTCCATAACTCAAGCTTTCTGGAGCACGGCGGCTCTCCCGAGGACGCTGTAAAGCTTGCCTTTACAAACCAGATAAGCAATTATATAAAGGACGCAGGCAAATACTTGAAAAACGAAAAGGCAATAAAGTTTGAGGATGTTTCCGACAGCCTTGTACTCGTTTCAAGCTCCTTCTCGACGATCACCAGCTATGCAAACCAGACCAAGAAGGCGATAACAAACAAGTTCATCAAGGAATGTATGACCGAGTTTTTAAAGCATAACTTAGAGGTCTATTTTATCGAGAACCCCGACGAGGCTAACCGCATAGCCGAGCAGGCGCTTATCAATAAGCGCTCTCGTGAAAAAGCTGAAAAGTCAAGAATAGATATAAAGAAGAATTTGCAGGGCAAGATCGACCTTGCAAATCAGGTGCAGAAATTCGTTGACTGCCGCTCTAAGGACCTTGAAAAGCGTGAGCTCTACATCGTGGAGGGTGACTCGGCGCTCGGCTCTGTAAAAATGGCTAGAGACGCAGAGTTTCAGGCGGTAATGCCTGTAAGGGGAAAGATCTTAAACTGCTTAAAGGCAGATTATGACCGTATCTTTAAATCCGAGATCATCACAGACCTTATCCGTGTATTAGGCTGCGGTGTTGATGTAAAGACGAGTAAAAACAAAGACCTCTCGCTCTTTAATATCGACAACCTAAGGTGGAATAAAATAATAATCTGTACCGATGCCGACTATGACGGCTTCCAGATCAGAACGCTTATTTTGGCTATGCTCTATAGGCTGACCCCACGCCTTATCGATGAGGGCTATGTCTATATCGCAGAGACGCCCCTTTTTGAGATAACCGCAAAGGAAAAGGGCAAGGAGAAAAAGTATTTCGCCTATGACGAGCCCGAGAGAAACGAGATCCTCGGAAAGATAGGCGATGTTAAATATACTATCCAGCGCTCAAAGGGTCTTGGTGAAAATGAGCCCGAGATGATGGCGCTGACAACTATGAACCCCGATACAAGGCGCCTTATAAAGGTAGA
>JAFRYW010000156.1 GCA_017442845.1 Ruminococcus sp.
ATCAAGTCAGAACTAAGACAGTGCTATATGTCAGCCAAGAAAAACGGAAGGATAATTACTTCAATATAGCTGATCACCCCGAGTCGGACTGCTCACGGCTCGGGGTGTTTGTTGGCGAGTGCGGGGGATTATACGCTTACATCTTTAATATCAAGTATATATACTTTACACCCGTTCTTTAGCAGGAACGGGTGTTATTTTGATGTAATAGCTTTATATTTGTATTATTTATGCAAAAAACCGGCACACAGATATGTGTACCGGTAATTTTTATATTTGTTTAGAGAATGGAATGATCACTTGAGCATCGAAGCAACCTCATCAGCAAGGTTATCTTCCTTCTTCTCAACACCCTCGCCACGCTCAAATCTAGCATATTCTACTACCTTGATAGAGCCGCCGAGCTTCTTAGCAGCGTCAGCAACATACTTGCCAACTGTGCCCTCGAAGATGTCGCTTCTTACGAATGTCTGCTCGAGGAGGCAGTTCTCGCTGTAGAACTTGCCGACCTTACCCTCAACGATCTTTACCTTTACCTGCTCGGGCTTGTTAGCCATTTTAGGATCATCAGCCATCTGAGCTAAGAGAACCTTCTTTTCCTCATCAAGAGCAGAAGCGGGAACGCTCTCCTTGTTAAGATATGCAGGGTTCATAGCTGCGACCTGAAGTGCGCAGTTCTTGCCGACCTCAAATACCTTGTCAGCATCAAGGTCACTCTCAAGCTTGACCATAACGCCTATGCTGCCGCCGCCGTGAACATAAGGAACGAGGATACCCTCAAATCTCTTGAAACGACGGATAACCATGTTCTCTCTAATCTTGATGAACAGCTCCTGAAGAGCCTCATCAACTGTCTTGTCACCGCCGCTGATAGTTGTTGCCTTAAGTGCATCAACGTCAGCAGGATCCTTCTCGATGATCGTTTTAGCAACTGCTGCAACGAAAGCCTTGAATTCCTCGTTGTTAGCAGCAAAGTCTGTCTCGATGTTGACTTCAACTACAGCACCAACGTTGCCCTCAACTACAGCTGTGCAGATACCCTCAGCAGCAACTCTGCCTGCCTTCTTAGCCTGTGTAGCAAGACCCTTCTCACGAAGAATGAGAACAGCCTTTTCCATATCGCCCTCAGCCTCAACAAGCGCCTTCTTGCAGTCCATCATACCAACGCCTGTAGCTGTCATAAGCTCTTTGATTTCCTTAACGCCTATATTTGCCATTTTGATTTCCTCCTACTTTATCGAAATTAGGGCAGACACACGAAATTATGGTCTGCCCTGAAAGCTTTTAAATTATTCAGCGTCTTCCTCAGCAGCCTCAGCCTCAGCAGCGTCCTCTGCTACCTGCTCGCCCTGCCTGCCCTCGATGATAGCATCAGCCATGCAGCCTGCGATAAGCTTAACTGCTCTGATAGCATCATCGTTGCCGGGGATAACGTAGTCAACGTCATCAGGGTCGCAGTTTGTATCTACGATTGCAACTACCGGTATGCCAAGCTTCTTAGCCTCGCTTACTGCGATCTTTTCCTTTCTCGGGTCAACAACGAAAAGAGCACCGGGAAGGTCGTTCATATTCTTGATACCGCCCATGAACTTTTCAAGCTTCTCGATCTCGAGCTGAAGCTTAACAACTTCCTTCTTGGGAAGGAGGTCGAATGTACCGTCGGTCTCCATAGCGTGGAGCTGCTCAAGTCTCTTGATCCTTCTCTTGATGGTCTTGAAGTTTGTCATCATACCGCCGAGCCATCTTGCGTTTTCATAGTGTGCGTTTGCTCTTAAAGCCTCTTCCTTGATAGAGTCGCCTGCCTGCTTCTTGGTACCTACAAAAAGTACCTCCTTGCCCTCAGCAGAGATGTCTCTTACGAAAAGATAAGCCTCCTCGAGCTTCTTTACAGTCTTCTGGAGATCGATAATATAGATACCGTTTCTCTCTGTGAAGATGTAAGGTGCCATTTTCGGGTTCCATCTTCTTGTCTGGTGACCAAAGTGTACACCGGCTTCAAGAAGCTGCTTCATTGATACTACTCCCATTTGTAGTAACCTCCTGTTTTGGTTTATTTTTTGCCCTCCGCATGACCTGTAATACTTGCCTTACCCCGTAGGGAACCACAGGCAAAGAACCATGCGTGCGAATTGCTTTAATATTATACCATATTTGTACTTGCTTTTCAAGTGTTTCTTAGCTAATGCGACGCCAAATTTTCAAGCGTGATACTTCTTGATTTTGTGCATATTGCTGCATTATCATTTCTAACAAGTATCGTATCCTCGCCGATAAGCTCAATATCCTCACATTTTATCACGATATCATTATCTCTCCCCATAAGCCCCAAGACCCTTGGTCTGCCGAAGATTATAATAGAGATGATATTTCCTGTCACCGTATCAAATTCAAGGTCATCAACATACCCGAGCTTTACTCCCGATCTTGAGCTTACGACCTCTTTTGCTTTAAGGTCACTGAGTGAACATACCATTTTGCTTCGCCTCCTATAATAGTGTGTAATATATATATTACGCATCAAGGCAAATTATTCTGCTGCTATTTTGCAAAGTACTTGTTTATCACCTTTCTTCTGTCAGCATCGGCGAAGCTCATAAAGGCTGTATAATTTCTTTTATACTGTATCTTGATATTGTCGGCTATTTTGTTTATAAAATGTGTTGCCGTATATTTTTCGCCCGAGTTAGCGTCAAGGTCAAAGTAATAGACCCTTATCAGTGGCTTCATTCTTTTATACAGGTCGTTCATGCTTCTCCTGATAGCGGGCTCTATCTGTGTATATGTAGCATTGTATTTATTGCAAAGCACCTTGTATACGCCCGCTGAGAAGTTTTTTCTATAGCCCGAGTCTGTAAGTATCAGTAACACGGCTTCAGATATCCACTTATAGCCCTCTTGGTTCTTGTTGATGCCGATAAAGCCGCAGTCATATATTATCTTTTGTCTAAGCAGGAAAAACAACTTTTCGCAATCCATATTTTTATAGTTTGTGTTTCTTTCAATATCTATAATAATGCTTCGTCTTTCTCCTGTCGGGAATATATTGAAGGCAAAGCTGCAGTGGTCTATCAGCTCATCTGTCTTGCGGGTGCGGGTCATTGGTGAATTAAGTATCATAGGCGGGGTCTTTGTGCCTGCACCCTTAAAGAAATCTATTATCTCCGCAAGCTCGTCCTCGTTTTCGAGGTCGTTGCTTGAAAGAAGTATGATATCACATTCTGTGATTATAGCCTGTGCTGTTATCTCTGATGCTTTTGCGCTGCAATGGTATACAGTATAGCCAAATTCTAAAAGATCCTCCTCATACGTCCTAAACACCTCGCTGTTTTGGTTTACTATCAGTGCGTTCAACTCATGATCCATATATCTATCTCCAAATCTGTTTTTTTTCATTATATCACAAGCTGCGCCTTTTTGCAAAGCCTTTCAAACCAAAATCGCTGTAAATGCGCTAAAATTAAGGTTGCTTTTTAATGCCCGTAAATTTTTGTTTACATTCGCCGAAAATAGATGTAAAATTATGGTAATTCAAATTGCTTTTTGATCTTATTTAGCGCCCCTTTTTCAAGCCTTGATACCTGTGCTTGACTGATACCTACCGAATTTGCGACCTCTACCTGTGTTTTGCCAAGAAAATACCTAAGATAGAGAATGTCCTTTTCACGCTGGGGCAGCTTTTTGATCGTTTCCTTTACACTTATCTCATCAAGCCAGTTATCAGCATTGTCATGGTCACTTAGCTGGTCGATAACATAAAGAGTATCTCCCGCATCGGAATAAACAGGCTCATATATAGAGACAGGCTCATTCACTGCCTCAAGCGAGTGGATTATATCACCTTGCGGGATCGAGGTAAGCGCTGAAAGCTCTTTGATAGTAGGCTCCCGCTGATTCTTCTCCATAAAGCTTTCCTTGGCCTTGAACACCTTGTAGGCGTTGTCTCTGACAGATCTGCTGACTCGAAGAGCTCCTCCGTCACGAAAGTAGCGCTTGCATTCCCCCAGTATAAGCGGAACGCAGTACGAGCTGAACTTCACCCCCATATCTGTATCGAACCTGTCAACAGCCTTTAGAAGCCCTATTGTCCCTACCTCGAATATGTCGTCGGGGTCGTCTCCTCTTGACAAAAACGGCTGTATAGTCCTTAAAACAAGCTTTAGGTTGCACATTACCATTTTGTCCTTGGCAGCCTTATCGCCCTTTTGTGCTCTTTTGATCAGTTCTGTTTTTTCCTCTTCTGTCAGTACCTGTATTTTTGATGTGTTGATACCTGTTATCTGTACCTTTGAATAATTCATAAAAAAGCCCTTTCTTTACGGAAAATATCAATTTATGATATTATTCCCATAAATAAAGGGCTGTATGCATTATTTCCTCAGCATATCTTTTCCAGATTTTTCTTAATAGATCCTATTATCCTCTTTTCAAGACGGGATATATATGACTGCGATATCCCGACAATGTCAGCTACCTGCTTTTGCGTCATCTCCTTTCTTCCGTCAAGTCCAAAGCGCATTTCCATTATCGTTCTCTCTCGTTCGCTAAGCTTTTCGATTTCGTGCTTTAGAAGCTCCTTCTCGACCTCGCTTTCTATGCCTGCCCCTAAGTTTTCATCTGTAGAGCCAAGTATATCAGATAGAAGCAGCTCGTTTCCGTCCCAATCGACATTGAGCGGCTCGTCGATTGATATTTCATTTCTTCTCTGGCTTGATTTTCGCAAAAACATAAGTATCTCATTCTCTATACATCTTGACGCATATGTTGCAAGCTTTATGTTTTTATCTATGCAAAAGGTCTTTACTGCCTTTATCAGCCCGATAGTGCCTATTGAGATAAGGTCGTCCATTCCTATCCCTGTGGATTCAAATTTTTTTGAAATGTAGACTACCAGCCTTAAATTATGTACTATAAGCAGGTCTCTTGCCTTTTTGTCATCTGTTTTCATCAGTTCAAAGACCTTGTCTTCCTCCTCCTTTGTCAGCGGGGGAGGAAGCGATTCCGCCCCGCCTATGTAGTCAACGCTTTCATTTTCCTTTATAAAATACGAATAGAGTCTTAAAATACATTCTTTTATTGCTTTTAACATTTTATTGCTCTCCTCTTTATGCTATTATGCTCGGGTTGAATATTGCCCTGGGCTTATTCTTGTTGCAGCTAAGTATCCCGACAGCACAGTCGATGCTCTTTTGCTTCATAGCGCTGTCGATGATTGTAACTCTTGCATTGTCTGTTACATTTATGATGCTGTCGCCGTTTATAGTCGAATAGGGGATACAGTGAAACCCTGTTTTTAGGGCTATTTCCTCTCTGTCAAGCTCAAAGTGATAGTAAAGCTCGTCTGAAATGATTATGATTACAGGCTTCCCCGTAAAGGCATCGGTCAAGCTGTTCCCGGTGTCTGCTATTGCAGGAAGATAGTATTCAAGGTTTTCCATCCTTATAAGAATATGAAAGCTCTTATTTATATCAAAGCTTTTTCTCTGCATATATTCGTATAAAGCAAGGGCTATATACGTGACAGTAGCACCTGTCATAAGCTTTATAAGCGATATATCAAGATAGACCGTCAGCGTGTTGAAATACACTACCCTTCCGCTGCCAAAACGCCAGAACAGTATGCATACACCTATGAATACGGCATTGACGACTATGTATATAAAGAAGTATTTTATACTCGCCCTCATATCCCTTGCACCAAAGGAAACAAGTATGATCATATAGATCGAAGCGAGCTTTAAGGCAGTAAGCAACACGCCCTCAGCCATATTTTCAGCCGAAAGAACCACGAGCAGCGATGATATTCCGCCGATAAGTGAAGCGGCAGCAGTCCTTTTTTTGCTAAGCTTTGTGTGCGTCAGCCTTGCTGTGCACTCAATAAATATCATATTGAGCAGTATATTTGTTACTATCAAAACATCAATATATATCTTCATCTCAAGCCCCTCCGTCTATTATTATAAGCCACTGCATAGGAAAAGCTTGTCGATTTTTCTTTTGCAAAAATAAAAGGGCAGATATCCCTAATGATAGGAACATCTGCCCATAGCAGCTTTGTTTATTTGTCCTCAAAGAAGCAGAGGAAGGCCTTATAGCCGTTATATATATCGTTCTTTGCTGTGACCTCAAACGGTGCGTGCATAGAAAGCACCGGAACGCCTACATCTATAACGTCGATATTCAGGTTAGCAACATACTGCGCAACAGTACCGCCGCCGCCTGCATCTACCTTTCCAAGCTCACCTGTCTGCCAGATAACGCCGTTTTTATCAAATAGCCTTCTTATCCTGCCGACAAACTCTGCCGAGGCATCTGAGGTGCCCGATTTTCCACGTGAGCCCGTGAACTTTGTAACGCAGATACCGTAATTGATATGCGCAGCATTATTCTTTTCGGTAGGCTCGGGGAAAGTGGGGTCGAAGGCTGCATTGACATCTGCCGATAAGCACTCGGAATGTGATATCACCTCTCGCTCGTCAAAGCCGTGAGTCTTAGCAAGGTCGAAAATAAAGTAGGGGAGGTATGAGCTGTTAAGTCCCGTGTTTCCGTCGCTGCCCGTCTCTTCCTTATCTGTTAGAACTGTCAGAGCTGTTTTTTCGGGGTCCTTGCAGTCAAGTATCGCTTCAAGAGCCGGGTAAGCGCAAACTCTGTCGTCCTGCCCATAAGAGCCTATAAGGCTTCTGTCAAACCCGACATCTGCCGCATTGAAGGCCGGTACAGCCTCAAGCTCGGCAGATATAAAGTCATCCTCGGTTATGCCGTATTTTTCATTTAAGATAGACATAATGTTGAGCTTGACCTTTTCGGATATATCATCATCTCTGAACGGACGAGAACCGATAAGGATATTGAGCTCCTCACCCTTGACGATAGAGGGGGCAGGCCTTTTCATCTGCTCCTGCGCAAGGTGGGGGAGAAGGTCTGTTATTACAAATACGGGGTCGTTCTTGTCCTCGCCGATATTTACAGTTACCTCCTTGCCGTCTGCTCTTATGATAACACCGTGCAGCGACAGCGGTATAGTCGTCCACTGATATTTCTTTATACCGCCGTAATAATGTGTCTTAAACAGCGCAAGCTCATCAGCCTCATAGAGCGGGTGCTGCTTAAGGTCTATCCTCGGTGAGTCGATATGTGCAACAGAGATCCTAACGCCCTCGCTTAAAGGCTTTTTGCCCATTATGCAAAGAATTATAGCCTTCTTTCTGTTGACATAGTAGAACCTGTCACCGGCGCTGTATTTCTTGCCGGGCTTGTATTCCTCAAAGCCTCTTTTCTTAGCCTTTTTTACAGCCTCTATAGCTGCTTCACGCTCGGTCTTTGCCTTTGTGATGAATTTTTTGTAGCCCTCGCAGAATTCATCAGCCCTTGCTGCCTCCTCCTCGGTCATTATAAGTCCGGAGTTCTTAGGGTTAGAAAACAGCTTTTCCTTAAGCTTTTTGGCTTTGCTCTTTTCGTCCTTCTTGTCCATTGTTTTTTTCCTCCTTCAGTATTTGTTTATAAGCGTTGTATGCTTTTTTTACCTTTTTAACATAGTGGCTGGTCTGGTCGTTTTCCTCGGGGATATTGTCAACGTTAAAATTCTTAGGGTCTATCGTCCCTTCCTCTATCCAAGAATCAACAAGCCCCATTCCGCAGTGATAAGCCGCTGCCGTCAGCTCGACCGAGCCGTCGTATTTGTCCATAAGATAGCTTAGGTAATATGTCCCGTATTCTATATTGACCTCAGGGTCAAACATCTTGTCAAAATCATATTCGCTCTCATCGCCCAGCCTGTATCTGACCCAGCTGTATGCGTCCTCCATTAGCTGCATAAGCCCTCTGGCGCCTACGTTGGATACGGCGTTTTCATCAAAGCCGCTCTCTGTCTTTATCACCGCAAATACAAGCTCCGGCTCGACCTTGTATTTATTGCTGTATTTTAAAACCAGCTCCTCGTAGCTGGTCGGGTAGGTGAATTGCTGAGGCCCTATATATCCACGCTTTTTGTATTGTATAAAGCAAGCAAAGGCTGCTATCGCTATACATACTGCAAGTATAGCAAGAAAAGCACTTTTTGCTGCCTCTTTCTTTTTTCTTTTAGCCATTTATTATAGTCCTTAATTCCTTGATCATACTTTCTGTCTGCCGATAAAGCTCGGCTATATCTGAATCGTTACATAGTATATAGTCGCAGTTCTGCCTGAAAAAGGCTTCGTCCTTTTGTGAAGAAAAGCGCTTTTCTATCATCTCATCACTAATGCCGTCTCTTTGCTTTATTCTTTCTGCACGTTTTGCTTTGTCAGCGGTAACGCTGATTATCTTGTCACAGATCCTGTCCATTCCCGCCTCAAAAAGCGTCGGCGCATCAAGAATAATGACCTCGTAGCCGTATGAGCATAAAACGGAGATACACTCATTTACCTCTTGGGTAATATATGGATAAATGACGGCTTCGTATTCTCTGAGCTTGGCATTATCAGAAAACACTATCTGCGCCATCACTTTTCTGTTGAGTACGAGCTCCTGCGAAACGGCCTCGGGGAAGTGCTTTTTTATCTCGGCGTTGCATAGGCTCCCGTCCTCGGTCACTTGCCTTGCTATCCTGTCGCAGTCGATAACATAAAAGCCCTCCTGAAGGCTCAAAGCCCTGCTGACCGTTGATTTTCCTGCACCGCTTTGACCTGTTAATCCTATTATCATAGCTTTATCACCTGAAAGCCTGCCGCTCTTAGCAGTCTGTTATATACAGCAAGCCCTACGCCGCTCTTTTCAGGGCAGCGTGCAAAGGCTTTTTTTGCGCCTATATCATCAAGCTCTCTTAGCGCATCGAACAGCCTTTGCGCCTGCTGTGTGCTGTCAGCGCCGTAGTTTATGTACTTTATGTTCAGCCCTTCTGTATCACTGTCATTAAACACAAGGCAAACTGTACTGCTGTCGCTGTTTTCTTTGATATATTCTCTGAATTTATCAAGATCGGCATCAATAATTGTAACATCAGCCCTTGGAGAATAGTGTCGGTATTTCATACCCGGTGACCTGACCACGGTGTCAGCCGAAAGCTGCTCTAAAACGCCTTTGTCTATTATTACGTTGTCAGTGATCTCAAGCAGGTCTTCTCTCGATATAAAGCCGGGTCTTAGTATCCTTATCCCGTCATTTTCAAATGCTATAACAGTAGACTCGACACCAACGGCCGACATTCCGCCGTCAACGATCGCAGGTATCCTGCCGTTCATATCCTTAAAAACGTGCATAGCAGTAGTAGGCGAGGGGCTGCCCGATAGATTAGCCGAGGGTGCAGCTATAGGAAGCCCTGAATATTCGATTATTTTTCTTGCCGTTTTGTTTGAGGGCATTCTGATACCGACAGTATCAAGCCCCCCGCTTGTGGTATCCGGGATAATATCACGCTTTTTTAGTATCATAGTAAGCGGCCCCGGCCAAAAAGCCTCAGCGCATTTATATGCAAGTGCAGGAATATCATAGCAGAGCACCTCAAACTTGCTTATATCTGCGATATGCACTATAAGCGGGTTATCCTGCGGCCTGCCCTTAGCCTTGAAAATATCTTTGACCGCAAATTCATCAAGTGCATTTGCCCCTAAGCCATAAACAGTCTCTGTGGGGATACCCACGACCTTGCCCTCTCTTAAAAGCGAGGCTGCATATTTTAATGATTCATCATCTGTCTGTAAAAGCTTGGTTTCCATTAGCTGTTGCCTTCCTGCTTAGAAAGCTTTGCTGCCTGGTCTGCGGTAGCAAGGGCGTCTATAACTTCGTCAAGGTTTCCGTTGAGCACGTTTTCAAGCTTGTAGATAGTAAGCCCTATCCTGTGGTCTGAAATGCGGTTTTCGGGGTAATTGTATGTTCTTATCCTCTCCGAACGGTCTCCCGTACCTATCTGCGAGCGCCTGTCTGAGGCGATCTTGTCATCATGCTCCCTCTGAGCAATGTCGAGAAGCCTTGAACGCAAGACCTTAAGCGCCTTGTCCTTGTTTTTGTACTGCGATCTTTCGTCCTGACACTCTACCACCATTCCTGTCGGGATATGTGTTATCCTTATAGCGGATGATGTCTTGTTGATGTGCTGACCTCCTGCGCCCGATGAACGGAAAACATCTATTTTCAGATCCTTTTCCTCGTTAAGCTCAAGCTCAACGTCCTCTGCCTCGGGCAAAACTGCAACGGTAACAGTCGAGGTGTGAACTCTACCCTGAGATTCCGTCTCGGGAACTCGCTGAACTCTGTGAACGCCGCTTTCATATTTTAGCCTTGAATAAGCGCCCTCCCCCTCGATCATAAAGGATATTTCCTTGAAGCCGCCAAGCTCTGTTTCGTTCGCGTTCATGACCTCTGTTTTCCAGCCACGTGAATTTGCATACATAGTGTACATTCTATAAAGCGAGTTTGCAAAAAGTGCCGCTTCCTCGCCGCCTGCGCCGCCCCTTATCTCAACGATAACATTCTTCTCGTCGTTAGGGTCCTTCGGCAAAAGCAGTATCTTAAGCTCTTCACCAAGGGTCAGCATATCCTCCTTGGATTGCTCAAGCTGTTCCTGCACCATTTCCTTAAAGTCCTTATCAAGCCCGCCTTCGTCAAGAAGTGATAAAGCCTCCTCGTTTGCGTCCTTCGCCTTTTTGTATTCCTTATACTTTTCAACTATCGGTGTAAGGTTTTTGTATTCCTTCATAAGCTCTCTGTAAAGCTCCTGGTTGTTTACCGTATCGGGCTCACTGAGCTTTTCGCTTATCTCGCTGTATCTTTCTTCAAGCATTCTAACCTTTTCTAACATTTTTATTCTTCCTTTCGTTATCAGTTTAGCTTGTCATACGAACTGCCGTCTTTGCTATGACTCTGCCTCTCTGATAACGCTTTTTATGTTCTTTTCCGCCTTGCTGCGTGGTATCATAAACTCTCTCCCGCAGCCGTCGCAGCGCAGCTTAAAATCCATGCCCGAGCGTAACACGAGCATTTTGTTAGCGCCGCAGGGGTGCTTTTTTTTCATTACAAGGATATCGTTTACTTGTATATCCATCGGGCATTCTCCTTTTCTTGATAAACACTTCCCATTATTATACCACACTTTGTTATTTTTGGCAACTATTTTTGATCCTATGATATTATATTCACTAAAAATATTCCTGTTTTTTAATAAAATTTTCCGTTTTTATTAAATTTCTTATTTAATCTTGACGAAAGTGCTCGGAAATGGTATTATAAAAATGTATTTTTGATTAGTGAAAGGATATGCTTTAATATGAAAAAACCATTTATCACCAAAGACAAAGCAGAAGAGATAAAAGCCCAATTTCCAACGCCCTTCCACGTTTACGATGAAAAGGGGATAAGGGAAAACGCAAGAAGGCTCAATAAGGCGTTCTCTTGGAATAAGGGCTATAAGGAATACTTTGCTGTAAAGGCTACCCCAAATCCATATATACTGAAGATATTGCAGGAGGAGGGCTGCGGTGTTGACTGCTCGTCTCTTACAGAGCTTATGATGAGTGAGTGCTGCGGATTTAAGGGCTCTGATATAATGTTCTCCTCAAACGTTACACCCGAGGAGGATATGAAAAAGGCCTTCGAGCTTGGCGCTTACATAAACCTTGATGATTTTACACATATCGAGTTTTTGGAAAGCCTCTGCGGTATACCCGAGAATATCTGCTGCCGTTATAACCCCGGCGGTGACTTCGCTATCTCCTCGCAGATTATGGACACCCCCGGAGATGCTAAGTATGGCTTTACAAAGGATCAGCTCTTTGAGGGCTTTAAGATCCTCAAAGAAAAGGGCGCTAAGAATTTCGGTATCCACGCTTTTCTTGCTTCAAACACCGTAACAAACGAGTATTACCCCAAGCTTGCAAGGATACTTTTTGAGCTTGCTGTTGAGCTTCATCAAAAGCTTGATGTTCATATCAAATTTATAAACCTTTCCGGCGGTGTTGGTATTGCTTATGAGCCTGATAAGCCGCAAAATGATATAATGGCGATAGGCGAGGGCGTTCATAAGGCATTTGACGAGGTGCTCGTTCCCGCAGGAATGGGCGATGTGGCTATATTTACCGAGCTTGGCAGATTTATGCTGGCCCCCTACGGTCACCTTATCACAACAGTTACTCATTTCAAGCATATTTATAAGGAATATGTCGGCGTTGACGCTTGCGCCTGCAACCTTATGAGACCTGCTATCTACGGTGCATATCACCATATAACCGTTCTCGGTAAGGAAAACGCCCCCTGCGACCATAAGTATGATGTTACGGGCGGCCTTTGCGAAAATAATGATAAGTTTGCTATCGACAGAATGCTCCCCGAGATAGAGAAGGGTGACCTTATATGTATTCACGATGCAGGCGCTCACGGCTTCTCAATGGGCTATAACTATAACGGAAAGCTCCGCTCTGCTGAGATACTCTTGCAGGAGGACGGCAGCTTTAAGATGATAAGACGTGCCGAGACCCCTGCCGACTATTTTGCAACATTTGATTTTTGCGATATAATGGATAAATACCTGAATAAATAACGCTTGATAAGCCGAGACCTTACCGTCTCGGCTTGTTTTGCTTAAAAAATCATAAATTTTCCTCAAAACCCTTGCAAAATCTCTTTAGATGTAGTATAATATTAAATTGAGTTAGTTTGTAAACTTGCATTATTTATGAACGGAGGATATATATGGACTTAAATACCGTAAAGTATTTAGCTGACTTAAGTAAGCTTGAATATTCCGATGAAAAGCTTGCAAAGACCGCTGATGAGATGACAAGCATTATGGAGCTTATGGATACCATTAAGGATATCGACATAACCTATGATGCACATAAAGATAACCATAACGTATTCCTTGACGGCATAAGAGAGGATACAGTAATGCCCTCTATGCCCACAGAAAAGGTGCTTTCAAATGCAGTTAATTCCAAGAATTGCTTTGTTGTGCCAAAGGTCGTTGAATAAGGAGGAAGTGTTATGGATATAAGCAAAATGACAGTTGCTGCACTGCGTGAGGCTCTTGATAAAAAGGAGCTTTCTGCAAAGGAAGCAGCGCAAAGCTATTTTGATAGGATAGAAAAATATGACGGCGAGCTTGACTGCTATATCACAGTTACAAAGGATAAAGCGTTTGAGCAGGCTGAAAAAGCACAAAAGAGAATAGATGCCGGCGAGGCTGCACCTTTGACGGGCATTCCTATGGCAATAAAGGATAATATCTGTACAGAGGGGGTAAAGACTACCTGTTCATCAAATATCCTGGAGAATTTCATTCCGCCCTATAATGCAACGGCTATGGAAAAGCTTGATTCTCAGGATATAGTAATGCTCGGAAAGGTCTCAATGGACGAGTTCGCTATGGGCGGCTCTACACAGACCTCCGCCTTTAAGAAAACTAAGAACCCTTATGACAAGGCTTGTGTTCCGGGCGGCTCCTCAGGCGGCTCGGCAGCGGCAGTTTCGGCCGATTTTTGTGCGGCGGCTCTCGGCTCGGATACGGGCGGGTCTATCAGACAGCCGGCGGCTTTCTGCGGTGTTACGGGTATCAAGCCTACCTATGGCAGAGTATCCCGTTACGGGCTTGTTGCGTTTGCTTCATCGCTCGACCAGATAGGGCCTGTTGCAAAAAACAGCCTTGACTGCGCTTTGATATTAAACGCTATCTGCGGAAACGATCACCACGACAGAACTACTGCTCTAGACGCAGTTCCCGATTTTACTGCAAATATCGACAAGGGCGTTAAGGGGCTTAAAATCGCTCTTCCTAAGGAGTTTTTTGCCGAGGGTATAGATGACGATGTAAAGAGTGCTGTTATGAAGGCAGCTAAGGATTATGAGGCTATGGGCGCCGAGCTTGTTGAGTGCTCTATGCCTTCGCTTAAGTATGCTATCCCTTGCTACTATATCCTCGCCTGTGCCGAGGCGGCATCTAACCTTTCAAGATATGACGGTATCAAGTACGGCCATAGAACAGCATCTGCTGACAGCTATGAGGAGCTTATCATCAAGTCACGCTCCGAGGGCTTTGGCGACGAGGTAAAGAGAAGGATTCTTTTGGGTAACTATTGTCTGTCAAGCGGCTACTATGACGCTTACTACAGAAAGGCACTTGCTCTTCGTCAGTTGATTAGAAAAGAGTATAACGATATATTCGATGAATGCGATGTTATCTTGACCCCCACAACGCCGTCTGTTGCATACCGTCCCGACGAAAAGGTAGATGACCCTGTAAAGATGTATCAGGCGGATATCTGCACTGTTACTGTTAATATTGCAGGCCTGCCTGCGGCATCGACCACCTGCGGCTATAATACAAACGGTATGCCGATAGGAATGTCAGTTGTCGGCAGAAGCTTTGATGAGGCAACAGTTTTGCAGGTGACAAATGCATTTGAAAAGGGCTTTGAGCCCGTTAAGCCCAAGCTTTGAAATGGAGGTAAAGACAAATGAGTGAATATAGAACCGTCATAGGTCTTGAGATCCATGCCGAGCTTTTGACTAAGACAAAAATTTTCTGCAACTGCTCTGCCGAGTTCGGCGGTGCACCCAATACCAGAGTTTGCCCTGTATGTACGGGTATGCCCGGTACTCTCCCGATAATCAACCAGACTGCTGTTGAGTATGCCGTAAAGGCTGGCTATGCCCTCGGATGTGAGATAAATAAGTTCTCTGTTTTTGACAGAAAGAACTATTTCTAC
Organism: Ruminococcus sp.; assembly: GCA_017442845.1. GTDB lineage: Bacteria > Bacillota > Clostridia > Oscillospirales > Ruminococcaceae > NK3A76. The sequence continues at coordinate 14,670 of JAFRYW010000156.1, forward strand.
CCCGACCTTCCGAAGGCTTACCAGATCTCACAGCTCTATTACCCTATAATAGGGCCGGGTGCTGTTACTATCGAGGTGGGCGGAAAAAAGAAGGATATAAGGATCAACCATATACACCTTGAGGAGGACGCCGGTAAGCTTGTTCACGATGATTTCAACGGTGTTTCTCTTGCTGACTATAACCGCTGCGGTATCCCGCTTATCGAGATAGTTACAGAGCCGGATATGGCTTCTGCTGAGGAGGCTATGGCTTTCGTCGAGCAGATCTCGCTGCTTTTGCAGTATGCTGGCGTTTGCGACTGTAAAATGGAGCAGGGCTCATTGAGATGTGATGTAAATATCTCTATCATGAAGCCCGATGCTAAAGAATTCGGTACACGTGCCGAGATAAAGAACATCAACTCGATCAAGAGCGTAGGCCGTGCTATCAAGTACGAGGAGAGAAGACAGGCTCTCTTAGTTGATGCAGGCAAAAAGGTCGTTCAGGAAACAAGACGTTATGATGCTAACCGTGACAAAACGACATCAATGCGTTCTAAGGAAAACGCTAACGATTACCGCTATTTCCCCGAGCCTGATATTTTACAGGTAAACCTTACAGATGAACAGCTTAAGGAGATCAGAGCAAAGCTCCCCGAGCTTCCTAACAGCAGGGTCAAGAAATATACAGAGCAGTACGGTCTTTCAAAGGTAGATGCAAATATCCTTATCCAGTCTAAGACTATTTCAGATCTTTTTGAGGAATCTATAAAGGTCTATGATAACCCCAAGAGCATTTCTGTTCTTATTTTGGGTGAATTTATGAGAAGAGTCAACCTAGGCGAGATCGACCCCGAGAATTTGACCTTTACCGCTGAGGATTTTGCTTCGCTTGCAAGACTTGCAGACGAGGAAAAGATCTCTAAGTCAGATGTTAAGGCAATATTCAGGATAATGGTAGAAAAGGGCGGCAAGCCTGAGGATATCGCTAAGGAAAACGGTATGCTGATAACTGTTGATACTGCAAAGGCTCAAAGCGTTATCGACGAGGTGCTAGCAAACAACGCTTCGCAGGTGCAGCAGTATGTAAACGGCGAGCAGAAGGTTTTCGGCTTTATTATGGGTCAGTGTACAAAGGCTCTTAAGGGCGTTGCCACACCAAAGGTAATAAAGGAGATCCTTGATAGTAAGCTTAAGGCTCTCTCTGCAAATGCGGTAAATGATAAGAAGAATGATGAGCAGGAGGAGCAGACAGCTAACACCTCTAAGCTAACAGCATATGTTAATGATGATAAGTATATCCCTGAGACAAGCGGAAATATGGTAATGGTCTCTCCCGAAAAGCTTAAGAAGGAGATCACTATTGCAGATATACTTGACAATATCGGTAAAGAGGTCGAGTTTACAGGCACTGTACACAGGGTGAGAAAATACGGCAGCATTTCATTTGTTGTTATCAGAACTGCATTCAGTGTAATACAGACTGTTTATTCCGCAGATAGCTGTAAGGACAGTATCGAGGGTGTTAAGGAAGGCCAGTTTGTTTACGTCAAGGGTACGGTAAACGAGAACACAAAGGATTATAATGGTGTTGAGGTCGTTCTTTCCGAGCTTAAGCTCATAAGTGCGCCTAAATATGATTACCCGCTAAAGATCTCACAGGGCAGGCTCAACTGCACTATAGATGTCAACCTCGATAACCGCTCTGTATCCTTAAGAAACCCCTACGAAAAGGCTACTTTCCGTCTTCAGGAGGGTATCGTTCACGGTATGCATAAGTTTATGCAGGCAAACCACTTTACCGAGATACATTCTCCTAAGATTGTTGCTCAGGGTGCTGAGGGCGGTGCTAATATCTTTAAGCTCGACTATTTCCAGAAGAATGCATTCCTTAACCAGTCACCGCAGTTCTATAAGCAGGCCATGGTCGGTGTTTTCAACAGAGTTTATGAAATTGCCCCTGTATATAGGGCAGAAAAGCACGCAACGTCAAGACACCTTAATGAGTATATAGGTCTTGACTTTGAAATGGGCTTTATTGACTCAATGTATGATGTAATGGCTATGGAAACAGCTATGCTCAAATATATTTGTGAGTACCTTAAGGAAAACTATGCCGACGAGATACGCTTCCTTGATGCAAATATCCCGACTATCAAGGAGATACCCTCTATCAAGTTTATTGATGCGATAACTATGCTCAGGGGCGATAACGGCGGAACAGGCAAGAAGTTCGATCTTGACCCCGAGGACGAGGTAAACCTTTGCAAGTATGCTAAGGAAAAGTATGATTCCGACTTTATCTTTGTCACACACTTCCCGTCATCAAAGCCGCCCTTCTACGCTATGAACTCCAGAGAAGACCCCAGAGAGGCTTATAAGTTCGACCTTCTGTTCAGAGGCTTGGAGATCACCTCGGGCGGGCAGAGAATACATGACTATGATGAGCAGGTACAAAAGATGCTCGATCAGGGGCTTGACCCGAAGGACTTTGAGAGCTATCTTGAGGCTCATAAGTACGGCCTGCCACCTCACGGCGGTCTCGGAATAGGCCTTGAAAGACTTCTTATGAAGATGCTTGAGCTGTCAAATGTAAGAGAAACATCGCTCTTCCCGAGAGATATAAACAGACTTATGCCATAATGATCAAGCGCCCCTTGCTTTGGGGCGCTTTTGTCATATTTTAGTCTGCCTTCGCATAGTATTATCACGGGGTGATATATTTATGATGAAGCGCAGAACGCATTTACGACGCAGGCGTGAATTAAAGCTTAGTCCTTTATGCCTTATAGCAGCAGCCGGTGCAGCGGGTTATTTTGTGGTGTTTACGATCATTTCTGTTTTTTCCTTTGTCACCTCAAAGGTCACGCCGGATAATAGTGTTTTATCCACATTTACAGCACTTGCACTTGCTGCAGGGGCGTATTTCGGGGGATATATAAGCGCTAAAAACCGCCACAAAAACGGTCTGCTAATGGGAATTTGCTGTGGGCTGTTTATGTTTTTGGTCATCATTTTAGTGGGTGTTTTCATTTCCGGCAGCTCTGACGGCTTCGGTGCGCCTGTAAAATTCTTGATAACAGTTGTATTTGGTGGCGTAGGCGGTATAATTGGTGTTAATTCCACTACCTTCAGATAAATATTTAACTGCCGTTCATTAAAAGTTAATAAAATTCGTCGAAATATATGGTATAATAATGTAAATTGATATTTGGAGGAATGGATTATGAAACATATCAAGACGATTAATAAGGCTAATTTAAAGGCTTCTGCTGCAAAGGGCGGCTGCGGCAAGTGCCAGGCTTCCTGCCAGTCTGCTTGCAAGACTTCCTGCACAGTTGCAAACCAGAAGTGTGAGAGAGAGGCTTAATTGCTCTTACACCTAAATCAATGTG
>JAFRYW010000157.1 GCA_017442845.1 Ruminococcus sp.
CCGTACCCCCTTCGCAGGTGCACACTCTACAATACTGCGATAAATTCTAATTTGACAACCCGCCCGAATTGTGGTATAATAAGTGTTGACCTATTCTGAAAGAGAGGAGTAATGAAAATGGATAAGAAAACATTTTATATAACAACGCCTATCTATTACCCGTCGGGCAACCCGCACATAGGGCATTGTTATACCACCGTTGCGTGCGATTCGCTTGCGAGATATAAGAGAATGCAGGGCTATGATGTGATGTTCCTAACGGGAACAGATGAGCACGGCCAGAAAATAGAAGAAAAGGCTAAGGACGCAGGCATAACCCCAAAGGAGTATGTTGACGAAAAGGTCGCAAAGTTCAAAAAGCTTTGGAGCTATATGAATATTTCCTATGACCGCTATATAAGAACTACCGATGACTACCATGTAAAGGCAGTTCAGACTATATTCAGCCGCCTTTATGAGAAGGGCTATATCTACAAGGGCGAATACACAGGCAAATACTGCACCCCCTGCGAGAGCTTCTGGACAGAGAGCCAGCTTGACGAGAACGGCTGCTGCCCCGAGTGCCACAGAGAGGTGAAGGAGGCTAAGGAGGAGGCCTACTTCTTCAAAATGTCCCCCTTCGCAGAGAGGATCGAAAGGCTGCTTTTGGATACCGACTATCTCCGCCCCAAATACAGGGCACAGGAGCTGGTCAACAATTTCATAAAGCCCGGCCTTGAGGATCTGTGCGTTTCGAGAACGTCCTTCAAATGGGGCATACCCGTGACCTTCGATGAAAAGCACGTTGTGTATGTGTGGATAGATGCGCTTTCAAACTATATCACAGCTTTAGGCTTTGAAAATGACGCATATGATGACTATAAAAAATACTGGCCTGCCGATGTGCATATGGTGGCTAAGGATATTATGCGCTTCCACGCTATAATATGGCCTGCAATGCTTATGGCACTTGACGAGCCGCTGCCTAAGCACCTTGCTGTTCACGGCTGGATAACCTTTAACGGGCAGAAGATGTCAAAATCCTTAGGCAACGTTGTCGATCCGTTTATATTGGGCGAGCGCTACGGGGCTGACGCTATCAGATACCACATTATGAGAGAAATGGCGCTCGGTGCTGACAGCTCCTTCTCCAACGAGATAATGATCAACCGCATAAATTCAGACCTTGCAAACGGCCTCGGGAACCTTGTTTCACGTACTGTTGCTATGGCTGACAAGTATTTTGGCGGCACACTTCCCGCCGAGCGTGAGGCGGGCGAGTTTGATGATGAGCTAATAGCCGAGGCGACAGCCTTGCGTGCTAAGGTCGACGGCTTTGTGGACGAAACGCAGATCAACAACGCACTTGCTGAGATCTTCAAGGTAGTCTCACGTGCTAACAAGTATATCGACGAGACAGCCCCCTGGGTGCTCGGCAAGGATGAAAGCAAAAAGGCACGCCTTGCATCGGTGCTCTACAACCTGCTTGATACTATAAGGATAGTTTCAACGCTGCTCTCCCCGTTTATGCCGACGGATATGCCGAAGGTGTTTGAGCAGATAGGCGCTGATGAAGGTACTATCTCGTATGAGAATGCCGGCAAATTCGGCGTTTTGCCCGCAAATGTCACAGTTCACAGGGGCGAGATCATCTTCCCGAGGATAGATGTTGATAAGGAGATCGACGAGCTTAACAAGATAATCGGCGACAATGCCCCGAAGGCTGACGATAACGACGCCTTCACACCGCCCGGGCTTTTGCCCGAGATAACGATAGATGACTTTGCAAAGATAGATATACGTGTAGCTCAGGTCAAGGAATGCGAAAAGGTCAAGAAGTCAAAGAAGCTGCTTTGCTTGCAGCTTGATGACGGAATGGGCGGCAGACAGGTCGTTTCGGGGATCGCCGAGTGGTATAAGCCCGAGGATCTTATAGGCAAAAAGGTAATGATCATCGCAAACCTTAAGCCCGTAAAGCTCTGCGGTGTAGAATCGAACGGAATGATCTGTGCAGCCGATAATAAGGACGGCGGCGCAACAGTCATATTCCCCGACCAAAGCCTACCGAACGGTGCTAAAGTGAGATAATAATACGGAGCAGACATCAAATGCCTGCTCCATAATATGCGCCCGTAGCTCAGCTGGATAGAGCGTCAGACTCCGACTCTGAAGGCCATGCGTTCAAATCGCACCGGGCGTACCATCAAAAAAGCCTGCACTAAGTGCAGGTTTTTTTGTATTATTCACTATTCACTATTCGTTATTCACTATTATTTATTATTCACCGTTATCATTGATCCTTAGCGCAGCGCTTTAGATCGGGTGCATATTACTTTTCTATCCTTTTTCCCCTAAGATATTTGATCAGCTCCACCAGCCCCACAAAGGCAAAACACAGCGCCATAGCGCCTAACCCGTCAAGGAAAAATTCCTCGGGCGGTAAAAGCAGCCTTAAAAACGCACAGGTCACGCAGTAGGCTGACACTATGTCGGCCGCCCTTGCAGGCAGCAGCCTGCCCTTTGCCGTGAGCCGCTTTACTATGATATCAAAAATAAAAACGCTTGCAAATGAAAGCACTATCGGCACAAGGTACAGAGCTTTAGGCGCATTGGTCTTTATATCCTCATACCAAATAAGCGCAAACGGGTCGGTCGTTTCATTCTGCACCGGAAAGCGCTCCCATACGACTATCGCCACGATGATCTCGCAAATGCTCATCACTACCCCGTAGAGCTTAAAAAGCCTGTGGGTGTCGGTCTTTTTGGCAGGCTCGGCATTTTTGTGCTTGTATTTTCTTTTTGCATAGCTGCCGAGGGCGAGCGCCGATATGAAAAACACCAGAAAAACTATTGCGCCTAACGTATTTATCCTGCCCTTTGTGCCGTGCTGGTGAATTACCGCATCAGACCATTCAAGAAAGAAAATGCAAATGTAAGCCTTGACCCCGTTTGTCGCAAGCAGCACCGCCGCACGGACAAGGTCTTCGCCCTTTTTGTCGTAATCAAGGCCGAGCTTTAGCTTTAACACAAATCGGTCGGCAAGCAGCAGCACACCTATCAGAAAGCCGCCCATGACATACGGGTAAAGGCCGTAAAGCTTCTCTGCGTGAACATCAAAATCGCCGTCAGGGCCAAAATGCATACCTATAGTTTCGGGCATATCGGGGTAAACAATAAGAAAATGCACAAGCTCGGCCAAAAGCGCTGACAGCGTAAGGAATGCAAGCCCAAAGTGGATATACAGAAATTTCTTTGACATGGGAACACCTCCTATCTGTTTGACTAGTATGTGAATATATGCTATAATAAAAATGCTGTCAAACCCAATCCGATAGCGGAAAGGGGGGACTGACTTGTTTGTTTTGATGTATCTTCTTTTGCCCGTTGCAACGGGTGTGCTTGCAAATTTTGTTTTTACATATCTGCGCAGGCACATTCGTAAATGGCTGAATGGAAAAAGGAAGTAAAACTAATTGACAGCAACAGCCTAAAACAAAGCCCCCGACGAAAGTAGCAGATTCGTTGGGGGTACTTTGTTTTTAACCTTATGGTCAACTTGTTTGTTTTGACATTTATATTATAACACCTATTTTCCCCTTTGTCAAGCCCCCGTTATTTCCTCTGCTCCGAGATTTTCAAAGACCTTATTGACCTTTATGAAATAGAAATGCTTGTATCTGTTATTCGAAAAGACCCCGTCCTCACTAAATACCGCACGGGTCTTCTGCCCTTCATCATAAAGCCTGAGACAAAAGGTGCAGCTGTCTCTGTAGTCTCCCGAGCAGAGCAGCTTGTCACCTCTCAGGTCAAGGTAGAGGTTTCGTTCTTTGTCGCAGTAGTTATGAAATATCGTCTCAACAGTGTCCTTTGAAAGAGAGATAAGATATATCCTTGTAAAATAAGCCCTTTCCTGCCGCCAGTAAAACACTGCATACATAATAAGCGCCAAAGAGGCAATAAGCTCTAAAGCTTTCATCTTATGCCTTCACAAAATGCAGTGTCTTTGAAACAAAATCGCCGTAAAGCCCGTCTACGTTCCACATCTTGGCAACATTTACCCCTGCATACATAAGCGCCGCACCCGAAAGCTTTTCCTCCGGCTTGCTCTCCTCGTAGTAGTATGCGTCGGGGTCAAGGCCCTTTAGCTTGATGTTGCGTGAGCGCTCGTTAGGTCTTCCGAGCACCTGAACGAACTCAAACAACGCCTCGCTCTTGTCCTTTGCAACAAACATCCAGGCGTCCCAGGTGTTATCCTCAAACATATTGCCGATCCTGTAATGGTCGCCCGTTCTTACTAAGGGGTTGAATTTCTTGAATTTCTCGATCTGCCCGGGTATAGCATCTCTGTCCTGCTGCGGGATACGTGTTACATCAAGCTCGTAGCCGAAGGTACCAACAAGTGCTACGTCGCCCCTTGTTGCAAACGGCGTGTTCCTGCCGACTGTGTGGTTGGGGCAGTCGGAAACGTGTGCACCCATAGCCGAGCAGGGGTAGCACATACTTGTTCCGTGCTGTATCTTTAGGCGCTCTATCGCATCGGTGTCGTCCGAGCACCAGATCTGCGGGCTGTAGTAGAGCATTCCGGGGTCAAACCTTGCGCCGCCGCCAGAGCAGTTTTCAAGCAATATGTGCGGGTAGTCGGTCGTCAGCCTCTCCATAAGGTCGTAAACACCCAGCACATACCTATGCCAAAGCTCCTTCTGCCTGTCAGCAGGCAAAGCGGAAGAGCCTACCTCGGTATGCTGCCTGTTCATATCCCACTTGATATACTCTATATTTGCCGAATCGAGGATCTTTTTCATCATCGAATAAACGTAGTCTCTTACGTCCTTCCTCGAATAGTCGAGCACATACTGCTCCCTTGACATCGTAAGCTCTCGCCCTTTTATCCGGATAGCCCAGTCGGGGTGCGCCTTGTAAAGCTCTGAGTCGGGCGATACCATTTCCGGCTCGAACCATATGCCGAACTTCATTCCGAGCTTGTTTACCTCGTCAACTAAGTGCTTTAGCCCGCCCTCGAGCTTCTTTTCATATACGAACCAGTCGCCTAGCGAGGAGTTGTCAGAATCTCTGTGCCCGAACCACCCGTCGTCCATAACAAGCATCTCGATACCGAGCTTGCTTGCCTCACGTGCTATATCAATAAGCTTCTCGGTGTTGAAATTAAAGTATGTGGCCTCCCAGTTGTTTATAAGTATCGGGCGGCGCTTGTCCTTATACTCCCCTCTTATGAGGTTGCTTCTGTACAAGTCATGGAAGGTGCGTGACATTTTGCCAAGCCCCGCATCGCTGTGCACCATTACCACCTCGGGCGCTGTAAAATGCTCGCCCCGCCCCAGCTTCCACGAGAAATCTATCGAGTTTATTCCCATTACAAAGCGTGTTTTCTTATGCTGTGTCACCTCTGCCTGCGCCATAAAGTTGCCGCTGTAGACAAAGTTGAAGCCGAACACCTCGCCCGAGTCCTCATCTGCCTTATGCTCGCAAAGTGCAACAAACGGGTTGTTCTGGTGCGAGCTCTCGCCCTTGCAGGAATCAACGAGCTGCTTTGCGTGGTGCAGGCGGCACCTTTCCACAGCCCTTTCCCTCGCCCACGAGCCGTTGAGGGTGATCATATCAAGCTCGTGCGTATCAAACTCAACGCACGCAGAAAGCGCCCTTGTAAGGAAAACGTCCTTTTCGCCTACGTTTCTGATAACTGCGCTTCTTGTTATAACGTCAAGCTGCTCAAACGCCGTGTAGAAAAGCGACACCTCCAGCCCCGCAGGCTTATCCTCAAGTATCACCTCTAAGGTATTGCAGGGGCTCTTCTCGGTCGCAAAGGTCGCAGGCATACCCTCTAAAGCGGGCTTGCCCTCGGTTATTTTGTAGCCCTTGTATCTGAGGTCGCAGGTCGATGTGCCGTCTGCTGCGTGGATCCTCAGTACGGGCTCTCTGTAATCGCCTATGCCGAAGCAGGGGTATTCAAGCGGCAGCGTGTCGAGGTAGGAAGCCCTGTCACGGTTGTTTGTTGCGGGCGTGAACGGGCTCTCATCAAACCTCATAATGCCCACAAGCGCCTCATCGGGTATTTTTTTGCCGTAGTAAACGTGCGCCAAGTACTCCCCGTCCGCTGCCATAAGCATATAGCTTGTATCCTTAGCGTCAAGCTTGAATGTCCTTGTTTTCTCATCAAATCTGATATTTATGATAACCAACTCCCTTATTTTAAATTATGGTTATATACTTGACACACCAATTAAAATGCCTTAGATAATGGGGGTCG
>JAFRYW010000158.1 GCA_017442845.1 Ruminococcus sp.
AAATTATGAATGGTGATTTACTAAAAGTACTTGAATACATAGATCCTTCCTCGTGCGATTATCAGGAATGGCTCACAGTCGGAATGGCTCTCAAGGAAGAGGGCTACTTAGCAAGCGACTGGGAGAACTGGTCGCTGCGTGATGCCGCACGCTATCACAGAGGAGAATGTGAGGCTAAATGGAACAGCTTTAACGGCACAGGCAGCCCGGTCACAGGCGGCAGCATAGTACAGCTTGCAAAGGACAGAGGTGTGTCCTTCGGCTTTACGGGCGGCTTTAAGGAGCTTGACTGGAACGATGAAATAATCTACGAGCAGGAAACCGTTGTTGCCACAGGTGAGGGGATACCGATAACCGAGCCGGGCGCAGGCTTTGACCCGGTCAACGAGCTTGTGACCTACCTTGAAACGCTGTTTGAGGCAAATGAGAATGTAGGCTATGTTACCGAAACGTGGGAGAATGAGGACAAGGGAAAGCGCAAGTTCCTGCCGACAAAGGGCTGCTGGGACCGCACGGCAGGCGAGCTTATCTCGCAGCTGAGAAGCTGCAATGGAGACATCTGCTCGGTCATCGGCGACTACAAGGAGGAAGCAGGCGCGTGGATACGCATAAACCCTCTTGACGGCAAAGGGGTAAAGAACGAGAATGTGACCGACTATCGCTATGCGTTAGTCGAGAGCGACAGTATGTCGATAGAGCAGCAGAACGCAGTTATAAGGGAGCTGGAGCTGCCGGTGGCAGTGCTTGTTTACAGCGGCGGCAAGAGCCTGCACGCTATAGTCAGAATAGATGCACCCACATACGAGGAGTACCGCAAAAGAGTAGATTTCCTCTACAAGGTATGCAAGGATAACGGGCTTGACATCGACAGACAGAACCGCAACCCTTCACGCCTGAGCCGTATGCCCGGCGTGACCAGAAACGGCAGAAAGCAGTTTATAATCGACAAGAACATCGGGCGTGAGAGCTTTGCTGAGTGGAAGAACTATATCGAGAGTATAAACGACGATCTGCCTGATGAGGAGAGTCTTGAAAGCGTATGGAATGACCTTCCCGAGCTTGCACCGCCTTTGATCGACGGTGTGCTGCGGCAGGGGCACAAGATGCTCATAGCAGGCCCATCAAAAGCCGGTAAATCATTTGCCCTTATAGAGCTTTGCATAGCACTTGCTGAGGGTGTCAAGTGGCTGGAATTTGAATGTGCCAAGGGGCGTGTGCTGTATGTCAACTTAGAGCTTGACAGAGCATCGTGTCTGCATCGCTTCAAGGACGTTTATACCGCTATGGACTTACCGCCCAAGCACCTTGACAGGATAGACATATGGAATCTCAGAGGACGCACGGTGCCGCTCGATCAGCTCGCACCAAAGCTTATACGCCGAGCTTCCAAAAAGGACTACGCCGCCATTATCATAGATCCTATATACAAGGTCATCACAGGCGACGAGAACAGCGCCGACCAGATGGCACGTTTTTGCAATCAGTTTGACAAGATATGCACAGACCTCGGCACGGCAGTCATATACTGCCACCACCACTCAAAGGGTGCCCAGGGCGGCAAGCGCTCCATGGACAGAGCTTCGGGCTCGGGCGTGTTCGCAAGAGACCCCGATGCACTGCTTGATCTTACCGAGTTGGAGATTACCGAGGGCTTGCTTAAGCAGCAGGCCGACAAGCTCACCTGCAATATAGCCTACGAATGGCTCTGCCGCTTCAATAAGGACGCTCTGCTCTCACAGGACGACAGGCTCACGCCGTCGGCTATGCTGCAGGCGGTTAGAGACAACCTTCAGCCCAACACCGTGCAGCTTGTGCTTGAAGACATTGAAAAGGCAAAGGCTGCCCTTGCAGCACGCACAGCGTGGCGCATAGAGGGCACGCTGCGAGAGTTTGCGAAGTTTAAGCCCCTCGATCTGTGGTTCGAGTACCCGATACATAAGTCTGATGACGAGGGCGTGCTGAAGGACTGCGGGGTCGAGGGGGAGAATGGAACTTCCTATCGTGGTTCAAGGAACAATAAAAACAAAGGACTCAAAGCAGCAGCGGAAAAAGCAAAAGAAGACAAGATTGCAGCAATGAATGATTTTGAGATAGCCTTCGCTGGAGCAGAAGCCGACGGAGTGGTAGCTGTAGCTACACTCGCTAAAACGATCGGAATAAAAGCAGCAACTATTAAAAAACGATTTGGAAACGGGCAGCAGTCCGATGATGAATACAAAGAACGGTATGAAATATTCTACGGAGATGACAAAAAAGCATACCTTAAACGAAAAGAGAACGAGTAGGCACGCACTACTGTATCTGTACTCAATGCCTATACGCACGCACTATGTTTTATAGGTTAGTGCGTATAGATGCTTGGTAGGCACGCACGTACTTTTTTTAGGGGTGTGCGTATAGGCAGGCAGGCACGCACGCCCCTTTACTACGTAAAGGGTAGGTGCCTACTGTGCGTAGGGGTGGCAGGTTAGGTGGTGGGCACTGAGTTGCCCCACCACCACCTACCTACCCCCGACACACAGCACATACGCGAAAAATGAAATCAAGAAAGGACTGGAAAACTATGGAAAACGGTAATGACGTTAACTTTGAAAAAAACTTGCTGCAAGTGCTTAGGTGTATCAATTTACGTCTTGGAGAAATCCGAAACCAGCTTGCAGAAATGAACGGCTATATTGTTGATGGTTATGACGAGGAGGACAAAGACAATGACTGAATTTTTTATGCCGATGATACCTCCGACGGTGACGCATCAGGAAAAGAAAATAAACACCCGGTGGAAAAAGCCTGTGGTCTATGAGCCGCCCGAGCTGAAAGACGCAAGGGTAAAGCTTACGGCGCACCTTGCACAGCACTCAGACCCGTACTTCCCTTACACGGCGGGTGTCAGGCTGACTGTTAAGTGGCTGTTCCCCATAAAGGGCAAGCACAGGCACGGCGAGTACCGCATCTCAAAGCCCGATACCGATAATCTGCAAAAGCTGCTCAAAGACTGTATGACGGAGCTTAGCTTCTGGACAGACGATGCGCTTGTCGCCTCTGAGATCTGCGAAAAGTTCTGGTCGGATACTCCGGGCATCTATGTGAAAATCGAGGAGCTGCCCGTATGAAAGATACCGACATAAAGAAGAGCCTTAACCGCCCGGTGAGGTTCAAGGGCGAGGACAGATATATCCTTTCGGGTGGTATCATCAGAAAGGATAAAAAGACGAATGAGTTTTTCTATCAGGCAGAGCTGCTTGATCTAAGGACTGAAAACAGCATAGTATATGCAAGACTTAGTGATGTGGAGGTAATCAAATGAAAAAATACACAGATCTGATAATATCACTGTTAAATCTCACAGCGTTCCTGCTGCTGATGAAGGATAACGCCGAGCTTCGGCGCAGGCTCGCCGAGCAGACGGACAAGCACTGGGAATGCAACAGGCAGATAGCGCTCTACGATGACGAGCTGAGGAAGCTTAAGACGCAGCGGCGCTCGCTCTGGGTGATAAGCTCTGACGGGTATTACCCGTACTGCGGGGCGTGCGGGGCTAGGGCGGATAAAATGGCCGACTACTGCCCCGCCTGCGGCAGGGGAATGGGAGGAAAGCTATGAACGAGACGCTATGCTGGGGCTGCAAGCACGCTGTGCCGGCGACCGACAAGCGCACCGGGCGGCAAACGGCAGGCTGCGAATGGTCGCTTTATCGCTGCAAGGTACCCGGCTGGGTGGCTAGGGAAACGATACAGATCGTAAGCGGCAAGCGACTCACATCTTTCGAGGTGCTTAGCTGCCCGAGGTTTGAGAGGGGGTAGACAAATGCAAATGCTAAAAGACAAGCTTAAGCCCTGCCCGTTCTGCGGCAGCAGGAGGGTGCAGATCAAAAACGTTTTGTCGCCGGGCAGAGCTATGGTACATATAGTCTGCATCTGCGGCGGCGGGGTATATGCGCCGACAGTCTTTGAGGCGGTCGAGGGGTGGAACGAAAGGAGCAAGGAAGATGACCAACCGTGAAAAGCTGATAAAGACTAACATCTATGATCTGCTGTGCAGGATAAACCGCAGCTGATTTCCCGAAAGCTGTGTGGTGACTGCTCTTGATAAGGATATACCGTCGCAGCACTGCGAGGCGCAGAGAAGCTGCGAGAGGTGCATTGAGAGCTGGCTTAATGAGGAGGCGAGGTAAATGAGAAAAATATTACACGTGTCGTATGATATTGCCGGTGCGCTGAAATGTGCAAAGGACTTTATAGGCTGTGTCGAAACAGAAGACGGCAGGACATTGACTGACATTGAGGAGGTCAAGGCGGCATTTAAGGAAGAGCTTGCACTTGGGCACCGACTTCTGCCGGCTGCCGGCTGCAAGAATTTCGACCCACAGAGAGGCTGTCTCGGCTGCGAGATTGAGGAGGCGGAGTGAGTGATTGATACATTAAAGTCATGCCCTTTCTGCGGAGGGGTGGCAAAATTTCACGCAGCAATTAAATTTGAAAATAAATCGCTGGCTTTGAAATACGCCGGAAAAGTTGGTGTACATTGCACAAAATGTCAGATAGCAACAACCATTCTTAATAACGAGGAAGAAGCAGCACGGGTTTGGAACAATAGAGTCACGGTCCTGCCAGTAAAGTATGGACGGTGGGATAGACATGGTGTTGTAAAAATTCTTTGCTCTGGGGAAATGCTTGACGGATTTTGCCAGTGCGAGAATTGTGGAGATGTATTTCCACATCAGTTTGCAGAGTATGCCTATTGCCCCAGCTGCGGCGCAAAGATGAACGAGGAGGCTGATACCCATAGAAATACTTGACTTGCTCAGAGAGATACTCAGAGAAAGAAGGGAAGGCAGATGACGGCTAAGGAGTATTTATCGCAGGCGTATGTGATCGAGCGGCGAATAGGTATCATAAGGCGAAAGGTGCAGGCACTGAGATCGGCACTCGAATACAAATCACCAAATCTACAAGGCTCATCGGGAGGGGCGGCAGGCGACAGAATGAGCGAGAGCGTTGCCAAGATAATCGAATACGAGCAGAGGGCTGAAAGCCTTGTGGGAATACTTATCGACCGCCGTATGGAAATAGAGGAATCAATAAACGCTCTTGCCGACCCCGTGCAGCGAGAGATACTTGAACGCCGCTATCTTCTCTACGAGCCGTGGGAGGGTCACTTTGACGAGAATACGGGAGAGTATATCAAGGGGATAGCCGATAGTATGGAGTACACTCCCAGACGTATCTATCAGATACACGGCGAGGCGTTAAAAAACATTTCAGTAAATTTCAGTGAATTTCAGTTTTGAAATGTGGTATTATTATACTAAAGAGAAGCAGCAAAGCTGACAAGTGTTATTCTCCTCCGAACAGATAAGGTCTCAGAGCAGCTCCCCGGCACACGGGCGGGCTGTTCTTTGTGTGGGGAGAGGAAGGAGGGTGTTGACGTGAACGCAAGACAAAAGAAATTCGCCGAGTATTATGTGCAGAGCGGCAATACCGTTCAGAGTGCGATAAAGGCGGGGTACAGCGTTAATTACGCAAATGCGAGAGCGCACGAATTGTTGGGGAATGTTGGAGTTGCACGGTATATCAGAGAGCTGACGGAAAAAGCGCAGGACGAGCGCATAATGACTGCAAAGGCACGTCAGGTAATGCTTTCGGATATCGCAAGAGATACAGATGCAGAGCCCGCCGACCGCATAAGGGCGATAGATACGCTCAACAAAATGACAGGCGAGTACATAACCAAGGTCGAGGCCAAGGTCGAGAGCTCGCAGAAGCTTAGTGATATCATGGCGCAGCTGGGCGGTGAGGGGCTTGAAGAATAGCTCATTCCCGCTCTCGCAGAAATATATTGATTTTATTAACAGCGTCAAGGGCGTCCGTGCTGATTTTCTTGAGGGCACGACGGCAAGCGGAAAGACAACGGTAGGTGCAGGGGTCAAGTTTATGCGAATGGTCTCGGCAAGCCCCAAGAGGCTGCACATTCTCGCAAGCAAAACGACCGGCACCGCCGAGAAAAACATCATCGGGCAGGATAACGGCATTCTCGACCTTCACCGGGGCGCAGCTTACTACGGCAACGGTGACAAGGACAATAAGCTGCCGCATATCAAGTTCGAGGGCAAGATCATTTATGTGCTGGGCTATGATAATAAGGACAAGTGGCAGAATGTCTTAGGCTCACAGTTCGGGTGCGTGTATATCGACGAGATAAACACTGCCGATATAGAGTTCGTGCGTGAGATATCGACAAGAAATGATTATCTTTGTGCGACACTCAACCCCGACGACCCGTCACTGCCTGTGTATAAGGAATTTATCAACCGCTCACGGCCTTACAAAAAATACGGGGGCGATGTTCCGAGGGAGATATTGTCAGAGCTTAAGGAGGACCCTGTGCCCGGGTGGCGGTACTGGTTTTTCTCCTTTTATGACAACCTCTCACTTACGCCGGAGGATATCGAGCGCAAGAAGGCAGCTGCGCCAAAGGGCACTAAGCTTTACAAAAACAAGATAGAGGGCTTAAGAGGAAGAGCGACAGGTCTTGTGTTCGATCTTGCCGAAGGGAACATCATCACAGCACAGAAGGCGTCAGAGCTTAGCTTTATACGGTTTTCGGCGGGGGTGGATACCTCATACTCAAAGTCCTCGCCGGACACGATATTCTTTACGTTCATAGGGCTTACCGCAGACAGAAAATGTGTGCTGCTCGACGAAAGGTCGTTTAATAATGCCGCACTTGCAAAGGCAGTCTCCCCCTCTGACGTATTCGACAGGCTGGAGGAGTTTATGGAGCACAACCGCAGCAGGTGGGGCTTTGCAAGAGATGTGTTCATCGACTCGGCAGACCAGGCGACTATCACCGAGTGCCAAAAGCACAAGAGGATAAAGGGAAGCATTTATAATTATCTCCCCGCCTGGAAGAAAACAAAAATACTTGATAGGATATATCTCCAGTCTGCGTGGCTCGCAGCGGGAGATTTTTTGATAGTTGACAGCTGCAGGGGGTACATAAACGAAATGAACCTATACAGCTGGAAGGAAGATAAGGACGAGCCCGAGGACGGCCACGACCACGGCATAAACTCCGCCCAGTATGCGTGGCTGCCATATAAGACTATGATAGGGAGTGTTGACCTTGAAGGATAAAATACCGTTTGGAGAGAGGGTGAAAAGAATGATAAGAAGCTGGCTCAATATAGAGCCTGCACAGCCGCAGAGCTTTACTCTTATGGAGAACATGACCTTTGAGACGGAAATAATGCGCTCAAGGCTGTGGTACAGAGGTGACGCAAATGAGCTGATGCAGTTTTTCAAGCAGCTTGACGGTGACAGCGGCAGCTTTTGGAAAAGCGTTCCCTCGGGAAGCGGCGAGACGGTGAGAAAGATCCACAGCGGGCTCCCCGAAATAATCGTTGATGTGCTTGCCTATATAGTCAAGGCCGATTTTAACGAGCCAAAGGTAAGCTCTGAGGACTGGAAGGGTATATCAGAGGCTGTGGACTTCATAGGGCTGATAGGCAGCGCTGTTTCGCAAACGCTTATTTGCGGTGACGGTGCGTTTAAGATAGTCGTTGATGAGGGGGCGGAGTATCCGTCCTGCGAGTTTATCCCTGCTGATAGGGTCGAGCTTGAAATGTCGGGCGGCACGGTCAAAAGCATGACCTTCCGCACCGATTACCGAGCCGGGGGCAAAAGCTACAGCCTTTTTGAGAAGTACAGCAAGGGCAGGATAGAAACGAGCCTTTACACCTCAGACGGCAAGGAGGCCGAGCTTTCCGCCGTGCCGGAGCTTGCGGATATAAACCATGTTATAGTATTTGACGGCGACTACATAATGGGTGTGCCGCTCAAATTCTATTCCTCGCCCAAATACAGCGGCAGGGGCAAGAGCATTTTCAGCGGCGGCAAGAGTGACTGCTTTGATGCGCTTGATGAGGTCATATCTCAGTGGTGGGACGCTATCCGATCGGGCAGGGTGCAGAAGTATATCCCGGAGGATATGATTCCCAGAGACTCTGTAACAGGCACATTAAAGCCTGTTGACAGCTTCGGCACAAGCTTCGTAACGGTAGCCTCTGTGCTTAAGGAGGGCGGCGAGACCCCGAAGATAGAGGTGGTACAGCCCGAGATAAGATATGAGGCATTTGTAAGCTCATACACTAATGCCTTGCTTATGTGCCTGCAAGGGCTCATATCACCTGCTACGCTTGGGATAGATGTCGGCAAGATGTCCTCGGGCGAGGCGCAGCGAGAGAAAAAGGACGTAACGGGCGACACCCGCAATACGATGACCTCGGCACTCGAAAAAGCACTGCCAAGGCTTATAGAGGCGCTGCTAAAGACCTATGACAATATGCTCGGCAGAACCGTGGGGGAGTACAAGGATATATCAGTCACCTTTGGTGAGTACGGTGCCCCCGACTTTGACAGCCGTGTAGAGACTGTGGGCAAGGCGGGAACATACGGCATAATGTCGATAGATACCCAGGTCGAAGAGCTTTGGGGCAGCAGCAAGGACGATAAGTGGAAAGCAGCAGAGAAGCTTAGGATAATGCACGAGAAGGGGCTGCTCGAGGCTGAGCCGCCCGCAGTAGGTGATGAGCTTGCTAAGCTATAAGGATATAGCAAGGCTTTTTGAGGAGATAGAGCTTAGGCTCATAGCCAGCCTTAAGCGAAACCTCACCCGCCACAAAAAGGAAGAGCGGCAGGAGGGCTTTAGCTGGTCGATGTGGCAAGCTGAAAAGCTCAGGCACTTGGAAAGCTTTCGCAGGCAGAACAAGGCTGTAATGGCGGAGTACTCCTCCCTTATCGACTCGCAGACAGGGAAGCTTATGCAGGAGCAGTTCGATGAGGGCGAGCAGCTTGCAGCACAATATGAAGAGGCGGGCGTAGAGCAGCCCTCGTTTTTCGGCATAAACGAGCAGAGAATGAATTCTCTTATGAGCGATATCACATCAATTGAAAAGCGTGCAGAGACGGCAGCCCTGCGAATGACAGATGATATCTACAGGCAGACCGTGAACCGTGCCCAGCTTGCTATGGCAGCGGGCGAGATGACGCTTGACAAGGCTGTGGATATGGCCGTAGAGGACTTTCTTAACAGCGGGATAAATTGCATCGTTTATAAAGACGGGCGGCGGGTGAATATCGCGGACTATGTGAGAATGGCACTGCGCACCACAGCGACGAGGGCTAACCTTCAAGGCCAGGCAAAGCGCTATGCCGAGCTGGGCGTTGACACGGCGCAGATATCCTCGTATTCGATGTGCTCAGAGACCTGCGAGCCCTGGCAGGGGCGGGCGTATATAGATGATGTATTTACCCCCTGGCAGGGCGAGACCGAGCAGCGGGGCGGAGAGGTCTGGGGAAAGTCAAATTACTGCGGAAGGTGGTTCCCGCTGCTATCTACGGCGGTGAGCAAGGGGCTTTTCCACCCGAACTGCCGGCACACGATGCTCTACTACAAGGAGGGCGTAAGCGAGCTTGCACCGCCGATACCGGCCGAGGAGCTTAAGCGGCTTCGTGAACGTGAGCAGAAGCAGCGAGCCTTAGAGCGTAATGTCAGAAAAGCAAAGCGCAGAGTCGCAGGCTTCAGCGACCCCGATAACATAAAGCAAGCCAAAGCGGAGCTCAAAGCAGCGCAGAAGGAGCTGAGGGAGTATATCGCTAAGGTGGGTGCCGATGAGGGCAGGACGGTGCTTAAGAGGAACGGTGCAAGGGAGAAGGTTTATGAGGGTGAGGGTGTTAATAATTCTCCTATTGACAAATCGGGGGAAAGTGGTATAATAAGAGAGGGTAGCAATCAAAAGCCTATTACAGAGATCACTGATTCAGCAATCGAACGTGTTCCAAATGTTAAAATCAGTGGTTATACTGATGAACAGTGTGCAGAAATTCAAAAGCAACATAAAGAATTGCTTGAGTATTCTCGAAAGAACAATAAAAACAAAGAAGTTGCTTTTGTATTTGATAGCTCGTTAAACAATCGAAAGGAATACACAGGATCAGATGATATAATTGATTTTGGAAATGATCTAAGTGGTAAGGACTTAGTGCTTCTTCATAATCACCCAAGAAATAGTAGCTATTCTTTCAATGATATTGTTGAATTTTTTGGAAATGATAGTATCAAAACACTCACAATAGTAAAAAACAACGGGAATGTTGAAACGCTTACAAAAATAGGTTCATATGATATTTTTGAAACTCTAAAAAAGCTTAATAGGATTGATAATGATATCATAAAAACTGCACCTGACAAAGGTGAATTCAGAGACAGCTTATACATAAAAGAAACCAAGAATTTTTTGAAAAAACATCAATTAGGAGGGTTAATAGAATGGAAAAAATGAATGTAGTTTTAGACGGCTCGAATGAGCTTGCCTCGGAAAGACTCAAAGAAATGATAAAGCGTCTTGAAGAGGGGAAGAACAAAGTAAATAATGATTAAACCGCCCTAAATAAGGCGGTTTTCTTATACCCAAAAACAGAAAGGACTTGAAATTATGGACTTAAAAGACACAATCGACCTTATGACCTCAGAGGACTACAAAGAGCGCTTTCAGGCAGAATATCAGCAGCTTGTCATTCGATACAAGAAACTTAAAGCTATGCTTGATAAGTGGGATAATGGCGAGCTGAACTTCCTGCCTGCTTGCCCGAGGAGTGTTTACAATATGCAGATAAAGGCGATGACTGACTATATTGCAGTTCTTGAAGCAAGGGCGGCAATAGAGCAGGTGCCTGTGTGGGACGTTACAGAAAGCGGGTGAGCAAATGCACAGCTACTATGTACCAAATTTCAGAGAACCCGACAACCTGTTTACATTATGGCTTATAAAGAAGTTAAGCCGATAAATATAGTTTACAAGCGTCTGCCCCCCGGCAAGACGCTTTTATTATACCCTAAAATGAAAGTGAGGTTTTGTAAATGAAAGACGATGAAAAGGATAAGGAGCAGGAAGCTCAGGAAAACCAGTCCGATGAGCA
This sequence comes from Ruminococcus sp., assembly GCA_017442845.1. Classification (GTDB taxonomy): domain Bacteria; phylum Bacillota; class Clostridia; order Oscillospirales; family Ruminococcaceae; genus NK3A76. The sequence continues at coordinate 10,977 of JAFRYW010000158.1, forward strand.
GGAAAGCTCTGACGAGCAGGAGGAGAAGAAGGAGCCTGAAAAGAAGGCTGATAAAAAGAAGCCTGCACCTGAAAAGAAGCAGCCTGCAAAGGAAACTGACGAGAATCAGGAAAAAGAACAGCCGCAGGAGCAGGCAGATGACAGCGCCGATGAGATAGCAAGGCTCAAGGCGGAGCTTTTGAGTGCTAAAGCACAGGCGGAGGCGGCAAGGCTCGGCTTTAAAGCTGATGTGATCGAGGACGCTGTGTTCCTCGCAGTGAGGGCGGCAGGCAAGGATAAGGAGCCTGACGAGGAGTCTGTAAAGACAGCTCTTGCCGAGGTACTCAAAAAGTACCCCGAATGGAAAACGGTGAACGATAAGCCTGCGGGCTTTCGTATAGGTGCCCCCGAGCCAAAGGGTGACGGGGCGCCGCAAAGGACAGTGGCTAAAAACCGCTGGAACAGATTTAATTAAGGCAAAGAAAGGATGAAAGCTATGCCGAACACATCAAACTACGCTGAGAAATGGCAGCCCGAGCTTCTTGAGATAATCATTCAGGAAACTCTCACAAGTCCGTTTGTTACATCAAACGTGCGCTGGCTCGACGCAAAGACCTTCCATTTCACGCAGATGAGCACATCGGGCTACAAGAACCACAGCCGTAACGGCGGCTGGAACGCAGGCGAGTACGTACAGACAGATGTACCCTACACGCTTACACACGACAGAGATATCGAGTTCCTCGTGGATAAGGCTGACGTTGACGAGACAAACGCCACAGCAAGCATCAAGAATATCTCGGAGACCTTTGTAAAGACACAGTCCGCCCCCGAGAAGGATGCACTGCTCTTCTCTAAGGTCGCTCAGACAGCTCTTGCACTTGACGGCTATCACAGCTCTACCGCTGCGAGCGGCTTCACAAAGGCGAATGTATTTGACAAGCTGAAGGCAATGATCGGAGCAGGCAAGCTCAGAAGGTACAAGGCTAAGGGTGCACTCATCTGCTATGTAGCTTCCTTTGTTATGGATCTTCTCGAAGCGTCGGACAAGTTCACCCGTAAGATCGAGATGACACAGATCGCTGAGGGCGGCCTCGGCCTCGAAACGAGGATCACTGATATTGACGGTGTGCCGATAATGGAGGTCATCGACGATGAGCGCTTCTATGACCGCTTTGACTGGGAGCCTGAGGACGGCGGCTTTGCTCCTGCGGCAGCAGCTTATGTGCTCACAAAGGATACAGTGCCCGTATCCGGTAAGACCTACTACACAAAGAGCGGCGACAGCTACTCGGCGGTAGCTTCCCCCAGTGCTGATGATATCGGTGAGTATTATGAGAAGACAGCAGGCTCGCACAAGATCAATGTGCTTATAGCATCGCCTCTCACCACCAAGCTCGTGCCTAAGATCGCAAGCATTTACGGCTTTGCACCCGGGGCGCATACAAAGGGTGACGGCTGGCTCTATCAGAACAGAGATCTTTCCGATGTCTTCACCTTCCCGAACGGCAAGGACGGTAAGATCGACAGCGTTTATGTTGATGTAGATACTGTCGAGTACGGGGCTTGATATGGACAGCTATCTCGACCCCACCGAGTATAAAAGCGGCGCTATACCGGTGGAGGAGCTTTATGACAGGCTGTGTGAGGCTTCGAGAGCTATAGACGGGCTCACCTTTAACAGGATAGTCGCTGTCGGCTTTGAAAAGCTCACTCCCAATCAGCAGGGGCTCATAAAGAGAGCCGTTGCAAAGCAGGCAGACTTTTGCTATCAAAATGCAGAGCTTATCGAGAGCCCGCTGAACTCATACAGCATATCGGGGGTGTCTATGAGCTTTGACAGATCAAAGGTCATGCAGCTTGGCGGTGTAACAACTACCGCCGAGGTCTATAGCCTGCTTTTGCAGACAGGGCTTGCATATCGTGGGGTGATCTGATGAGGTGGCCTGAGCTTGTGCCCGACAGGGTATGCACAACGCCTGTATGTGTATATCAGACAGACGGGCTTAACCGTGACGGCAGCAGAAAAAGAACATTTACCTATATCGGCAAATGTCATCATACCGAGAAAAGCTTCCAGAAGCTGAGCGCTGATAAGCAGCTTATCACTCTTTCGGGGCAGGCGATGTTTAACGGGGACATTTCCCCGGAAACACCGAAGATCGAGGGCTATGCCGAGATAGGTGGGAAAGAATATATTATCTTTGGCAGCGAAAAGGCAAAAAACCCAGACGGAAGTGTTAATTACACAAGGCTGGAGCTGATATAGCCACGCAAAACGAGGTATTGACAATATCATTACATTGTGCTATAATATAACTAAAGGAAGGTGATATTATGGCAACTGCAAATATCAATGTAAGGGTAGACGAAAACCTTAAGAAAAATGCTGAAAAGCTGTTTGAAGACCTCGGAATGAATATGTCAACGGCCATAAATATTTTTTTGAGACAGTCTGTAGAGTTTGAGGGCATACCTTTTACAGTTCACAGAGTGGCAAGTGCCGAGCTTGATAAAAGGGTAGCCGATGTCAAGGCAGGCAGGAACGTTTCAAAGGTGTTTGGCTCGGTGAGTGAGCTAATGGAGGATCTGAATGCTGAAGATTAGATACCATAACAGCTTTAAAAAGGATCTTAAGCTTGCCAAAAAACGTGGGTGGGATACTTCAAAGCTCGATAAGGTTATAGAAAAGCTTGCGAATGGTATACCGCTTGATGTGAGCAATAAGGACCATGAGCTTAGTGGAAAATACACAGGCCTGCGTGAGTGCCATATTGAAAGTGACTGGCTTTTAGTCTACAGTATAGATAACGGCGAGCTTACGCTGTGGCTGTACTACACAGGAACGCACAGTGACCTGTTCAGATAAGTTTTAAGACGTTTTGCATTTTTATGCAGGGCGTCTTTTTTATGCCGTTAAAGGAGCTGATATAATGGGCGTAGAGATCAAGCTTGATATGGCAGCGCTTGCGGAGATAGAAAAGGCAGTACTTGACAGCGCTGTCGCTGCACTGGAAACGGTAAAGGAGGATCTTGTGCAGTCTCAGACTATGCCGTTTGATACGGGCGATATGCAGAATAACCAAACCTTCGTGGAGAGCACGGAGACCGGTGCGGTGCTTGTAACGGGTTCACCGCAGGCGCGCCGGCTCTACTATCATCCTGAGCTAATGGTAGATAGTCAGACAGGAGCAGGACCGTTCCCAATTAAAGATTCAAGCGGGAACGTTAAAGGATTCAGATACCGCAAAGGGGCACATCTTATTCCGGATCCAAAAGGGCGTATGTTGAACTTTCAGAAAGGCAAGAACGCAAACGCCGGAGCATACTGGCTCGAGCCGTATATAAGCGGAAATAAAAAGGATATGGCCGAAAATGCGTTTTCTGCCGAGCTGAAGGGGAGGCTTAAATAATGATAACACTGCTTGATATTGCCGAATGCCTTGCAGATATACTACTGGGTACCGAGGAGGTATATGCGGGCGTTATCGACGGCAATAAGGATAAGTGCATAGGCGTTTATAACGCTAAGGCGAGCGTACCCTACAGGCTTGCTATAGGCGGCAAAGAATGCACAAAGACCAAGGAAAAGCACATAACGCTTCTTATCCACCATACCGACAACCCTACTCTTGCCGAGACACAGGCAATAACAGTGATACAAGCACTTGAAGCTATAAGAGGGTATGAATACGAGTGTGGTGAGATAAAATGCGTTCTCCCCGACGAGCCCGTCTTTATAGGGCGGGACGAGCGGGGAATATGTGAATACACTGTAAATGCAAGGATATTCTATGAAGAAAGTGAGGAATGAATATGTCAGAGCCAAAGACGGGCGTTTATCCCGTTTATGAAAACCAGTTCAAGATAGATATAACAGGCGGTGACGGCAGTACAGAGGGTAATAATAAGACTATTGCCGACATGGAAAGCTTCAGCGTGGCTATCGACGGCAACATCGAGGAATGGAAGCCATTTGACCAGGAGGGCTGGACAAGACGCTTGCTCACCGGCAAGAGCATCACTATCACGGTCAGCGGCAAGCGTAACGTAGGCGACCCGGGAAATGATTACGTAGCGGGACTTGCGCTTAAGACAGGTGAGGAGGCTACAACCACGCTTACGTGGACCTTCCCCTCGGGCGCAAAGCTTGTCCTTAAGGGTGTGGTTTCCGTTACCGAGTGGGGCAGCGGTGACTCGACGAATGTTGCGCCGCTCAATTTCGACATCGCATCTGACGGCAAGCCGACATTTACACCGGCGGCATAATGTAAAATACAGAGGTCACTTAGTGTGGCCTCTTATTTTTTAGAAAGGACTGATAGTATGGCAAAAATGTATACCCTTGATAGTAAGCTTCTTACGGGCACACCCGAGATAAGGATAGGCGACAGTGTTTATCCTGTAGATGACAGGGAAAAGACTGTAAAAAAGATAATGAAGCTTTTTGATGAGGAGGACGTAAAAAACAGCGTTGACAATATCGACAAGGTATTTGCGCTCGTGTTCTCGCCTAAGGACTATAAGAAGATAGACAGTATGAATATGCGCTTTGAGGCGTATCAGAGGCTGCTTGAAATAGTAATGGCAGCCATTACGGGCGAGGACTACGATCCCGAAAGGAAAGAGGACGACACCTTTCGGGAGCAGTAACGAAGTAATTTGGTACGACCCCGAGTATGACAAGGAGCTTATCGAGCAGTCGATAGCAAAGCAGTATCATATACTGCCCAGCGAGCAGGAGCTGCTGCATCATACCGACTGGTACAAGCTTGTGGGCGGCCTTATGGAGGACACGCCCCTCGGGAGAGTCGTTTTGATACGCAAGGAGGCTGACAAGGAGATAATAAAGACCTACGGCGAGTATGAAAAAAGGATACGAGCTGAGTGGAGCAGCTTCCGGGCATCTAAGGTGACAGAGCAGCAGCGTATGGACGCTGCGAGCTATTTTGAAAGGTTGTTTATGGATATGTTCAGATAAGATAGGGGGTGAGTGTGTGAGTGATATATCTGTAGGCGTTATAAGCCTAGATCTTGTGATAAAGAATAAAATATCCGAGCAGATCCAGGGAATGAAGGGCAGTATAGCAAAGCAGCTCTCAAACGCTTTGGAGAGCTCGGCGGCAGAGGCATCGGACAAGCTCAAGACCGGGCTTGAAAAGACAGCAGAGAGTGCAGGAGCGGCGGCCAAAAGGGCGGTACAAAGCACAATGTCTCAGGCTGAAGGTGCTGTAAAGGCACAGTGCGAAAGGGTGAGCTATACCGTGCAGAAGGCATTTGAGGGGTTTGAGCTGTCCTCCGACCCGACTGTGCGGCTGAAACAGCAGCTTGAGAATACCTACGAGAAAATGGGCACTTTACAAAAACGCTGGCAGGAGCTTCAGGCAAGCCTTGAATACAATAATGATGAGGCGAGCGTTGAAAAGATAGCTGAGCAGCTCAATGCTGTAGAGAGCAGGCTGCTTTCCTTGCAGGGCACTGCCGAAAGGACCTCTGCTAAGCTTAACGGTGAAACAGATAAGCTCTCACAGGCAGCACAAGCGTATGAGGAGAAGCTGCAAGCGCTTAAGGAGCAGAACGCTGCAAGGATAGAGGCTATAGAGCAAAAAGCAGCAGCAAGGGTAGAGCAGATAAACGCTAAGACTGCCGCTATGAAGGAGCAGTATGAAGCAAAAGCAGCCGCTGATAAGGAGCAGTCTGCTGCAAGGCTCGAGGGCATAGAGAGCGCATATCAGCAGAGGATAGAGGGCTTGCAGGTAAAGAATGCTGACCTTCGTGAGAGGCTTGCAAGGAAAAGCGCAGGCAGCATAAAAAAGCATCTGTCGGGGGCATTTAAAAGTATTGGCAGTATATCCGGCAAGGCACTTGACGGGTTAAGGGGCAAGCTTTCAAAAATAAATACCTCAGTAAGCTCTATGAGCAAGCCTGTATCAAAGCTTGGAAATATGATAAAGAACGCCGCAAGGCGCATATTTGTTATGGCGGGCGTTCTGATGCTGCTCAAGAATATCCGTTCGGCGCTGAGTGAGGCGGTGAAGGGCAACGAGGACTTTGCAAGCTCGCTCAATGAGATCAAGGCAAACCTGAGTATCGCCTTCAAGCCGATAATAGATGCGGCTATGCCTGCGATAAATGCTCTTATGAGCGGGCTTGCAGCAGCGACAAGGCAGCTTGCCGAGTTTACTAATCAGCTATTTGGCACGACCTATAAGAAGTCGCTCGAGGCCGTTAAGAAGATAAAAGAGGTAGGCAAGGAAGCAAAGAAGAACTCATCATATCTAAACTCCTACGATGTGATGAATGTAGCGCAGTCGACTGACAGCAGCGACAGCTCGTCATCTGACAGCGGTATCGACTACAGTGCTATAAATGGTGACGGGGTAAAGCTCACTGACTGGGCACAGCGTATGAAGGACGCTATCAAGGCAGGCGACTGGTCGGGTGTAGGGGCGCTTCTCGCCGAGAAGGTCAACGGTGTCTTTGCGGCGGTCGACTGGGGAAAGATAAGGGGCAAGGCGAAGGCGGCAGCTGACGGCATAGCCGATATCTTCAATGGCTTTGTGAGAGGCATCAACTGGTCGGCTGCCGGCAAGAGCATCGGCGAGGGTGTAAATACGATCTTTGCGACAGTCTATGAGCTGCTTGACAGGATAGACTTTGAAGGCTTCGGCTCATCGGTGGCGACAGGGCTCAACAGCTCTATCAAGGCTGCCGATTTCTCGCTTGTGGGCAAGACCTTTGCAAAGAAATGGAACGCTATTATAGATACGCTTCACGGCTTTGTGACTACCTTTGATTTTAAGGGGCTCGGCAAGGGGCTTAGCGACAGCGTCAATGCGTGGTTCAGCGAGGTCGATTTTTCCAAGGCGGGGGCAACGCTCTCCGAGGGGATAAAGGGTATACTTGATACGGGTATAGCCTTCCTGCAAAATACCAATTGGAAGAGTGTAGGCAATAAGGTCGCACAGTTTATTGCAAGCATTGATTATTCCGGAATAGCGAAGAAGTTCTTTGAATTACTGGGGTCAGCACTTGGCGCAGGTGTTTCGCTGCTGTGGGGCTCTATACAAGGTGCTGTATTTAGTATAAGAGATTACTTCAAGAAGAAGATACAGGACTGCGGCGGCAACATTATAGGCGGGCTTTGGCAGGGAATAAAGGACGCCTTTAAGAATGCGGCTAAGTGGATAAAGGACAATATCGTCACACCCTTTATCAACGGCTTTAAAAAAGCGTTCGGTATAGCCTCGCCTTCTAAGATAATGAAGGATATGGGCGGCTATATCATTTCGGGGCTTTATAACGGGATCTTTGGAGGCATAGAAAAGATCAAAAAAATATGCTCCGATCTGCTTTCGGCAATAAAGGGTGTATTCAAAAATATCGGCTCGTGGTTCGAGAAGAAATTTGACGATGCAGTTGCTAAGATCAAAAAGGTATTTGACCCGATGACGATAGCAAAGACCTTTGCAAATGCAAAGAATGCCATAATCAGTGTATTTGCATCGATTCCCAAGTGGTTCAAGGACAAATTTACAGAGGCGTGGACGAATGTTAAGAACGTCTTTTCAAAGGGCGGAAAAATATTTGCGGGCATAACCTCGGGTATAGCGGAGACCTTCAAGAGCATCGTAAACAAGCTGATAGGCGGTATCAATGATGTTATCGCATTTCCGTTTGAAAAGATAAATGATATGCTAAACTCTATCCACGACATATCGATCTTTGGGGCTAAACCGTTCAGCAGCCTGTGGGATAAAGACCCGCTGCCTATACCGGAGATACCTCCTCTTGCTAAAGGTGGTTTAGCTTATGCACCGACTCTTGCAATGGTAGGCGATAACAAAAACGCAAGAGTAGACCCCGAGGTCATTTCGCCGCTCTCAAAGCTTAAGAGCATGATGACGCAGGGCAATAGCGCAGACCTTGCCGAGATACGTGCTTTGCTTAGGGCGATACTCGAAGCGATAAGGGAAGGCAAGCTGATAAATCTATACCTTGCGGGCAAGGGTGTAAGACTGCTTACAAGCGAGGTCGTGAATGAGATAAATGATATTATAGCATCTACAGGGCACAGCCCTATAAATCTTTAAGGAGGCAGGAAAATGCTGAGTGTTACAATAAACGGATATACCCTGCCCTCCTGTGATATGGATAAGGCAAAGAGAAATATATACAAGACCTGGTCGGAAAACTCGGGCAGGTCGGCGAGCGGTGATGCTTGCGGGGATATAAAGTACAGGGAGCGTAAGCTCTCGCTTAGGTGGCATATCCTTACGGCAGCGCAGAAAAGAACTATCGAGAGGCTGTTTTTAGAGCTTCCCGCATTCTTTACTGCGACCTATGTGCTTGACGGCGAGAGTGTCACAACAAAATTCTATGCGGGCGATTTTGATTATCAAAGCACAATAGAGTGCTCTGACGGAACGTACTATGTTGACTGCTCGATAGATCTGGTAGAAAGCGAGGCGTGGTAAATGCTTAGTGTTTCACAAAAAACTGCCGATTTCATAATGGCAGACTCACGCACCTTCAAAGCCGCAATCATCTTCGACTCGGGCGAGAAGCTAAACACTCGGATCATCTCCTGTGAGGTGAGCTTCACCACGCCGGAGGAGGATATCCGCCCCGGAATGGTGCTCTCATCGCAGGCGAGCATAACCTCGGCGGAGGATATCGGGTCGGTCGAGGGGCGGCATTTTTATCTGTACCTGCTGCCGACGGGCGATGCGGGCGGCGAGACCTACGGCGACCTTGCAGATATGACGCACGCCGCTCTGCACAGCTACACACACGCCGAGATCACAGCACTTAGGGGCGAGCCTATACCAATGGGGCGCTTTAAGGCGACAAGTGTTAAGCTTACGGGCAGCCGCACGACTATCGAGGCGCACGACGACCTCTACGGGGCGGACGGCAAGTTTACAACGGGCAGAGCCTTCCCCTGCTCATCGCTGCTGATCGAGCAGGATATCTGCAACGTGCTCGGTATCGTGGGGCTTGGGCAGAGCTTTGAGGCAACACTTACCGCCCCGCCCGAGGACTGCACGTACCGAGAGATGCTCGGCTACATCGCAGCACTTGACGGCGGCAGGCACGCTGTGCTCGACCGCAGGGGATATCTGATCCACAAGGATATCGCCGACGTAAGCTACACGGTAAGCAAGAGCCGCAGCGCCGAGCCGGAGGTGCAGCGTGGGGCGATAGAGATCACCGACCTCACCTGCGAGGTGAGCGAGGGCGTGACCTACGAGACTGAGAGCACCGCAGTGAAAAAGAGGCGCGTAACGTTTAGCAACCCGTATATGACAAGAGCGATATTTGACACTATCGCTGCTAAGTATGTGGGGCTTAGCTACAAGCCGCTGACGGTGCGCTACATAATGGGCGACCCACGGCTCGAGCTGCTCGACCGTGTCACCGTGCAGGGGCGTGAGGGCAGCTTTGCGGGCGTGCCTATAACAAATATCACATACAGCTTTGACGGCGGCTTGTCCTCAAATATCACCGCAGGGGGCAAGACCGACAGCGAGAGCAAGGCAGCCGAGGGGCCTATGAGCCGCTACATCAAGAGCCTTGTCGCAAGCTCAAAAAACGCCACCGAGCAGGAGCTGAAGGAGGCTATGAAGGCGGCGGTGAACTACGTTTTCGACCCCGTAACAACGGGTGTCGGCGGGTATCACTTTCAGGCGTTTAATGCCGACGGCAAGCTCGAGGCCGACTACTGGACGGACAACCCCGACCTGTCAAGGGCTACAAACATCATAATGATCAACCGAAACGGTATCCTAGGCACCAACACGGGGCTAAACGGCACGTGGAAGTCGGCTATAACCAATGACGGGCGGATAAATGCCTCGCAGATACTCACGGGCGAGCTGTCGGCGATACTGATCAAGTCGCTAAACTACAGCAGCACTTCGGGCTCGATGATAGACCTCTCGGACGGGACGTTTTCATTCGCAGGCGGCAGGCTTGTTTACAACGGCAGCACGCTTGCTATCGAGGGCAAGGTGACTGTGTCTGACAGTGACAGCAAGGCTGTCTTAGACGACGCAAAGCTTAAGCTCTACCGAGATGATGACTACATCGGCTTTATCGGTACGCAGAAGGATAATAATGATAAGAGGGGCATTGTCTTTGACCTTAATCTGATAGGCGACTATCTCTCGTGGGGCTCTATGGACAGCTCGACCGACACCACCTACACG
>JAFRYW010000159.1 GCA_017442845.1 Ruminococcus sp.
AGGCTGTAAAGCGAAGCTTTACAGCCGCTTCAGCCCCTGCATGAACCCGTCAAGCCTTGTGCAGCAGACATCGCCGCCGATAAGCACGCCGTCACAAATGTAAAGGTTTATGAACACATCCTCGCTGTCCTCATAGCCCTTGTAGTTATGTACGCTGTAGGTGTAGATCTCGACAGTCTTGCCCTTGTAGTCTGTCAGGTCGAAGCCCTGCTCCTTTTGCAGGTCGTTGTATTTTTTATACACATCGTTCCACTTTTCGGGGATAAGCACGACCTTGCATTCATCGTATTCCTTACCTACCTCCCAGCCCATTTGCGAGATGAAAGCCTGCCTGTCGCTCTCGGTCTTGAGCGTGTAGATATCAGCCCTCCCCGCCCTTGCGTGCGCTATGAGCACCACCGCCGCTATCAGCACCAAAAACGCCCCTATCAGCACCGCCGTTCCTGCTTTTTTCTTTACCTTAAAGGTCTTGATAAACATAAATTTACCCTCTTTCAAATTAAATTTTAGTATATTATATGCCCGCTTCGGACAAAATATAATTATCAATGCACAGTTCACAATGCACAATGCACAATGAAGGTATCGCCTTCGGCGATATTATGTAAGTTTGCTTGCAAACTTAGCTGTCATCGAAGATGACAAGCTCCATATCGGACTTTTGACTAAACGTATTCCCTAAAATAAGCAATTGCGCTGCCCTAACAAGCCCGAATGGGCATCTGTGCGGCGAAGCCGCACACAATAATTGTGCACCCAGCATTGTGCATTGTGCATTGATAAGAACGCCTTTGTAAAAAAGGTGTTATATAAAAACTCGCCGAGAAAGGAAGTAATGGCTATGCCAAATACCCGCTCACGCACACTTGCATTTGTTTTCAGCGCACTTATGGCGGCGCTGCCGTTTGTGGGGCTTTATACCGCCGCAAGTGCCGAATATGACGAGGGGAATGTCGTCACGGTAAGCTCTGCCGTGCCTGCCCCTTCGGGGAGGATACTTGACAGAAACGGGGTGCTTCTCTCTTACGACAAGCAAATGTTTAGGGTGGTGCTCGTTCCGTCGCTGTTTTACTCAAACGAAGCGGTAAACTCCGTGCTTGAAAGGCTGCTTAGCACCGAAAAGGACTTAGCAGAGGGGCTCTCGCTGCCCGTCTCGGCTAAAGGGGAGGCTACGGGCACGGCCGACGAGCTTGAGCGCCTTGCATCGGTGCTCTCCTCTGAAGATGAAGCCCCCGCAGCGCTGCTCTCACGCCTTTACGAGGTCTTTGGTATAAAAAGCACCTCACCCCTCGCCTATCAGACCGCCTGCATAAGATACAGCGCCCTTATGAACGGCGGTGATGTGTTCCTGCTCAGCGACGCCCCCTCAAAGGAGCTGCTAGACCTGACAATGAGCCTTGCACAGAAGGAGCCGTTTATCAGGGCTGACAGCAGCTTTGAGCGCCGCTATAAAAAGACTGACGGTGCCGTGACCGCACCCCACCTTCTCACAGCCTGCGAGGAGCAGCTTTCCGACACGCTTTCTGCCAAGGCGGGGCTTGAAAAGCAAAGCTACCGCCTTTATGCGGGCGGTATCGCCAAAAGAGACAGCTCATCTATCGAGCCGCAATCGGGGCAGGATATCGCCCTTTCTATCGACAGCCGCCTTCAGCTAAGGGCGCAAAGGCTTCTTTCAGACGCTATAAGCAGCGGCAAATGCACCGCCGGGGCGCTGTGCGTTACCGACTGCAAAACAGGCGAGCTGCTATGCCTTGCATCTGCCCCCGACTTTGACCCGGGTAAGCTTTCAAGCAGCTATGAAACCCTCGCCGCCGACAGCGCCGCACCGCTGTTTGACAGGGCGCTTATGGGGCTATACCGCCCCGGCTCTGCTATGAAGACTATCACCGCCCTTGCTGCACTTGATATGCGCCTGATCGACGCTGACACGTTCCTTTGGTGCGGGCGCTGGTTCCCGCTCGGCGACACCACCTTTTCCTGCCTTTACTACCACGGCTATGAAAGCGTTCAGACTGCGCTGCGTGACTCCTGCAACGTGTTTTTCTACAAGTGCTCACAGCTTATCGGGGCGCAGAAGCTTGCCGAGTATCAGTCACTTATGGGGCTTGGCAAAAGTATAGACATCGGCATAGCAAACGCCGCAGGCAGGGTCGTAACGCCCGAGAGCATCAAGGCACTTGGGATAGCCTGGAGCGAGGGGCTGCTCTTGCAGTCGGCTATAGGGCAGTCGGAAAACGCCGTTACGCCGCTGCAAATGGCACAGTGGGCGCAGATCCTCGCAAACAAGGGCACGCTCCACCCGCTGACAATTTATAAGAATGAAAAGAAAAAGGCGGTAAGGCTTCTCAAAAACGACTACGCCTTCGGAAATATCAAGGACGGTATGATAATGGCAGCCGACAACATATGGGGCGAGGACAGCCTGTCCTCACTGCCGCACAAGGCGGCTATAAAGACAGGCACCCCCGAGGCGGGCAGCGGCTACAACAGCACAGTCATAGGCTTCTACCCCGCACAAAAGCCGGAGATAGCGTTTTCTATTGTTTTAGAGTCCTCCGAGGATTCCAAAAGCCTTATCCGCCCGCTGCTCGAGGAATGGAAAGGCACGGTGTAGCTTTTTCTGCGCCGTGCCCCTCTTTTGTGTAATAATGACATATTTTTGACAGGCTGTATGTATAATATTCCATATGGTGATATTTGACATAAATAAGGAGTTTGTGCAAAATATACAAGAATACTTCACGTTTTCAATGCAAGGCTACAAAATTGTTTTTTTGCCTTTTTTTTGCTTTGACTTTTTTGCGAAATGTGGTAAAATAGAATAGTAACCTATACTTATTATCATCTGCCCTTGTGCCCTGACGGGGGCTGTGCAGGTGGTTTCATATCGAAAGGAGACATAAGTCTATGGCAAATAAGTCCACAATTATTGCAGTTACCTCCGGTAAGGGCGGTACGGGCAAGTCGTCTATCAGCGCCTGCCTTGGCTACGCTCTTGCAAAGCAGGGTAACAGAACTCTTATCATCGAGCTCGACTTCGGTCTGAGATGTATGGACATCATGCTCGGTATGCAGGGGAATATCCCTTACGATCTGGGCGATGTTATCGAGGGTACCTGCGATGTTTATAAGGCTACAACTACAGTTAAGCTTGCATCTAACCTGAGCGTGCTTTGCGCCCCTTCCGACCCGTTCGTTCAGCTAAAGGCTGAGGATATCGAAAAGATCACTACCGAGATGAGAAAATATTTTGAATACATAATCATCGACACCTCGGCAGGTATCAACGGCTCGGTATTTGACATAGTAACAAACTCCGACCTTATCCTTATAGTTACAACTCCCGACCCTGTATGCGTTCGTGACGCTCAGATGATGTCGGACGAGTTCTACAAGAGGGGCAACCAGAAGCAGAGGCTCCTTATCAACAAGGCAAGCAAGAGAATCTTTGAATTTGACAATATCGACGACCTTGACGCTATCATAGACACGGTAGGCGTTCAGCTCCTGGGCGTTATCCCCGAGGACAGCGCTATCCCGATAGCTACAGGTAAGGGCGCACCGCTCTCGTCAAGCTCAATGGGCTTCCTTGCATTCTCGGCTATCTCGAGAAGGATCAAGGGCGAGCACATACCGCTTTCGATCAAGGCATAACACTCATAAAACTTGCGAATCATTGGGGGGATTTGAAATGAACATAGCTTTGATAGCTCACGACTCGAAAAAGGAGCTTATGGTGCAGTTTTGCATCGCCTACTGCGGGGTGCTGAGCAGACACAATCTTTGCGCTACAGGCTCTACAGGCAAGCTTGTCGGCGAGGCGACGGGGCTAAAGATACAGCGATACCTAAGCGGCTCACAGGGCGGCGACCAGCAGATAGCTTCCCGCATATCCTGCAACGAGATAGACCTATTGCTCTTTTTCAGAGACCCTATCTCCGCAGGCACACATGAGCCGAATGATATGAACCTGTTAAGGCTTTGCGATGTTCACAACATTCCCGTTGCAACAAACAACGCCACCGCCGAGGCACTTATCCACGCCCTCGAGCGAGGCGATCTTGACTGGAGAGACATCGTAAACCCTACAAGATAAACGATTACATACCTCCCATATCGGGAGGTATTTTTAGTACTTAAGGAAATTGGGATTTGTGGGGTTGTGGAGGACCGCAAAGCCCCCCGATAAGCCGCCGGAGCGATGAACTAGGTCTTAGCTCTGCGCTATGGGGGCGTTTTCCCCCACCCCCCAACCCC
>JAFRYW010000160.1 GCA_017442845.1 Ruminococcus sp.
GTCAAAAAAAGCGAGGGCTGCGAAAACTGCTATATGTTCTTTCTTGACAAAATGCGTGATATGGACGGCAGCGAGATCTATAAAACAAAGGCGGGCTTCAACTACCCGCTGCAAAAGGACAGACAGGGGCGCTTCAAGGTACAAAGCGGCGAGATGATACGTGTATGCATGACCTCTGATTTCTTTTTGGAGCAGGCCGACCCCTGGCGGGAGGACGCCTGGGAGGTAATGCGGCAGCGGCCCGATGTTGTTTTCTTTTTGCTTACAAAGCGCCCCGAGCGTGTGGAAAAATGCCTTCCCGATGACTGGGGCGGCGGCTGGGAGAATATCTTTTTCAACGTTACCGCCGAAAACCAGAAAAGGGCTGATGAGCGTGTGCCGATACTGCTGTCGCTCCCCTTCAGGCACAAGGGCGTTATGTGTGCCCCGTATATAGGCAAAGTGAGCCTTGAAAAATACCTGCAAAGCGGGCAGATCGAGCAGGTGCTCTGCGACGGCGAGAATTATAGCGGCGCACGCCCATGCCGCTATGAGTGGGTAAAGAGCCTGTCTGACGAATGTCGGGCGCATAATGTGACCTTTGTATTCTGCGGCACGGGCAGGCGTTTTATAAAGGACGGGCGGCTCTATTCCATTGAAGGGAACCGTCTTCAAACCGTTCAGGCGTTCAAGTCGGGGCTGAGCTTTAAGGGCAAGCCCATAGCCTTTAAGTTCGCCGACCGCTTCGGCGCACCTATCCCCGAGGGTGAGCTTTACAAGCCGCATTTCAGGCAGCGCTGCGAGAGCTGCGGCATGAGGATAAGCTGCAACGGCTGCTCAGATTGCGGCAGATGCGAAAAAAAGGAGGAAAAAGACTATGATATATACAGTGACCTTTAACCCGGCGATAGACTATGTTATGCACACCCCCGCCCTTACCCCCGGGGCGGTCAACCGCTCAAAGAGCGAGGAGATCTACTTCGGCGGCAAGGGGATAAATGTTTCGCTGGTCTTAAAGGAGCTTGGTGTCGCCTCAAGGGCACTCGGCTTTACTGCCGGCTTTACGGGCGAGGCGATAGAAAAGGGGCTTGAAAAAATGGGGCTCGACACAGACTTTGTGCGACTAAAGGAGGGCAGCTCCCGCATAAACGTTAAGATCAAGGGCGGGGCGGAGACTGAACTAAACGGCACAGGCCCCGATATAAGCGAGGCAGATGTCAAGCGGCTGCTTGAAAAGCTAGATCTGCTCAATGAGGGCGACACGCTCGTTTTGGCGGGGAGCATACCGCCCTCGCTCCCGCCGAATATCTATGAACAGATCCTAAGCGCCCTATCGGGGCGTGGGGTACGCTTTGTTGTCGATGCTTCGGGTGAGCTGTTAATAAATGTTCTAAAATACGAGCCCTTTCTCATAAAGCCCAACAAGGACGAGCTTTGTGAGATCTTTGGCAAGCCTGTTGATACCGAAAGCGAGATCATTGACTACGCCTTGCAGCTTCGTGAAATGGGGGCAATAAACGTGCTCGTCTCAATGGCGGGCGAGGGGGCGCTGCTTCTTGATAAATCGGGCACGCTGCACCGTGCACCTGCCCACAAAGGCGAGGTAAAAAACTCTGTAGGTGCGGGCGATTCAATGGTAGCAGGGTTTATTGCGGGCTATCTTGAAAGCGGCAGCTACAGCCACGCCCTGACTCTCGGCACAGCCGCAGGCGCTGCTACCGCCTTTTCAGACGGGCTTGCGACCAAGGGCAGCATAAATGCTTTACTTACAAAGGAATAGAAAAAGATCACCCCAAGGAATGACCCTAGGGGTGATCTTTGTTTTACTTTTGGGTTGATAGATCGGAATTTAGCGGAGCGAAGCTCCGCTAGGTAATAGGTAAGGTGCACTTGCGAAGGGGTTTGGGGGCGACCGCAAAGCCCCCAATAAGCCGCCCGGGGGCAGCTTTGTATGCCTTCGCAGTAAGCAAGTGACTCCCAGACCCCCTTCGCAGCTGCTTTTATCAGCTCAGAACTGGCTCTCGTGGCGGGTAAAGAAATCCGTCCTAGGGGGGAGGAATTTAAGGGTGTGCCCCTCCTCAGCGAAATAGTCAAGCGGCTCAAAGACAGTCTCCCAGCTCCAGATGCGCTTGTCAAGCTGTAAGTATTCTCTCAGCTTTTCCGTGCCGAACGGCGCCATCGGGTGAAGCAGTATCGCTGCTATCCTTATCATATAGAAAAGGTTGCTGAGCGCCTGCGTCAGCTGCCCGTCATCAAGCTCGTCGGGGTTTCCGAGTGCCTTTGCCATGTACTTGCTGCCGTTTCTGATGTAGCTGTCAAGCACATAGGTGCACTGGTGGAACGCAAAGCGTGACATATGCCTTTCATAATCAAGCACAGCCTTCTTGCCTGCAGCTAAAATATCCTCCTCGGGGGCTACCCTCGGCAGCTTGTCGCCAAAGCGCTTTTGGTTGGTATAGAATGCCGTTCTGATCATACGGTTATAGACATTTGAAAGCAGCAGACCGTCCTTTACAACGGGGTCCTGCTCGTCCTCCTTAGCCTCGGGGTTCATGGGCTTAGGCATAAAGCTTACCGAACGCTGCCCAAGGCCAAGCCCCAGCCAGTGCATCCTGAGCTGCTCGGGCGTGTAGTAGTTAAGCAGATCGTCAGCCATAGGCGGCTTTACAGCCCCCGAGCTCGATGCCTTCTTATCAAGGAAGAGTATATGGTGGTTTGCACAGATAACAGGCAGCTGAAGCTCGCCGTCGGCGGGGTCTGCCGTCTTTTCGGCAGCTGCCTGCTGCGCCATCCACATAGCAGGCTCGGCGATGCCGTAGAAATAGATATTGTCCTGCCCGATGAACTGTATCACCTGCGCTTCCTTGCTGCACCAGTAATTCTTCCACTCGTTTTCATCAGCGCCCTTGCTTTCAAGGTACGCCTGTGTGAACGAGATAGGTGCCCAGAGTGACTCGGGCCATACCCAAACGGTGAGCGGCTCCTCGCCCTCAAGCGTGGGTGCGGGAACGCCCCACTCGATATTTCCCGTAAGCCTGAACGGAACAAGCGTCTTGCCCGTTCTGCATCTGATGCCGTTTTCGGATAAAATGCGGTGCGCCTCGTCGCTGTCGGCAAGCTTATCAAACTGTATCGTGAACGAGGGCTTCTTAGGCTCCTCGATATACTCGTGTGCGGGGAGCTTGTCCTTTATCGCCATATACTTTTCTTCAAGCTCACGCTTTATATAGATCACGGGCGCCTTTAAAAACTCGTCTATGGTCTTCCAAACCACGGGGCGAATGTCCTTACGCTTTTTGAGCTCCTCGACCCAGTCCTTCATCCTGCCCTCCTACTCGGGCAGCTTGA
>JAFRYW010000161.1 GCA_017442845.1 Ruminococcus sp.
CCTGCGGCGGCTGCCCGAATGGGCATCTGTCGGCGAAGCCGACACCATACTTATTACCTATTACCTATTAACTATTACCTAGCGGAGCGAAGCTCCGCTAAATTCTCATTTACATCAGCAGGCCGTGCCGGGACGAGAGCTATTCGTTTATCCTTATATCCTCACGGCAGTTGATAACATCGAGCCTGCCGTTTTTGCTGCCGAGACCCTTGCCGTCACGTGTACGGAAGATCATCTGAAGGTCTGATTCGGTAACTCTTACGTTTCCGTCACCCTCGAGATCGCCTATTCCGCAGATATCGCCGCCCTCGCAGTTGAACATAACGGTGGCGTGGCTGACGGAAATATCGACATTTCCGCCCTTTGCGCCCATACAGATTATAGTTCTGCCACGCAGGACGGATTCTATCTTGCCGCTCAAAAAGCTTATATTGCCGCTGCCGCCCGAAAGCGTGCCGATAGAGCACAGGCTCATACCTGTAAGGGTGGTGCTTATGGCTATGTTTTCAAGGGCTATTCTCGTCTCACCCTCAAGAGTGCCGATGCCGACGCAGCTTGCCGAGGAGATCTCAACGCTTAAGCCGCAGTCGCTGAGGGTGATATTGCTGCTGCCCTCGTGTATGCCTATCCCCACGCAGCTTCCGCCCGAGCAGTTCACCGAAACGTTGCCCGAGAGGATCTTGATAGAGGTGTTGTCCTCATTCATACCGCCGCCTATGCCGACGCTGTTGTCGCCGTTTGCCTCGACAATGAGGTGGCCGTCGAGCAGCACGGTGATATTGCCGGGGCTTGAGTGCCTGTCGGTACCGATAGCATAGGCGCTCGCAAGCTCGGTCTTAACGGAAAGGGAGCCGTCGCCGATAAGCGTAAGCTCTGCCGAAGAGGGAACGTGTATGCCCTTGCTCCTAAGCTCATTTCTGCCCTTGACGTCGATAGTGACCCGGCTTTCAGAGCCGAGGGTGATTATCGGGTTATCCTTATCCGTTGTGAGGACAGAGCCCTTGAGCGTGAGCTTACATTCTAGCCCGTCCTTGATTATTATATTCATATTGCAGGGGGTCTTGGCGTCACTCTCGACAGTCACCTGCGGGGTCTCGACAAAGATGACGGTATAGTGCTCGCTCGCAAGCTTTTTAAGGTCTACGGTCTCGGAATTCTTGGGGTGGTAGATCTTGTCTATATTTGCGGTATATTCGAGGTTGATCTTGATGATCTCGTCCTTTATCGTATCGGATATCTCGTAGAGGATAAAGGGCTTGGGCTTTGATATGTAGTAGCCCTGTATAAGGTCTGAGCCGAGGCCGATCATGGTTTTCAGCTCGCTGTAGGTCTCAACGCCCTCGGCAAGCGCCTGAAAGCCGTTGGCGTGGACAAATTCGATGATAGACGAAACGAGCTTCTGCATTTTGAGGTTATTTTCTATCCCTGCTATGAGCTGCCTGTCGATCTTGACATAGGAGGGGTTATAGCGCAGCAGGTTAGAGGTGTTTGAGTAGCCCGTGCCGTAATCGTCGATAGCAAGCTCCATATTCGAGAAGGCTATACGGTTTTTAACGGTCTCGAGCTGCTCGTCACCGATCTCGGACTGCTCGGTAAGCTCGATGACCACCTTTTCAAGCAGCTCGCCGTAGTCGGAGAGGAGCTTGTCCCAATCCTCCTTCGAGAGGATATGGGCGCTTATCGAGTTTACGAACAGCTTCTTTGAGGAGAACTGCTGCTGATTTTCGGAAACGAGATGAAGGGCGTTAAAGAAGGTCGCCTTTTCTATATCGTAGAGCCTTTCGTACTTCGTGGCGTAGTCGAGGATCTCCAGGGGGTACATATCTATTCCGCCGCCCGAGCGCATAAGCAGCTCATAAGCGAGGATCTCGCCTGTATGCGCCGAGATGATCGGCTGGAAGTGGTAGCGGAAGAGGTTAGAGTCGATAAGCGTTGCAAACTGCTGTATGCGGGCAAATTCGTTTTTCTGATCCTCATAGCGCTCCACGGAATGGGCAAGGACGGTGCCGAAGCCCTTGCTCTGCGCTTCAAAGAGCGTAAAGCGGGCGGTGTTCATTCGCTGAACGGGCGAGGAAAGGCTTGCAGCACAGCCTGCCGTGAAGGTGACGCTGCCGCCGTTCTCACCGAGTGAGGAAACGGTGTAGCCCTCGACCTGAGACTTTATGCCCTTAAGATAATCGACCTGATCTCCCGAAAAGCCCGGTATATAAAGCCAAAGCTTGCCCTGCCCGAGTGAGCAGATCATCGACTCCTTAGGCACTGCCTCGACGATGACTGAGAGCACCTCATACACGTGTATGTCAGAAAGGGGGTGCTTGCCGGAGCGCTCTTCAAGCTGGATAAGTGCGAGCAGCGACTCGGGCGAGCCCTGCGCCATAGCGGAAATGAGCCTGTTTACAGTGCAAAGCGAGAGGGTCTCGCTTCTGACGGCTTCCTTCTTTTCATATATTATCCCGAGTGCTGTAGTGCTGTCATCGTGGAGCTGTCTGACGCCGATATGGGCGGCCTGATCGTCCATAAGCCTTTTGACGATACCGAAAACGCTCTCATACGAGGGCGTGCCCTCAAAGCCTATAAGGCGCTTTGAGTTCTCATCAAGCTCATAGGTGAGCGTATCCTTAAAAAATGCATACCTTCCCACCTCGGGGGCGAGCGCTTCTATATCCTTCCAGGCAAGGCCGAAGTATTTTTTCCATAGTACCGAGTCTTTTCCAAACATAAATATTCCCTCTTTAGCGTGAATTATGTAGCGCACAACTAATTGCATAAATTATTCATAAACATTATAACATTTTTTATCGAAATTGTCAATAAGAGGAGGGAATATTATAATAATAGTCGTTATTATTCTATACAGCTATTCTTTGAGCCTTGCATAGAGCGACTGCATTATCTTTTTTTCACGCCTTGATACCTGCACCTGCGTCATACCCAGGAGCCTTGCTGTGACAGACTGGGTCTTATTCTCAAAATAGCGCAGGAAAATGAGCTGCCTGTCCTGCTTGTCGAGGGTCTTGAGGGCATCGTAGAGAGCGAGGCGGTCGGTTATATCGGCATCGGGCGGAGGGGTGGGTATATCGGCCTGTCGCTCGCCGTCATCGTCCCACTCGGTAAGGCTGACGGCGGGCTGGGCGGAGGAGATAGCCTCGGTGATACGCTCGGGCGGCTCGCAAAGCCGCTCGCTGAGCTCTGAAACGGTAGGCTCCTTACCGCCGTCACGCAGGCAGCGCTCACGCTCACGGGTGATCTTGAGAGACAGCTCCTTGAGCGGGCGTGAGACCTTCAGCTGCCCGCCGTCACGGAAAAGCCGCCGTATCTCGCCCAAGATCACCGGCACGGCGTAGGTAGAGAATTTAACGCCCCTTGCCTCGTCGAAGGCCTTTGCTGCCTTGACCAGCCCGAGCGAGCCTGCGCTGAAAAGCTCCTCATACTCTATCCCCTTGCCACGCAGGCGGTTGGCGCAAAGGTGGACGAGGCCAAGGTTTTCGGAGACGAGGCGGTCGACAGCATTAGCCTTGGCTGCCATTTTTTATGTATTTTTCCATTGTCAGGCGTGTGCCCTTGCCGACAGAGCTTTTTACACGCAGCTTATCGCAGAAGCTTTCCATTATCGCAAAGCCGAGGCCTGCACGCTCCTCCTCGGGGGCGGTGGTGAAGAGCGGCTCCATAGCCCTTTCGATATCCTCGATGCCCCGCCCCTTATCGGCTATGGTTATTTTGACCCTGCCGCTTTTGAAAAGCTTTATCTCCAGCGTTACATTCCCGTAAGACCCACGGTAGCCGTGGACGATAGCGTTTGTAACGCCCTCGGAAACGGCAGTCTTGAGCTCGGCTATCGTGCTGACATCTGCGCCCGCAGATGCGAGAAAGCCGCTGACTGCGAGCCTTGCCAGCCCCTCGTTTTCGGAATGCGAGGGGATAATGAGCTTGAGGCTGTTTTGTATGGTATTCATTTTCATCACTCCTTTACATTTGCGCTGTGGGCGGTATAGACGATCCTTACGATACGCTCGACAGAGGCAAGTCGCATAAGCTTTGCTATACTGTCGCTAGGGTTTGCGACAAGTATATCCGCCCGATGCTCCTGCATACGCTTGAACCTGCCCATTATAAGGCCGATGCCGGAGGAATCCATAAAGGTCACGGCAGAAAAGTCGAGCACGAGCAGGGCGGGGCGGTGCTTTTCTATCGCTATATCGACTGCTTCACGCACGGCACGTGCCGAGTGGTGGTCGATCTCGCCGCAGAGAAAGGCGGTGAGGATACGCTTATCGGTACAGTATTCTAATTTGGGAAGCATATAATATCACTCCTTTGCTATTGCCTGCCGCCCGAAGGGGTGCTTCATATTTTATGTGTGGGCGGCAGAAAAATACGAAAATATGAAACTTGATTTGAAAATATTATACTGCTTGTCCTTTGGAAAAACGGTCGAAAATTCGGGGGAATATGTAAACTTTTTGAAAAGAAATTAACTGGGCATAATCAAATCGGCATTTTGACGGCGTTTCTTTGAAAAAATGTTTAAAGAACTTTAGCAGATCGCATAAAATAAAGCATTTGGCGATGTGCATAATGACTAAACAAAAAAATAGACAAAAAAAATTCCTGCTTAAACGTTTACACTTCTTGACAAAGGACTTGTAAATTGGTATAATTAAGATTAGCTAAATGAGCCCTTTTTAAGGATTTTTGACCAAAAGTAAGTAATAATCAACAAGCTTTAGCGTAAATTTTGAACAAAATCACTATATGTTGTGCAGCGGGGCGTACAAGACCGCTGTATGTGCAAAATGCACAAGCTGTCACGGCTCACAGGCGGGCGGTATCTATTATAAAAATAGTATCGCTTTTTTAAGCGGGAAAATGTGACAGGCGGGTGTGCATTCTGTGCGGATCATGAGGGTAATGTGTATGGCAGGTTCGGGACTTCAAAGCTCTGTGATACTTGAAGCGCAGGGTGTGGGAAGAGATTTTAAGATAGGCGACGGCAGCGTGGTGTCGGCGCTTAAGGGCATCGATGTCGAGATAGAAAAAAGCACCCTTACGATATTAAGGGGGCGCTCGGGCAGCGGCAAGACCACGCTTATAAACATTCTCGGGGCACTTGACAAGCCGACGAGCGGCAGCGTTATCTTTGACGGCAAGGATATAACCAAGCTCGGCGAGGCGAAGCGTGACGACCTGAGAAGATATGAAATGGCCTTTGTGTTCCAGTCGGTCGCACTGATGTCGGGAATGACGGCGTATGAAAACGTCGAATTCGGGCTGCGGCTGGCGGGCTACCCCTACAGGCAGAGAGACAAGAGGGTAAAGGAAGTACTCGAAAATGTGGGGCTTGCAAAGCGAATGCACCACAGGCCGCCTGAAATGTCGGGCGGTGAGCAGCAGCGTGTAGCGATAGCAAGGGCGATAGCGCACGAGCCGAAGATAATATTTGCAGACGAGCCGACTGCCGAGCTCGACACAGCGACGGGGCTTCACGTTGTGAAGCTTTTCAAGGAGCTGGTAGCGAAGCAGGGCATGACGATAATTATGACAACGCATGACCCGAGTATGGTGGATATCGCCGACAAGGTCTATACGTTAGAGGACGGTGAGATAGTTGAGTGAGAATGTCACCGTGAATGAAGAAAACGCCGATATGGGCGAATATATGATAAGATGCGAAAACCTTGTGAAGATCTACAAGACCGATGAGATAGAGGTAGTAGCGCTGCAGGGGCTCGACCTTGATGTTAAGAAGGGCGAGCTTATGGCGATAGTCGGTAACTCGGGAAGCGGAAAATCAACGCTTCTGAATATGCTCGGCGGGCTTGACCGCCCCTCGGCGGGAAGCCTTTATATCGACGGGAAAAATCTTCTCAAGTTCTCGGACAAGGACTATATGCAGTACAAGCGGGAGACGGTAGGCTTCGTGTGGCAGAACAATGCGAGGAACCTTATACCCTACCTCACGGCGGTACAGAATGTAGAGATGCCGATGATACTCTCCTCAAAAAAGGAGAGGCGCAAAAGGGCGGAGGAGCTGCTTGAAAAGGTAGGCCTTTCGCACAGGAAAAATTCAAGGCTGGGTCAGATGTCGGGCGGCGAGCAGCAGCGTGTGGCGATAGCTATAGCGCTTGCGAACAAGCCGAGACTTCTGCTTGCAGACGAGCCGACAGGCTCGGTGGATACAAAGACCTCGAACAAGATACTTGATATTTTCAAGGAGCTAAACAGGACGGAGGGGATAACGGTAGTCATCGTTACCCACGATGTCAAGCTTGCGAACCACATTGACCGTGTGGTAGCTATCAGGGACGGGAGAACGAGCTCGGAGATAGTAAGAAAACGCTCCTACAAGGCTGAGCTCGATGAAATGGGGGAAATGCTCACTCACGAGGAAAACGAGGAGGAGCAGACCCACGAGGAGCTCGCAGTTCTCGACCGCTCGGGAAGGCTTCAGATACCCAAGGAACAATTGGAGGCTCTGGGGCTCAGGGGCGGAGACAGAGTAAAGGTCGAGCTCGACAGTGACGGCGGCGGGATAAGGCTGATACCGCCGGCACAGTAGCAGGGGAATATAACCGTTTGGGTGATATATCAGCAAATTCAGTAAGAAAGGTGGACTAAACAGTGAAACACACAAGGTTTAGGCGTATTACTTCGTCGGCTTTAGCGGCTGTACTTGTGCTTTCTATGGCGCCTGCGGCGCTCGCAGAATCTTCGCCGTCGAGCGAAGCGTCTGCTGAGGCCGTAGATGCCGCTAAGAGAGAAAACACCTACAGCGCATATCTAAAAAGATATGCCGATGCGGCACGTCCGAACGAGGAGGTAACAGTCTTAGGCAAGGACTTTACCGCTAAGGAAGACTCAGGTATCGAGTATTCCGTAGAGACTGTTGACGGGAAGGACAGCGTATTCAAGTGGGTAAGCCAGATAGGCGAGGCTGACTTTACGGTAAACATTCCGAAGACCGGGCTTTATTTTGCCGAGATAAGCTATGAGGCGCTCGAGGGCACGACCTCGGACGTTGAATTTGGCTTGCTTATTGACGGGAAGAGCCCTTACGCAACGGCAGAGCGTATAACGCTCCCGAAGGTATGGGTGAACGAGTCCGGCGACGAGATCCTTAAGGACTCAAAGGGCAACGACATTCGCCCCGGCCAGAAGGAAGAGGTAATGTGGCAGGTAAGCGACCTCAAGGATATCGACGGCCTTTCAAACGAGCCGCTCGCTTTCTATTTGGAGGAGGGCACGCATACTATTACATTAGATTCCGAGAAGGCGCAGTTCGCTATAGAGTATATCAAGTTCCATAACCATGAAGAGCTTCCCTCATACGATGCGGGCAAGGTCGATAAGGGCATGGCTTCGGGGCAGAGGATAACTCTTGAGGGCGAGCTTGCAAAGTACAAGTCGGACAAGACGCTTTTCCCGACCTCTGACAACACCTCGTATCTTACGTCATCCTCAAACGGCTCATCGCCTACTAAGGAAAAGTACAACACCATAGGCGGCCAGGGCAACTGGAACAAATCGACACAGTCTGTAACATGGGAATTTAATGTAGATGCTGCGGGCTGGTATAAGATAGGCATACGTGCAAGACAGGATCAGATGAGAGGAATGTACTCTAACAGGAGACTGTACATAAACGGAGAGGTGCCTTATAAGGAAGCCGACCAGATCAAGTTCTTCTATGATACCGAGTGGACCTTGACCTCACCCGAGGTCGGCTCAGACCCGATGTATTTCTACCTTGAATCAGGAAAGAACACCCTTACTCTCGAGGCTATCCCCGGAGAGATAGGCGAGATAATGGACGAGATCGACACTATCGTTTATAATACCAACAGCTATTACAGACAGATACGTCAGATCACAGGTCCTTCACCCGACGAATATAATAACTACAATATAGATAAGGCTATACCTACCATTATCGACGACTTCAAGAGCTACAGCAAGCAGCTGACAGACGCTCAGAAGAAAATCGAGGAGCTTTCGGGCACGGGCGGTACTGAGGCTGTAACGCTCAGAACAATGGCTATCATTCTTGACAAGTGCGTTGACAAGCCTGACAGGATACCTTCTCTGATGTCACAGATCAAGGATAATATCACAGCGGTATCCGCTTGGGTATCACAGTACCGTGCACAGCCGCTCGAGGTCGATATGATCGAGCTTTGCACAGACGATCAGGACTTCACATCTGTTGACTCATCGTTCTTCAAGGGCTTGAGCTACGGCTTCCAGAAGTTCATAGGCTCGTTCTTTGAGGATTATAACTCACTTTCAGACCTTGACGAGAACGACAGCGGCGTTATGACAGCCTGGATAACAACAGGTAGAGATAATGCTAAGGTGGTTACTAACCTTATAAATAATGAATACAACCTTGACGCTAAGACGAAGGTAAATCTTAAGCTCGTTGTCGGCGGTATCGTTGAGGCGACCTTCTCGGGCAAGGGCCCTGACATAGCGCTCTACCTCGGAGGCGACTACCCGATACAGCTTGCGGCACGTGACGTACTGGTCGATGTTTCAAAGCTTGACGGGTATGATGAGGTGACGAAGAACTTCTCTAAGGATGCTATGGTGCTCTACCAGTACAACGGCGGCACATACGGCGTTCCGCTCGAGCAGCAGTTCCCGATGCTCTTCTACCGCTCGGATATTTTGGCAGAGTACGGCATAGACCCCAAGACCGACCTTACAACTTGGGACGGGCTGATAAACGTTCTGCCCGCACTTCAGCGTAACTATATGGAGGTTGGCCTTATCCTTGCACAGATGGGCTCTGCGGGCGTAACACAGATCTCGGCTACTACCGAGGCAGGAAACACCTTTGCTATGCTCCTACTGCAGCAGGGTATCAACTACTACAACGAAGAGCAGACAAAGACAAACTTTGACACAAACGAGGCTGTAGATGCATTCGACAGGTGGACTAAGTTCTACACCACATACAGCTTCTCGCAGACATATGACGCATTCACACGTTTCAGAATGGGTGATATGCCTATCATAATCAACAACTACGGCTTTGCTAACCAGCTTGCTACTGCGGCACCTGAGATCAAGGGCTGCTGGGACTTCCAGCCTGTTCCCGGAACGGTACAGATGGACGGCTCGATCAACCACGCTGCAAGCTCGGCAGGCTCGGGTATCGTTATCTTCAAGAAGGCATCGGATATCGAGGGCGCTTGGGATTTCGTTAAGTGGTATACATCTACCGAGACACAGACCGAGTACGGCCAGGATATAGAGGCGGTCCTCGGCACAATGGGCAGATACGCAACAGCTAACGTTGAGGCACTTGCAAACCTCTCGTGGACAACGACTGAGTATAACAAGCTCAAGGAGCAGCTCGATTCTCAGGTAGAGATACCTGTAATCCCCGCCTCCTACGGCGTAACAAGAAACCTTATGAACGCCTTCAGACAGGTAGTTAACGAGGCAGACAACCCGAGAGATACGCTCTTCTGGTACAACAAGGACATCAACGACGAGATCACACGTAAGCTTGAAGACCTTGATATGTACTCTGAAAACAAGTAAGGGAGGGAGTAATGATATATGGCTAAAAACAATGCCTCGGGACAGCAGGTCCCGATGAACAAGGCAGGAAAATGGGCATATACGTGGCATATGGTCAAGGTAAACAAGGCTTGCTACGGTCTTATGGCTCCCTTTATGATCCTGTTTATAATCTTCTTGATAGTTCCGATAGTCATGTCACTTCCTGTGGGCTTTACCAACTTTAATATGGTACAGTTCCCCAAGTATGTAGGGCTCTCAAACTTCAAGACGCTGTTCTTAAACGATGAGGTATTCCTTATAGCGATAAGAAATACACTTATCTTCGCAGTTTTCACAGGCCCGTTCTCTTATATCCTGAGCTTTATACTTGCTTGGCTCATAAATGAGATGCACCCTGTACTGAAAACATTCTTTACCTTCGTATTCTATGCGCCTTCTATGACGACATCTGTTTACGTTATCTGGCAGCTGATCCTTTCGGGCGACGCTAACGGCTACGTTAACTCGGTGCTTATGGATATAGGTATTTTCACACAGCCTGTTCAGTTCCTTACAGACACTAAGTACATCTTAGGCGTATGTATAGTAGTTCAGCTGTGGATCTCGATGGGCGCAGGCTTCCTTGCACTTCGTGCGGGCTTCCAGAACATTGACAAGTCAATGTACGAGGCGGGCGCTATCGAGGGCATCAAGAACAGATGGCAGGAGCTGTTTATGATAACGATCCCTTCAATGGGCCCGCAGCTCCTCTTCGCAGCTGTTCTTCAGATCTCCTCTTCGTTCACGGTAGGTGCTGTAGGCCAGGCACTTGTAGGTCTTCCTTCGTCTGACTACGCTGCACACACCATAATGAACCACGCAACAGACTACGGCTACATTCGTTTTGAGATGGGCTACTCGGCGGCAATATGCTTTGTACTGTTCGCAGCTATGCTGCTTGCGAACAAGGGCATCAATTCACTGCTCGCCAAGTATATCGACTAAGGGAGGTGAGTTTACGAAATGGCAAGAAAAAAGAGAAAGGTCTCTATAGAGAAGCTTAAGGTCAAGGACAAGAAAAAGAGAGTAAACGGCTCTCTCGGCGGCGACATTGCGATATTTATCTTCCTGTGTCTGCTCGGCGCATTCATGCTCTTCCCGCTCTACTACTCACTGATACAGTCTATCAAGCCTGTTGAAGAGCTGTTCGTATTCCCACCTAAGCTCTACGTTTTGAACCCCACGTTCAAGAACTTCTCAGACCTTGTAAACATAGCATCTAATATGTGGGTACCGCTTTCAAGGTACATATTCAACTCGGTATTCATTACCATAGTTGTTTGCGCAGGCAACCTTTTCGTTTGCTGCTGCGCAGCGTTTGCACTTGCTAAGTGTAAGTTCCCGGGCGTTAACTTCTTAAATAAGCTTATCGTTACCGCCCTCCTTTTCTCGTCTCAGGCAACTTGGATCATGACGTTCCTCGTTCTTTCCAAGCTCGGACTTATCGACACATACGGCGCACTTATTCTCCCGAATATTGCTACCGCACTCGGTCTGTTCCTTATGAGACAGAGTATGTCCACCATTCACGATTCGATGATCGAGGCTGCCAAGGTGGACGGCGCAGGCCTCTTCAGGATCTGCTGGCAGATAGTTGTACCAAACTCGAAGCCGGCTATAATGACGCTTATAATCTTCGCATTCCAGGGAGCATGGAATATGCAGGGCGGTGTTTTGATCTACTCTGAGGAACTCAAGACACTTCCTACGATCGTTCAGCAGATATCATTGACCGGTCTTTCCCGTCAGGGCGCTGTTTATGCAGCGGCAGTTGTTCTTCTTATCCCGCCGCTGGTCGTATTCCTCGTTGCACAGAGTAACGTTATGGAGACCATGGCTAACTCGGGTATCAAGGACTGATAGACCCTAACACATTATAAAAAGGAAAAAGGTGAAAAGCATGTCAGCAATAAGAAAAAAGATCAAAAGAATCCTCACTCTTGCTTTGACAGCCTCGCTTTGCTCGGTCATGACGATAACGGCATTTGCCGATGAGCCTTATAATTCATACAGCTATGACTCGTGGGAGGAGCCAATCCCCTCACAGAGCGCATACAGGATCTCAAAGACCATAACGGGCTATGAGATCGGGCTCGATCAGCTGCGTGATCAGGGGAGCGCTTACTACGTTGCAGACGATGCGGTAGTAACGCTTTCGGGTGCAAGAGACCTGTTCTGTGACGAGGACGCAAGGGAATTCTGGATAGCAGATACCGGCAACCACAGGATAATCAGAACAGATGAGGACTTTTATCTCAAGGGCGTTTACTACGGAGTGAGCGGCGACAGTGAGATAAACAAGGACGAAGCAACAGGGCTTTCAAACTTCAACGAGCCTATGGGTATATACGTTAAGACGAGTATGTACACCAATGAAAAAATGGTGTATATAGCAGACAACAAGAACTCAAGAGTTGTCAAGGCAAAGCTCACAACGGCAAATACCCTGGAGCTTGTGCAGGAGTACACAAAGCCCGAGGATGCGCTCTATACACAGAGCACATTCAACCCCTCAAAGGTAATAGCCGACAACGCAGAGAACGTATACGCAGTAGTTACCTCGGTAAATACAGGTGCGGTACAGTTTGCAAGAGACGGCAAGTTCACAGGCTTCTACGGTGCGAACAGAGTTGAGGTAACTGCAAAGGTAATTGCACAGACGCTCTGGAGAAAGATAGCATCTAACGACCAGATAAACGCTATGGAGAGAAACGTTCCTGCCGAGTACAATAACTTCGACATCGACTCGGACGGCTTCATCTACACGGTAACGGAAAAGGGCAACACCTCGACCGACGCTGTTAAGAAGCTAAACTCCGCAGGCTACAACATCTGGAACAACAACGCAGGCAACGAGTACAAGTTCGGCGATATAACAGACGCCGTCTGGGACTCGGTATCAAACAAAAAGCACAACAAGATGCTTACCGACATAGTAGTTGACAAGTTCGGCAGAATGAACGTGCTCGACTTTGAAACGGGAAGAGTATTCCAGTACGACAAGAATGCGAACCTTATCTGCATTTTCGGTACCAAGACCTCCTCGGCAGACCAGAGGGGCTCGTTCTCA
The DNA here is from genome assembly GCA_017442845.1 of Ruminococcus sp. Lineage (GTDB taxonomy): Bacteria > Bacillota > Clostridia > Oscillospirales > Ruminococcaceae > NK3A76. The sequence continues at coordinate 12,638 of JAFRYW010000161.1, forward strand.
CAGCCTAATGCAGTTGAGACGCTCGGCGAGAACGTTTATGTAATAGACGGCTCAAAGAACGACATCACAGTATTTACAACTACCACCTTCGGCCAGCAGGTGCACAAGGCTGTAAACCTCTATGACGAGGGTAAGTACACAGACGCAGTTCCTTACTGGAACAACGTAATGGACAGAGACGGCCTTTACACGCTGGCATACATTGGTATGGGCAAGGCGTCGCTCAATCAGGAAAAGTACACCGAGGCGCTTGATTACTTCAAGACAGCATACGACAGAGACGACTACGACAAGGCGTTCAAGTATGCGAGAGAGGACTTCCTGAGAGACCACTTTACAGCTGTTATAATCATAATTCTGGTAATTATAGCTCTGTTTATCGTAAGAAAGATCCTTATAAACAAGGGCATAATAGTTATCCACGAGCGTGAGAGAATTTAAGGGGGGAAAATTATATGTATGAATATTCCACTATAGGGTGGCTCAAGCATTGTATTTTCCATCCTGTTGAGGGGTTTGAGGACCTTCGCTGGAAGAAGAAGGGTTCGATACCCGTATCTATCGCAATAGTTGTATTCCTGTTCATAGCTATGGTCGTAGACCACCAGCTCACGGGCTTTGCTTACAACGAGAACTATGTTAAGGTATTCAACGTAGTGCCGCTCCTGGTACAGTCGGTAGTTTACTTTATAACATGGGTAGTAGGAAACTGGGCGCTTTGTACGCTGCTCGACGGTGAGGGTACATTCAAAAGGATCTTCATCTACTCGGCATACTCGCTCGTTCCTTACATAGTTTGCACATTTATAGCTGTTATACTTTCAAATGTGCTCATAAAAGATGAATCCATTTGGATTACGGCTGTTCAGTGGCTGGGGCTTGGCTGGTCGCTGATACTTATGATACAGGCGATGAGAGCGGCGCACCAGTATTCCTTCGGAAAGACACTGCTTTCAATGGTGGGAACGGTTATAGTAATGCTTTTGATACTCTTCCTGGCAGTACTTCTAATATCGCTCTTCCAGCAGCTTTATGTTTTCATCTATCAGATCTACACAGAAATTCTTTACAGAGTCAGAGGCTAACTTACAGAAACGGTGGTGTAAAATAAATGCATAACAGAAATTATAAAAAGGCTATGGTTTTTGCGTTAGTTCTTACAATGCTGATGCCTCTGGGCTCGGTAGTGGCTTCCTCCTCCGAGGACGAAGCGTCTGATGAGGCGGTAGCAGCAGCGGCTGCTGACGATAAGACTGCCGAAGAGGGCGGCGATGATGCTGCCGCAGGCGACGGTGAGAAAGAAGAGGAAGAAGACGATAAGAAGGAGGAAGAGGAGGAAGCACCTCTTCTGACTGACGAAGAAGCTGTTGCTTTGGAGTCGTGCGAGCTTGCTGCGGAGACTGACAAGTTTGCGCTCTATTTCGATAAGGATAACGAAAGAATCGGCTATTATGTAAAGGACTCGGGGCAATACTGGTGGTCAAGCCCGATCAACACCTACTCGGATCAGACGATCGTTGACGAGGCAAAGGGCTCGACTATGAAGAAGGCTCAGAGAAAGCAGGTGAGCTCATCACTTGTGATCTCCTACGCAGACCTTTTACAGAGCAAGAGAAACGTTACCGATGTTTATTCGGCAAACGCTTCAAAAACATTCAAGAAAACCAACAAGGGCGTTGTAGTGACATACAAGTTCTCAAAGTCGGCAGGCGGCTTTAAGATACCCGTTCACTACGAGCTTGATGACAAGGGGCTCTACGTTTACGTAGATTCCAAGGACATCGACGAGCCCGATACTAACTCTATCGACGGTAAGGTGCTTACCAAGATAACGTTTGCGCCGAACTTCGGCGCTCAGGCACCCGCTGAGATCGACGGAACGCCTATAAACGGCTATATGATAGTTCCCGACGGAAGCGGTGCGGTAATTAACTACAACAACGGCAAATCAAACTATGCGCCCTATGAGCAGACGGTATACGGCAGAGACTATACGCCCGTTCCGCTCTCGGCACCGAGAGTTACACAGCAGGCTTATATGCCCGTTGCGGCAACTGTCAAGGGGCAAAACGGCCTTGTGCTCGTCGCATCTGACGGCGATTCCTATGTATCTGCAAAGGCACAGGTAACAGGGCAGAACAAGCAGGCGTTCAACACCGTTTACTTCAGCTTCACGGTAAGAAGCACCGACCAGTTCTATATGAGCGGTGACTCGACCAACAGGCTGACAGTTTACGAGAAGGGCGATATCAAGACCGAGAGGCTCGGCGTAAAGTATTACCCCGTAACAGGTGAGAACGGCGCTGATGTAAACTATGCAGACTGTGCAGCAGTCTACAGAGACTACCTTATACAGTACAAGGGACTTGAAAAGAAAACAGAGGCTAACAAGACACCGCTTTACGTAGACCTCTACGGCGGCGTGCTCAAGCAGACCTCTATTCTGGGGCTTCCCTTCGACCTAAAGACTGAGATCACGGGCTTCAAGCAGGCGGGTGAGATCGTTGACAAGCTGAAGGAAAAGTCGGTAGACGATATGATCGTAAACTACAACGACTGGACAAACAAGGCTATCACAAACAAGATCTCGACCGAGGCTGACGCTTCGGGCACGCTCGGCGGGCAGAAGGAATTCAAGAGCTTCCTTGAAACTGACGGCGTAAAGGTTTATCCTACGCTCAACAACAACCAGATGGATTCAAGCTCGTGGGGCTATATGACCCTGACAAGCACGGCGATAAGGATCTCGAACGCTTATTCAAGACAGAGCAAATACTCCTACGCCTTCGGCGTTGCGGAGGTCGGCGTTTCGCCCGCTCTGCTCTCACCTGCTAAGTACAGCCAGGTGTTTGATGAGATGATAAGCTCCTACAAGGACGAGGGCGTAGAGAACATCGGCTTCGGTGATTTCTCCTACAAGCTTTCCTCAGACTTCTCGTCGAAGAACACATCGGTAAGAGATAAGACTATGCAGACGCTCATCGAGGGCTATGAAAAGGCTAAGGGTGATATGAGCGGTGTTATCACAAGCTCGGCAAATGCATATGTTATACCGTATACAGACCATATCACAAATGTTCCTGTATATTCGAGCGGCTTTAACGTAACGGATTATGACATACCGTTCTATCAGATGGTGATACACGGGTATGTTCCATACGCAGGCAAGCCGATAAACGCAAGCTCTAACAGCGACGAGATGTTTATGCTAAGCTTGGCAGCAGGCTCGAACATACACTACGATATGATCTACGAGGACGCATCGGTGCTTCAGGATACCGATTATGACGACCTCTACTACGCAAACTACGAGGGCTGGGTACCGCACGCAGCTGAAGAGTACAGCTTGACAAAGCAGATACTTTCGGGTGTCAGCAATATGACTATCAAGAAGTACGAGAGAAGCGCAGACGGCAGCGAGCTCAAGACTACTTACACCGACGGCTCTAAGGACGTTACGGTAAGAGTAAATATGACAAATGCTACCGCTTCGGTCGACGGAACATCTTACGACCTTAGCACAGCACTTAGTGAAGGAGGGTTGAACGGCTGATGAGTAATGAGATCAAGGAAAACGAAATGCTTGACGAGGCAGCAGAGGCTGTAGAGCAGGCAGAGGAAACTGCCGCACAACCCGAGGCAGAGGCAGCAGAGGCTGTGGAGGAGGTCAAAGCCCCCTCCGCACCTGTAAAGCAGAAGGGAAGGAATATCCCCTATGAGAGAAGAAAGGCACTTTACGGCTACGGCTTTATAGCGCTTTGGTTCATAGGAACGATCTACTTCTTCATTATGCCGCTTATCGAGTCATTTATCTACTCATTCAACAAAACACAGCCTGTAAACGGCGAGATGCAGCTAGAATGGGTAGGGCTTGACAACTACGTTTATGCGTTCAGAAAGGACGTAGACTATTCACCCGCACTTGTTGCGATGTTGAAGGACACAGCACTTAAGACGCCGCTGATACTTATCTTCTCGATATTCGTAGCGGTAATACTTAACCAGAAGTTCAAGGGAAGAACTCTTGCAAGAGCTATATTCTTCCTGCCTGTTATCATAGCGACAGGCCCTGTTATCGACATTATCAACGGTAACATGAGCACAGGCGGCTATGCAGGCGGCTCGGAGCAGTTCTCGTCAATGTTCGAGGCTAACCTTGTTGATGAGCTTCTGAACTTCTTAGGTGTTTACAACATTTCCGATTCACTTACAACGATCATCAGCTCGGTAGTAAGTGACATCATGAACCTGGTATGGAACTCAGGTATCCAGATCCTCCTGTTCCTCTCGGCATTACAGGGCATACCTACATCTGCTAAGGAAGCAGCCAATATGGAGGGTGCTACCGCTTGGGAGTATTTCTGGAAGATCACCATTCCCTACATAAGCCCGATGATAATCGCAAGCATCGTTTACACCGTTGTTGACTCGTTCGTCGATCCTTCAAACGACGTCATGCTGTTGGTACTTACAAAGTCCTCCAGCTGGGAGCACGGTATGATGGCAGCTATGGCTTGGAGCTACTTTGCAATAGTCGGAGTGGTCTTGGCGATAGTAGTTGTTATCGTAAACAAGTTTGTATACTACGAAGTAGAGTAAGGGGGTGGAGTAATTGGCAACTAAAAAAGAAGAAAAGCAGTTTGAAAAGGAATGTAAAAAAGCCCGCAAGGAGCGTATGAAAAGAATGAAGGAGGAGGGTATCGAAAAATACCTGACCCCCGACCAGATACGCTACAACAGGCGTAAGGCGCTGATAGACTCCATCTGGCCTATATTCAGATTTTTGATACTATTCGGCTTGGGCTTTATCATACTCTACCCGATGATATTCATGATCTCGACGGCGTTCAGACCCAGCGAGCAGATGAACGACCCTTCGATCATCTGGCTGCCTAAGAGCCTGACGATGGCGAATATCGAGGACGTTTGGAAGATAATGGACTACGGCAATACAGCGCTCAACACGGTATTACTCAACCTTATCGCTTCGGTACTTGAGGTGCTTTCCTGCTCGATCACAGGCTACGGCTTTGCGAGATTTAAGTTCAAGGGCAAGAATATCCTCTTTGCGATAGTTACTCTTATGATCATCGTTCCGCCGCAGATCATCACGATACCGCTGTTTATGCAGTATTCCTTCGGCTGGATCACAGTTCTAAAGGGCGGCGAGTCGCTCATCAACAGCCCGCTGACAATGTATCTGCCGGCACTCTTTGCAAACGGCATCAGAGGCGGCTTGTTCATCTACATCTTCCGCCAGTTCTTCAGAGGGCTTCCCAAGGAGCTTGAGGACGCAGCTTATCTTGACGGCTGCGGGCCATTAAGAACTTACGTACAGGTAATGATCCCTAACGCAAAGACATCATTCCTGACAGTATTCCTCTTTGCAATAGTTTGGTACTGGAACGATTTCTACATTTCGTCCTCGTACTTCACAAGAAACGATACCGTAGCACTTATGCTCAAAAACCTTGACGCAACTCTTATCCAGGAGTTGTTCAACGGCCAGCAGGTCGGTATCAGACAGATGATAGTTTGGCTCGAGGCCGGCTGTATCCTGTCGATAACGCCGATACTTATAATGTATGTATTCCTGCAAAGGTACTTCATTGAGGGTGTTGAGCGTTCGGGTATCACAGGTATCTAAACAAACACATTCAAAAGGGCATCTCCGATACGGGGGTGCTCTTTTTAATTAACAATGCATAATGCTGGGTGTACAATTATTGTGTGCGGCTGCGAAGGGGGTCTGGGGGGCACTTGCCTACTGCGAAGGCAGGCAAAGCCCCCAACAAGCC
>JAFRYW010000162.1 GCA_017442845.1 Ruminococcus sp.
ATAAATCTTCTGTAGCAATCCCAAGCCCATCTCTCGTTGCCGGACTTCTCAGCTATAGAAGCTACAACCTCTTCATTAAGTCCAAGGTTAAGGATAGTATCCATCATACCGGGCATGGAAGCTCTTGCACCGGAACGAACGGAAACGAGCAGCGGGTTAGCTACATCGCCGAACTTCTTTCCTGTAACCTCCTCCATCTTTGTGATGTTTGCCTCGATCTCAGCCATGATCTCATCGCTGATACCGCCGTCCTCATAATACTGAGTACAAGCCTCTGTTGTGATCGTGAAGCCCTGAGGAACACGGTCTTTACCGAAAATAGAAGTCATCTCTGCAAGGTTTGCACCCTTACCGCCGAGAAGCTCACGCATGTTTGCATTACCTTCGGTAAACTGATAAACATACTTCTTTGCCATTGGTTTTCTACCTCCAAATAGAATATTTGAAAATCCGCAGGCCGCAGCAGCCATATATTTACAGCCAATGCCGCCCACACGGTTTACAACTTATATTATAACAGATTTGAGAAAAAATAGCTATACATTTCAATAAATTTTAACAAGTTAAAGTTGCACAATATTTCCTTGACTAACTTGTGCATTTTGCCGAAAATCTAAAAATGCCATTAGTAAAAATAACGGAATAGCGCTTTAAATAAGTGCTTTAAATATACATTTTAGACATCATCAGTACAGAAAAAATACCACTTAAGCAGGCAGTGCGTTATTACGCATTACACCTATGACCTCATTCATCAAAACCGAAGGCTTTTGGTGCTTAGTGAGGGTAACAGATATATACGGCTTTTGCTTATCATTGAATTTAACACGGCTCTTATACTTTTTCATTAACGCAGTTATCTGGCTCACCTCGGGGCTGTCAACAAAGAAGAAAATACTGTCGCCCCTCTGCGAGATCTCCTTAATGCCAAGGCGAGATGCCATATTTCGCATAAGTGCAATATTTATAAGCCCCATAACAGACTTTGGCGGGTCGCCAAAGCGGTCGATAAGCTCATCGACAACATCACGGCTATCCTCCTCTGTAACGACGAGTGCTATCTTTCTATAGGCATCTATTCTCTGCGGCAGGCTCTCGATATACTTTTCGGGGATATAGGCATCAATTGCAATATCCACAAGGCAGTCCTCCGGCGAATGAGGCATTGCCTCGCCCTTTAGAGAAGCCATAGCCTCGCTGAGCAAACGTAGATACATATCATACCCTACCGCCTCCATATGCCCGTGCTGATGCCCGCTCAAAACAGAGCCTGCGCCCCTTATCTCAAGGTCACGCATAGCGATATGGAAGCCCGAGCCGAACTGTGTAAACTCCTTAACTGCATTAAGGCGCTTTTCTGCGATTTCCGAGAGCAGCTTGCCTCTGCGGAAAGTAAGATATGCAAACGCCCTTTTATTTGAGCGCCCTACCCTGCCTCTTAGCTGATAAAGCTGTGAAAGCCCCATTCTGTCTGAATCCTCAATTATAAGTGTATTGACATTTGAAACATCAACGCCCGTCTCGATTATCGTCGTGCAGACCAGTATATCTATCTCATGCTCGATAAGCTGCCGCCAGATCTCTGAGAGCTCACGCTCATTCATCTGGCCGTGGGCGATACCTATCCTAGCTTCAGGCAGCATTTTAGAGAGCATTGCTGCCTTATGGGCGATAGTCTCTACCCTATTGAATAGATAATATACCTGCCCCCCACGGCGAAGCTCTTTAGCTATAGCCTGTGCGATAACGCCGTCATTATGCTCCAAAACATAGGTTTGTACCGGGTATCTGTCCTGCGGGGGCTCTTCGATGACTGACATATCCCTGATCCCTGTAAGTGCCATATTCAATGTCCTCGGGATAGGTGTTGCAGAAAGGGTAAGTATATCTACATTCTTATACTTTTCCTTGAACTTTTCCTTATGTGCAACGCCGAAGCGCTGCTCCTCATCGACTATAACGAGCCCCAGGTCACGGAAAGCAACATCGTCCTGCACAAGACGGTGTGTACCGATAACGATATCCACCTCTCCCCTGGCAAGCTTTTTGAGTATTTCCTTTTGCTCCTTAGGCTTACGGAAGCGAGAGAGCAGCTCGACCGTTACCGGGAAATGCTCAAAGCGCTTAACAGCAGTCTGATAATGCTGCCACGCCAAAACTGTTGTAGGCACAAGGATAGCGACCTGCTTTGAATCCAGCATACATTTGAAAGCAGCACGAAGTGCCACCTCCGTCTTTCCAAAGCCGACATCGCCGCAAAGGAGCCTATCCATAGGCACAGCCTTTTGCATATCCTGCTTTATCTCATTTATCGAGCGAAGCTGATCGTCTGTTTCGGTATATTCAAACCTCTCCTCAAACTCCGTCTGCCACTCGGAATCCTCAGAAAAGGCGTAGCCCTTAGCAAGCTGACGCTCGGCATAAAGCTTTGTGAGCTGCTCTGCCATATCCTTGACAGCCTTTCTGACACGTGACTTAGTCTTGCTCCACTCCATTGAGTTTAGCTTATTGAGTTTGACATTATCCTCATCACCGGGGGCAATATATTTTGATACAAGGTCAAGCTGAGTTACAGGAACGTACAGAACATCGGTGCCGGCATATTTTATTGTGATATAATCCTTCTTGACACCGTTCGTTTCAAGATTTCTGATTCCCGCAAAGCGGCCTATGCCGTACATTGAGTGTACGACCAAGTCTCCAGAGGATATATCAGCTATACTGTTGATCTTCTTGCTGTTTTCGGGGCGCTTGAGCTTCGGCTTTTTCTTTGAGCTTAGTGCCTTCATTTGAGTTATCATAGCGCACTTTATATCAGGATACTCAAACCCTCCCGAGACACTTCCCGTTCTGACATAGACCCATGATGGAAGAAGCTTACAGTCATCAGTCAGCTCGGTCGCATTTATGCCGTTATCTGTAAGGTCTTTTATTATGATAGGAAGGGTCTTTTCACTGCCTGCGAGAAGGACTGTCGAATAGCCTGCATCACAAAATGCCGAAAGCTCCTCCAAAAGCGACTTCATATCACCGCCCCAGCCCGAGGTCTGGCGGCAATCGGTATTGATAAGGTGCTTAAATCTAATATCGTTATGTGAGCGCATAAATGTATCGGCAAACAGCGCCTTCTTCTCAAGCGCCTTTTTCATAACGAGCTCAAAGCCCGATAAAAAATCGGCCGTTTGGTTAAATAGCACGCCCTCCTCGATAAGAAGCTTTGAATCCTCACGAAGCTGAGTGGTCACAGCCTTGGCCTTTTCAATGCAGTTAGCATATTCGCAGACAAGACATATATTATCCTCGTCAAAATAATCAAGTATACCTGTACGCTCTGAATACACAGAGTTATAATACTTATCCATATTATTAAGAGTAAGCCCGCCTCTAAGTGCATCTATATCACGGTCAAGAAGAGTGCATATCTTATCTGCAAGCTTGCCCCTGACCCTTGATCTGAGGGCGGTGATTGCCTCTATCGTTTTATCCTTAGAGCAGATTATCTCGGCTGCGGGGGCAACGGTTATTTTGTCAAGCGAGCTTGTTCTCCTTTGGCTCTCGGTATCGAAGATGCAAAGTGAATCGACCTCATCGCCCCAAAGCTCGATACGAAACGGGGATCTTTCAGAAACCGAAAAAATATCAACGATAGAGCCACGCACTGAAAACTGTGCAGCACCCTCGACCTGATCGCAGCG
>JAFRYW010000163.1 GCA_017442845.1 Ruminococcus sp.
AAGACCCTAAGTGCCTCTTCGCCGCAGTTGACATCTACGACATCATAGCCGGATCTTTTAAGGTTTATAACGACAAACTCCCTTATAGAATCCTCATCCTCGCAAACAAGAACCTTTTTCATTTTATCTACCGTCCTTTCCTGTATTTATATTTTAAACGATGTAAAAGCTGTTTTTTACTTCATCAAGCGTAGGTATAAGCGCCTCACGCTGCACCATAGGAAGCTTGATAAGATAATCTATCTGCCCCTTAGAGGCTATGATCTCATAGCCGTCATCAAGATAATGGCCGCTGTCGTTCTTTGACTCGGCAGCAATTCTCATAAGCTCGGTCATCTCGGCGGAAATATCGCCTGTATACTTATAGAAAACATATTCCCCCGTCACAGAGTCCTTCTTGACCGTCACCTCATCGCCCCAGCGGGAAAGAAAGCTCATAAAATACCCGTCAGCAAGAGAATAAAAGCCCGAAAGCTTCTGCTCGAGCGTATAGAAATCCTTATACACGAGCCATTCTGTTTTATAAAGCCTCTCCTCGGGTGAGATATTGTCATAGCCCTTCATTACAACTGTATGCGGTATCTCCACCGTTCCGTCATTATCTATATCGGTACAGTAATAGCCTGCAAGTCTGGCCGTCTGCGGGGCAAGCTTTGACTGGCGCTGTGCTATGGGGTTTTGCAGTGCGCCGTATCTGTAAAAAAGCACCTCGGTTTGCAGCTCACCCTTAGAATTCAGCCCGTCAACATACATAGCTACCGAGTTATCCTCAAGCCTGCCTACTGTGCTTTTAGTATAATCGACTGTATTGTCACACATCGAGATAGTGTCCTTAGCATCTATCTCCTTGCCGTCAAGCCTTAAAAGCGAAGCAAAGGAGCCTGAAGGCAAGCCGTTTTCATCAACAGAGGAATGAACGGTTATAAAATTCTTATATCCGTCACCGTCAAGATCGGCCGCCTCAAGGATAGTATAATTACTGCCGCCGACCCTGTCAAAGCCGCCGTCCTTATATCTGTATATCTCAAAGGTCTTATCACTTATACCGATATTCTGATAGCCTACCACGATATTCGCAGCCCTGCTGCCGCCCTCGTAGGAGATCATTACCTTATCTACATCAGTTCCTGCACCCGCAAGCTCTTTAACAGAGTACCAATTTCCTTCGCTATCGGTATCGAGGAGGTTTAGCCTTATCCCCTCAGAGCCGTTTATCACAGAATTATACTGATAGAATACCAGTGCTTCGTTATCAGGCTCATTATCTATATTTGCAATAACATAAGCCGAGCGGTTCTCTCCGTTTCTGGGGTATTTTAAAGTTATACCGCCGCCCACGCTGCTTATCAGCGCCTTATGTATCTCACTTTGCTGCTCAGAAAGCTTAGGGGCAGTAAGCGCCCCCTCTACGGAAAACCCCGTAAGTGTGCAGGAGCTTAGCGCAAGCGAAAGTGCCGTTGCTAAGCATACAGCTGCTGAAAGCCTTGACAGCTTTACTCTTTTCATTCAGCAGCCCCCCTCGAAAGCACATAATTACTCATAATAAAATTATAACACATTTGCCCCGGGTTGTCAACAAATTTTACATCAAGAGCACTTTCAAGAATAATAGCAAATGCTAAAACAAAAAGCCGGCCTGACAGCCTGACGGATTTCGCTCATTTACATTTTCCTTCTCTCTGTCTTTGACTGTATCTTTTACTTTTTCTTTATCTCTATCTTTCTCTTTATCAGCTAGATTTGGTAAGCAAAATATACGAGTGCTAAGGTTTTTATATTTGTTGCATACTCTTTTAGAAAAAGCTTGTGCAGTCTGTCAATTGAAAAATAAGTAAAAATATGTTAACCTAAGCCTGAACAAAAAAGCAGAGAATACTCTCTGCCCGTGAAGCTATTGCCCGTAAAGCTGCCCTCTGATCTTATGTGCAAGCCTAATGCCGTGCTCTAAGCTGTAAAGCGAGGAATCACGCCCCCAGCTGAACTTATAATCATTTCGGCCAAGCAGCATAGCCCTGGCAGTCTGCTCTGCCCTTGCAGCCTCCTGCATATTACCGTCTAGGATAAAA
>JAFRYW010000164.1 GCA_017442845.1 Ruminococcus sp.
ACCTATTACTTATTACCTATTACCTATTACCTATTATCCGATCTCGTAGATCCTTTGCTCCAGGCGCTTTTCAAACTCGTCCCTCGGCAGGGGCTTGTCAAAGAAGAAGCCCTGTGCTGTGTCGCAGCCGCTGTCACGCAAAACGGTGAGCTGTTCATAGGTCTCAACGCCCTCGGCTATACATTCAAGACCCAGTGCCTTCGCCATGGCGATAACGTGCCTGAACATCAGCCCGCTCTTGCTCTGCTCGCCGTCACCCTCCTCTGGGAGGAAGCTTTTATCTACCTTAAGCACGTTCCACGGAATGACCCTTATCAGGTTGAGCGATGAATAGCCTATGCCGAAATCATCGACCGAGGTAGAGATCCCCTGCTGCTGTAAGCCGCTTACAACACGGCGCAGGTCGGTGAATTCAACGTCTGTCGTGGTCTCGGTAAGCTCTATCTCGATGTATTCGTGGGGTATGCCGCTTTCGTTGACTATGCCCATTATCGTTTCGAGAAGGTTCGGGTCAATCATATTCTTTCTTGAAAGGTTGACCGATACCCTCACTACCTGCCTGCCCTCCTCGAGCCAGCGCTTGATGTCGGCGCACACGTGTCTGAGCATATACATATCGAGCTTGCATATGTCGTTTGTCTGCTCAAGATAGGGGATAAAGTCTATCGGGGAAACTATCTCGCCTTTGTGGAACCACCTGCAAAGCGCCTCGGCACCCCTCAGCTCGCCCGATGTAACATCTACCTTCGGCTGGTAGAATACCTTGAAGTCATCATTTCTGAGCGCCTCGGGGAACAGCTGCTGAACACGCATACTCTTTTCTCTGCCCTTGATAAGCTTCTCGTCAAAGAAAACTATATGCTCCTTTCCGCCGCTCTGCGCCGCACGGAAGGCGTTTACGATCTTTCCCATTATGTCGTTTGAGCTGCTTACCGTGTATTCGTTAGGGAAGGGGAACACGCCCGCACTTGTGGTGACGGTAACGCTGCTGTAGTCCGTTTTATCGTACACAACGGCCGCCTCGGTGAGGTATTTGACGATGTCGGGCAGCTGCTCTCTGCCGCATATGCAGACAAAGTTGTCACCGCCCAGGCGCACGGCGATACCTCTGCTGCCGATCATGCCCTCGAGCGTTTCATAGTGGGTGCGCATAACGATGTCGCCCGCCTCACGCCCGATCTGCTGGTTTACAAGCGCAAAGTGGCGCAGGTTGTAGTTTATCGCAGCCCTGCCGCCGAGCGTGCCCGCCTTGTTGCAGTGCATAACAAAGTGCCTGAGGGCTCTCAGGTTCTTGTAGCCGTTGTCATCATAATACGCAAGCTCCTTGACTATATCTCTTAGCCTGTTGCGGCTGACATAGCTCATAACAGTTCTCATAACAAGGTCGCAGCAGCTCTTTTCAAACTCGTCAAGCTCCGGCTCGCTGTCTGCCTTGTAGATGGTGAGGGTGCATATCGTCATAACGCTTGTGACTATTCTTTTGCTCATTACCTCCGAGCACGGCTCGTTTGAGAGGAATGTCGCCTGCGTTTCGCCGCCGCCCCGCTGCTCCTCACGCTCGTTTCGGTACAGCCTTGTGACAGCCTTTGCTATGCGCAGAAGGCTGCAAAGCTCTGAGATCTTGACCCTTATTTTAGAGTGATCCATATGGTCAAAATCCGTCATATATGACACAAGCTGCTCAAAGAGCTCGTAAAACCTAAGCTCTCTGTCAGTAATTTCCTTATTCATCAGCTGCCTCTTTTCAAATGAAGTTTAAATTCCTTTTTGTTTTCGTACATAGCCTCGTCTGCACGCTCGAAAACGTCCTGAACACGTATGTCGCTTCCCTCGTCAAAGACTGATAGGCCCGCAGCGATAGTTACAGCTCCCGTTTTGCCGTTTTCCTCCTGTATCCTGCCAAGCTCACACATAAGCCCGTCACGCTCGTCAAAATCGCTGCCCTTTAAGATCACGGCAAATTCATCGCCGCCGATCCTGAAAACGGGGCTGTGCTTGAATATATTGCAGATCACCGAGCAGGCGCTCTTGATGTAGTCATCGCCCGCCTTGTGACCCTTGCTGTCGTTTACCTGCTTTAGGCCGTTTATGTCGCACACGGCTATCGCAAAGGGCTGCCTTTCATCGCCCGCGATCTGCTCATCCAGCTGCATTTCCGCCTGAGCATAGGCACGCTTGTTTTTTACGCCCGTGAGCTCGTCACGGTTTGCCATATCCATAGCGCTGCCCAGAGCGTCGCTGAAGTCAAGCTCCATTCTCTTTGCAGCATCAACGTTTGCAACTGCGATGATGATGTGCGAGCTGTCCTCCTTCGGCCTTACGGCGAAGAGGGTGACATACTGCGGCCGCCCGTCAAGCATAAGGCGGTAGTTGAGGAAGTTCTTGCCTGTTTCCTTAAGGCTGTCAAGCAGATAATCCTTGCGCATAGCAAGCGCCATCATAGGGTAATCCTCGGGGTAGATATCACGCTTCATATTCTTTTGTGTGTCGGCAAAGAAATCCTTGCCCATAGCGCCAATTTCTATCCTCTTGTATTTTTCGCTTGCGCTGTATTCACGGTATTCGTTTGTTTCAATGTTTACATGGTATATGACCTCATACCTGGCGGCAAGCGCTAAGGCTATCTCGCCGAAGGTGCGGTTCATGTTTTCCATATCCTTTTCACGGCGCTTTTGCTTGTCGATATTGCGAACGCCTATTACGATACGGCCGCTGTCATTTTGCATTTTAAGGGCGATAAGGTTCAGATACTGTGTCTTTCCGTCAAGCATCTGGCGGTAAACGATAGATACGCTCTTCTTGCTTTTGAGCGTATCAATAAGATTATCCCGCTCAAGAAGCTGCAACACGCTGTCGCAGTCGTCCTTGTGTATGACCTTGAGTATATCGCCACGCACCTTTTCAAAGAAATTCTCCCCGCCACGGTCGAGGCCGAGCCTTGAATAGCTTTCCGAGGCGCTGTATTCGGTGTAGTGGCCTGTGTTTACGTCGATGTGGTAGATCACCTCAAACAGGCTCGCAAGCAGCTGCGCTATCTCCGAGTAGGTGCGGCTGCGCTCCTTTTCGGCAAGCTCACGGCGAACCTGCTCGTCAACGTTTTGCACACCTATGACGATATTTCTGTCGTTGCCTCTGATGCCCTTGAGCGAGTAGTATTTAGGCTCGCCGTCTATCATTAGGCGGTAGCCCAGGGAAAAGCTCTTGCCGCCCTTTAGTGCCTTTAGTACTGACTCTTTTTTGAAGGCCTTTAAAAACTCCTCCTGGTCGCCCGGGTAGACCTGCTGTCGGCAGTTATATCTAAGCTCATCAAAGAAATCATCGCCGGAGGAGCGTATGCTCATTTCCTTTATATCGCCGGCTGTAGAGTATTCAACGTAGCTGTCATCCTTCTCGTCGATCACATATATACTGTCATAGTCATTAGCAAGAGCAAGTGCGAGCTGCGAGAACGTGATAGGCTCACGCCCGCCGATATTATTCTGTACCCCCATATATATCGCTCCTTTACATCCTTATGTCGAACGCTGTTAATCATATTTATACAAGTTTATTATACCATAAAAATACATAAAAAGTCAATAACGGATCGGTGATATTTTATACAAATTTTCCATTTTATCTGCAAGCCCGGTAGGGAGATGAATGAGAATTTAGCGGCGTAGTCTTTTTAGCCCCCTCCCCTTTGGGGAGGGGGTTGGGGGTGGGGAAAAACGCCTCCCAAAGCATTGAGCTAAGATTTAGTTCATCGCTTCGGGGGCATATCGGGGGGCTTTCCGATCGCCCCCCGTACCCCCTTCGGGTGTCCACTCACGTAAATTCCAATTTACACTATCATCATTTGACCGGGCTGACAGCTTTTGTAATGTTGACAAATCTCCGCTTTTATGATAAAATATACACCGTGAGCAGACTGTGCGGCAGCGCAAACGGTGTAGTTTGTGAGGAAAGTCCGGGCATCATAGAGCAGGGTAGCTGATAACGTCAGCCGGAGGCGACTCCCGAGCCAGTGCAGCAGAAAATTACCGCCGAATTTTTTTCGGTAAGGGTGGAAAGGTGAGGTAAGAGCTCACCGGAGGTGCAGAGATGTGCCTGCCGTGTAAACCTTACCCGATGCAACCCCAATGGCAGCGTATATGTCAATGGCTGCTCGTCAGGCATATTGCTGTAGGGGGCTAAAGCTTTGTGGCGACATAAAGCGCAGATAGATTGCCGTACACGACAAAACCCGGCTTATAGGTCTGCTCATAAAAATAAGCCTCTCCTTTGCGGAGGGGCTTTTTTTGCCGGAAAAAAGCCCCGTATCTTAAGCGCAGCAGCGATAAAGAAGTTTTTTTGACCTAAGCTTTGTGTTCGCTGCTGCTAAAAGAATAAATAATAAAGAA
>JAFRYW010000165.1 GCA_017442845.1 Ruminococcus sp.
GGGGGGCTTTGCGGTCGCCCCCCGTACCCCCTTCGCAGTTGCGTTCCTTCACAACCCCCACAAATACTGATTTATCGCACTGCATATGCAAGCTTATCTCTGCTTTTTCAAAAGCTCGCCCCTCAAAACGTTTTTGGGGTCTCTTATCAGCAGCATGGCAAGCCAGATCAAAAGCCCCAGCGCCACTACTGCAAGGCCTAAAAACGAATCGTTTAGCATATCGGCTGCGGCGGGGGTGAAAAACTCGTCCTTAAGCTCTATGTATTCCGCCACGGCATCAACTGTCCACATAAGCGCTGCGCCCCAGTACATAAGGCAAAGCTTGCCTATCATAAGCTCCCTGCTGCCCGGCCTCAGATACCAGATCAATGTGCTGATGATCGCTGCAAAGAGCGTTATCAGCAAGGTCATAGCGCCTCCTCCTTTTTCTCGGCGGGGCGTTTGGTGATAAGGTCTGCTATAAGCACCATTACCGCCCATACCGCCGTGACGAGCACTGCCATGCCGATACCCACGGTCATTATCTCGTGCAGCATTATCTCGGTCTGCTCGGGGCTTGACGCCGCCGTCAGGAACGGGAACCACGGCACGACCTCGCCGTGCCAGATGTGCTCAAACAAAAGCAGTATCGACCCGCCCCAGAGCATAGTTCTAAGCCACGAAAGCTTTGTTGAAAGCTTTATTCGGCGCTCTGTATCAATGTGCCCGTGCTTTTGCTCGGGGGCAGCCTCCTGCTTCTTTTCTCTTTTCTTGACAACAGCCGTAATAACAGTCGCTGCTGCCGCCTCGATCATTGTTGCTGTAAAGCAAGCCATATTTATTCCTCCTTAATTCTCAAGCTCCTGCGCTGCTTCCTTCAGATACTCTATTATCGGCAGGTGCTGCGGGCAAACGCCCTCGCACTGGCCGCAGCCTATGCAGTCGGAAGCCTTGGCTATAGGTGCTATGTTGGTGTTGTAGTAGTTCTTTGCTCTCCAGCCCTCGTTGTATATTCGCATAGAGTTTATGAGGGTGAATATATCGGGTATCTTTATCCCCTGCGGGCAGCCGTCGCAGCAGTACCTGCACGAGGTGCAGCCGATAGTCGGCTTGCCCCGCATTATCTCCTTGACCTGCTCGATCACCTGCTTTTCAGAGTCGCTTAGCGGCTCAAAGCCTGTGAAGGTGCTTATGTTGTCCTTCATCTGCTCGCTGTTTGACATTCCGGAAAGGATAGTCATTACCCCCGGCAGCGATGCTACGAACCTGAGCGCCCACGAAGCGGCAGATGCGCCCTTTCTTGCAGCCTCAAATTTTCCGAGTGCCTCCGGCGGGGGCGAGGCGAGCGTTCCGCCCTTGACGGGCTCCATTACGATGATCGGTATGCCACGCTCGTTCAGGATCTCATAAAGCCGCCCCGATGAGATCACGGGGTTGTCCCAGTCCAGATAATTGAGCTGTATCTGCACAAATTCCACCTCGGGGTGGTCGTCAAGCAGCTTTTCGAGCAGGGCGGGCGTTCCGTGGAAGGAGAAGCCGAAGTGGCGGATCTTGCCCTCACGCTTTTTCTGTAAGCCCCATTCAAAGCAGTCAAATTTCTCGTAGGTGTCGTAATTGCCGCCCTCCTCGACAGAGTGCAGCAGGTAAAAGTCAAAATACTCGACCCCCGCACGCTCGCACTGCTCGTTAAAGATCCTGTCACGGTCATCGGCAGTTTTTATGCTCCACGCAGGCAGCTTTGTTGCAAGGTAAAAGCTGTCTCTCGGGTAGCGCTTGACGATACATTCCTTTGCCGCCCTCTCCGAGTTGCCGCCGTGGTACACGTAAGCGGTGTCAAAGTAATTGAGCCCCGCAGCGATGTAATCATCGACCATTTTACTCACTGCCTCAAGGTCGATCTCATCACCGTTTGTCGGAAGTCTCATCAGCCCGAAGCCGAGCTTCGGCATTTTTGTTAGGTCTATAGACATATATATTCCCGCCTCCTGCTTATATATTTTTTGCATAAGTGCTGCAATGCACGTTTCAATGCACAATGCACAATGCACAATACACAATTGAGGTGTCGGCTGCGCCGACATAATGCCCATTCGGGCTTGTTAGGGCAGCGAAATCGCTTATTTTAGGGAATACGTTTAGTTAAAAGTCCGAATGGACATAACATCGCCGAAGGCGATACCTTCATTGTGCATTGATATAAATTCCAATTTATCAAAGCAGCCCAAACGCAAAAGGGTATAAATTTTTATAATTATACCATATACCCGCCGCAAAAGTAAAGCGTGTATTTTCACTTTCATATATTAGCATAAAAAAGCCCGCCTGCTTTTGTGGATTGTGCATTATATATTGTGCATAAAATTTTGGGCGAAAATTTGTGCAGGATTTTGTATTAAAATTTTTGTACCGCTGCACAAATTTGGAGGAGTTTATGCTATAATATAGCTGTACCTTTTTTTCGGAGGCGATAAAAATAGAAAAATATACCTTTGCAGATTATATCGGTAATAATTACGTTACCCTGCTCATGCTTTTGGGGCTGATGCTGATCTTTTATATAAACCGCCGTGCCGAGATCGGCGGGCTTAAATATTTCCGTGCGATGATCGGCATAGTATTTATGCTCACACTTTGCGAGGCGCTTGAGGATATCTGCGATATATACGGGCTTAGCGTAAGGGTCTTGTATCTTAAAACAGCGCTTGTCTATTGGTTCTACCCGCTGATAGCCATGCTTGAGCTTTATTTGGTGGTGCCGATGAAGCGAAAGCTTCTCTGGGCGGTGCCGTATGCTGTAAATGCGCTGCTTGTGCTTATCGACCTGTTCGATACAAGGCTCATCTACTATTTCGGTGACGACCATACCTTTCACGGCGGGGCGCTTAGCTGGCTGCCTACGGCCGTGCTCGTTTTCTATGTGCTCATGCTGGGGCTAAACTCTGTGCTTATGCTGGGCAGCGGCTACCGCTCAAAGGGCACGATAGCGCTGTTTATGACGGCAGCGGCTGTCATCACCGCCATAGGCGAGGGCGTGGGCTTTGCAAGGGGGCTCACCGAGGAGGTGACGGCGTTTGAGCTGCTTATCTACTACTTCTTCCTCTCGGCGATAGGCTACAGCGAGGCGCAGGAGACTATCTATGAAAACCGCTTAGAGCTCGAGCGGCAGCGGCTAAAGCTGCTCGTCGTGCAGATACAGCCGCATTTTATCTTCAACGTGCTCACGGCGATACAGTCGCTTTGCTATACCGACAGTATGAAGGCGGCGGAGTGTATCGACGTTTTCGGCGATTACCTAAGGGCGAACATCAACTCCATATCCTCCGACGAGCCTATAGAGTTTGATGATGAGCTTGAGCACATCAGGCAGTATATCGATCTTGAGAAGGCGAGCCGTGATGATGACTTTACCGTGATCTACGAGCTTAAGGTCAGGGATTTCAAGCTTCCGCCGCTCACCGTTCAGCCGATAGTCGAAAACGCCGTCAAGCACGGCGCACTCTCACGCCGTGACGGCACGGGCTTTGTAAAGATAATGACCGAGGAGCGGGACGGCGGCATTGTCATAACCGTATCTGACAACGGCAGCGGCGCAGGCCTTACCGCCATGCAGAAGGAGCACAAGAGCATCGGCATCGAAAACGTAAGGCAGCGCCTGAAGCTTCAATGCGGCGGCAGCCTTGATATAAGCCTCACCCCGCAGGGCTCTGTCTCGGTGATAACAATACCAATGCAGCAGTAACAATTCACAATGCACAATGCACAATGCTGGGTGAAGGTGGTGGGCTTCGCCCACGGATTTTAAAAGCGGCTGCGCCGCTAATTATCAATTGGCAATTATCAGACATTTAGTACGTGCAGCTTTTTACATTGTGAATTGCTAATTGCCGCCGCAGGCGGCTGCCCGAATGGGCATCCGTCGGCGCAAGCCGACACAATAATTGTGCATTGTGCATTGTGAATTGTGCATTGTGCATTGTGCATTGAAACGTGCATTGTGAATTGTGCATTGATAATTGACACCGATAGTAAAATGTGCTAAAATAAATATGAATATTTTTGCCGAAAGGACTGGATATAATGGAAAAGAACATACCCTACAAGATCTATCTGAGCGAGGAGGAGCTGCCAAGGCAGTGGTATAACGTAAGGGCTGATATGAAGATAAAGCCCGCCCAGCTTTTGAACCCCGCAACAAAGCAGCCCGTCACACTCGATGAGATGAGCTGCATATTCTGCACCGAGCTTGCAAAACAGGAGCTTGACAACGACACGGCGTATATAGATATACCGCAGGAGATACTTGACTTTTATAAGATGTACCGCCCCGCACCGCTCGTGCGTGCGTACTTCCTTGAAAAGGCGCTTGACACCCCCGCAAAGATCTACTATAAGTTCGAGGGCAACAATACCTCGGGCAGCCATAAGCTCAACAGCGCTATCGCACAGGCCTACTACGCCAAGCAGCAGGGCTTAAAGGGCGTTACCACCGAGACGGGCGCAGGCCAGTGGGGCACGGCGCTGTCTATGGCGTGTGCTTATTTCGGGCTTGACTGCAAGGTGTATATGGTAAAGGTATCCTACGAGCAGAAGCCCTTCAGGCGTGAGGTCATGAGGACATACGGCGCAAATGTCACCCCCTCGCCCTCCGACACGACTAAGGTGGGAAGGCAGATCCTTGAAAAATTCCCCGGCACGACAGGCTCGCTCGGCTGCGCTATATCCGAGGCGGTCGAAACGGCTGTCAATACCGAGGGGTACAGGTACGTTTTAGGCTCGGTGCTCTCGCAGGTGCTTTTGCACCAGTCTGTTATCGGCTTAGAGACTATGGCAGCGTGCGATAAGTATGACATAAAGCCCGACATCATCATAGGCTGTGCGGGCGGCGGCTCTAACCTGGGCGGCCTTATCTCGCCGTTTATGGGCAGAAAGCTAAGGGGCGAGGCAGATTATAGGTTCATAGCGGTAGAGCCCTCCTCCTGCCCGTCGCTCACAAGGGGCAAATATGCGTATGACTTCTGCGATACGGGTA
>JAFRYW010000166.1 GCA_017442845.1 Ruminococcus sp.
CCGCCTTGCGGCGGCTATTGGGGGCTTTGCGGTCGCCCCCAAACCCCTTCGCAGCGGAGCTTCGCTCCGCTAAATTCCAATTTATCGCAGCATCTCGAGAGTAAAATAGCCGCCGGTAAAGAAAAATGAAAGGGAGTATAACTATGCAAGAGCTTATAAACTACGTTTCGGATAAGGCAAATAACGTCTATGCCCTTACAGTAATGCAAAACGGCAGGCAAGCGGCGGCGATAGACCCCGATACCCGCAGACCTGTATATTCCGCAACGAAATCTGTACTAAGTATAGGTGTGGGGCTGCTTCAAAAAGAGGGGCGGTTCGATGTGGAAAGGCCGCTTGCTTGCTATCTTACGGCCCCACAGCTTGCGCTTGTGCCCGATAAAAAAAGGGAAGCCTTTAAAAGACTTCCCGTTACACGCTTTCTTACAATGTCGGTCTTAGGCTTCCCCTTCCGCCCCGAGGGGGAGAGCGGCTGGATAGAGCAGGCGCTTGGCGCAGATATCGACTGTGAGGGCGAGCCTGCCTTTTGCTATTCAAATTTCCCTGCGCTGCTTGTGGGGGTCGCAGCACAAAACGCCGCAGATGAGCCGCTTGAGGATATCCTCTGCGATAAGCTTTTTTCGCCTATAGGCGTTTCCCGCCCCGTATTTAAGCAGACGCCCGAGGGGTATTTCTACGGTGCCAGCGGTATGGAGCTTAGCAGCGCCGAGCTGTCAAGGGTCGGGGAATACCTTTTGCAAAACGCAGAGGGCGACAGCTACCTTACCCGTGCCGTCAGCAGGCAGATCGGTACTCGGGAGGGCGGCTACGGGTATTTTTACCGGGTCGGCGAGGGGTACTATTATATAAGCGGCAAGTGGGGGCAAAAATGCATAGTCTGCCCCGAGAGCAAAACGGTCATTACATATCTTTCCGACAGAAAAGACGGCGACAGCGAGATCTTTGCTATGGCTGTGCGGTGCTGCCTTGACAGCTGACCGACCTGAAAATTTGTATATAAAAGAAAAAGCAGTCCCTATTGGAACCGCCCTTCATGAAAAGTATTTATTCAACATAATCATTATATCACATACACGGAAAATTTAAAGTAAATTCTTAGGCTTTTTTGTAAATATTGTGTAAATCGACACAATTCCCCGAAAAGTGCGTGTTTTCGGGGAATTATAATAATTAAACGTTTTAAGTAATAGCTTTTGTTCATTTAAGCAAACTTTTTAACTAAACGAAAAATAACTATAAAGCCCCGCCTAAGCGGGGCGATATCGTTTACGGAGGCTTAGCCGCCAAGTGTGATCATTTTGTCGATGCAGACCCTTGCTTTTGCGATAAGCTCGTCGCTCATCACGATCTCACGGTCGGCAGCCTCGGGGGTGTCTATGTCCTCGCAGATGTGCAGCACGTCCATAAGGGTCGTCATACGCATATTCGGGCAAATCAGGTTTTTGGTCAGCAGGTAGAATTTCTTGTCGGGGCACTCAAATTCAAGGTGCTCGGCAATAGAAAGCTCTGTGCCGATGATAAATTCCTTGTTATCGCTGTTTTTGGCAAAGCTCATGATACCGCTTGTCGAGCCTACATAGTCGGCAAGCTCTGTCACAGCAGGCCTGCACTCGGGGTGAACGAGCAGCAGTGCATTCGGGTGCTTTGCCTTTGCTGCCAATGCGTCATCTCTTGTAGCACGCTGATGAGCGGGGCAGCCGCCGTTGAAAAGCTTTATATCCTTATCGGGGCAAGCCTTCTGCACGAAAGCGCCGAGGTTACAGTCGGGTATAAAGAGGATCTTTTTCTCATCAAGCGAGCTTACGATCTTTTCTGCGCTCGATGAGGTAACGCATACGTCACAAAGCGTTTTCAGCTCGGCTGTGGTGTTTATGTAGGCTACCACGAGCCTGTCGGGCTCGGCCTTTTTCATAGCGGCGAGCGTGTCGGTATCCATCTGCTCCGCCATTTCGCAGCCTGCGGCGGTGTTTGGCATATAAACGCTCTTATCGGGCGAGAGCATTTTCGCTGTCTGCGCCATAAAGTGAACGCCCGCAAAAACGATATTCTTATTTGTCACCTTAGCAGCATCAACGCTCAGCTTGTAGGAATCGCCCGTAAAGTCTGCGACCTCGATTATATCTCTTGACTCGTAGCTGTGGGCTAAAATGCAAATATCCTTTTGCTTTTTGAGCTCATTTATCCTTTGCATGGCTTCGTTTACAGTCATTTTCAACGCTTCCCTTCCGAAGTTAGAGTGTTAATAATATTATAGTATTTATTTTTCACGCTGTCAAGAGATAAATTGGAATTTGTGGGGCACTCTTTTTAGCCCCCTCCCCTTTGGGGAGGGGGTTGGGGGTGGGGGAAAACGCCCCCATAGCGCAGAGCTAAGACTTGGTTCATCGCTCCGGCGGCTTATCGGGGGGGCTTTGCGGTCGCCCCCCGTACCCCCTTCGCAGCGCATCCTCTGCAAACGTATAAATTCCAATTTTTTTCGCATCTCACTCGCAAAAACGGGCGGCGTTTATTAAAAACGCCTTAAACTTTGCGTAAAACCTTTCGGTTTTCGGTCAAAGCGGCGATTATGGGGGCAAAAATCTTGACACCTATTTGCCTTTGTGCTAAAATTAACAATGAATAATTGTCAAATATTTTATGATAAAGGACTGACTGGTTTTGACGGCAGAACAGAAAAAAAGTAAATTCAAGGAGGGCTCGTTCTTAGAGCTTTTAAACTATAAAGACCTGCTCTATCAGCTCGTTGCAAGGGATATAAAGCTAAAATACCGCCGAAGCTTTCTGGGCTATGTGTGGAGTGTGCTAAACCCCCTGCTCATAATGATAATCATGTCGATAGTTTTTACTATGCTCTTTACCAAAAAGACAGAGCTTTTCCCGATATACCTTATGTGCGGGCGTACTGTCTTTGAGTTTATCAAGACGGCTACCGATAAGGCGCTCGGCTCTATCACCGATAACGCCTCGCTCCTCAAAAAGACCTATGTTTCAAAGTTTATGTTCCCGATGTCTAAGATCACGGCTTCAATGGTCGATTTCGTGTTCTCGCTCGGGGCACTCGTTATACTGATAGTGGTGTATTCCTTCAAATACCATAGGGCGCTCTTTTCCTTCTGGAATTTCGGTATAGTTATCGTTATAATAGAAGCGTATATCTTCGCTATGGGCTTAGGCTTCCTGCTAGCGGCGCTCAATGTGTTCTTTAGAGATATAAAGTATATCTACCACGCCGTTACTACTATGTGGATCTACTGCTCGGCGATATTCTATAATATGGGCTCGTTCTACGATAAGGGCGCAAAGCAGCTCAAGGCGGGCGGCACGCCCTATGCGCTCTATCTTGCAAAGCTTATTGAGTATTTTAACCCCGCATATATCTATATCAAGCAGTTTAGGGCTTTTGTGTGGGCGCCTGTCTGCCGAAAGGGTCTTGAATCGTGGGCGTATGTTCACCCGACGGATTTTGCGCTCGGCTTTGGGTATGCGTTTTTGATGTTCTTTATAGGCGTTTTCGCCTTCCGTAAGTCGCAGGATAAGTTTATTCTGTATATTTAAAAAGGAAAATCGGTATGAGTGAATATATAGTTGATGTAGATAACGTTACCGTGCGCTTTAATAAGGCGTCGGAGAATATTGATAACCTTAAGGAATATTTTGTAAAGCTCGTCAAGCATGAGCTTATGTTCAAGGAGTTTCTTGCCCTGCAGAATGTGAGCCTTAAGATCAAGCCCGGCGAGGCGTGGGCTATAATCGGCACTAACGGCAGCGGCAAGAGTACCCTGCTAAAGGTCATAAGCCGTATACTTAAGCCCTATAAGGGCAGCGTTACGGTAAACGGCTCGGTCGCATCGCTTATCGAGCTTGGGGCGGGTATCGACCCTAAGCTGACGGCTAGGGAGAATATTTACCTAAACGGCTGTATCCTGGGCTATTCCAAAAAATTCGTCGAGGAGCGCTTTGACGAGATCGTTGAGTTTTCAGAGCTTGAGGATTTTCTTGATACACCTGTCAAGAACTTTTCCTCGGGTATGAAATCCCGACTGGGCTTCTCTGTTGCTACAATGGTAAAGCCCGATATACTTATAGTTGACGAGGTGCTCTCGGTAGGTGACGTGCTTTTCAGAAAAAAGTGTATGAACAAAATGAACGAGATGCTGGCTGACGGAACGACGCTGCTTTTCGTCTCGCATAATATGGATACCTGCAAGAATATGTGCGACCACGCACTCTGGCTAAATAAGGGCGAGGTCGTTATGAGCGGCGAGATCGAGGCGATAGCCGATGAGTATATGACCACTATCGAGGAGAGAAAGGCAAAGGAAAAGGCCGCCAAAAAGAAAAAGCAAAAAGAGCTTGACAAGAAGGCAAAGGAAATAGAGGAAAAGAAGAAAAAGAAAAAGCTTGAGCAGTAGAAAGGGGCGTGGCGGATAATGAGTGAAACAAAAAAGGGGCTTAGGCTTCCCAAATACAGCGTGCTTATGTCCGTTTACGCAGGTGAAAGGGCTGAGTTTTTTGAAAAAAGTATCGAGAGCATAACCTCCCAGACGCTGCCGACTGATGACTTTGTTATAGTCTGCGACGGCGAGCTGACCGAGGAGCTTGATAAAACGCTTGAGCAGGCTCAGAAAAAGCATCCCTATATAAATGTTGTCAGAAGCGAAAAGTGCGGCACGGGGCTTTGCGCCAATAAGGGCTTAAAGGCGTGCAGGAACGAGATCATGGTCAAGATGGATTCTGACGATATCGCCGACAGGACACGCTGCGAGCAGATGATGCGGCTTTTTGCGCTGCACCCCGAGCTTGATATGGCGGGGGCTTATATAGATGAGTTTGACAGCGACACGGGCGAGCATATCGCTTTCAAAAAGACCCCCGTTTCAAACGAAGAGATCCGCAAATACGCCCGCCGCCGCAACCCCTTCAATAACCAGACACTCTGCTATAAAAAGAGCCTTGCTCTGCGTGTCGGCGGCTATAGCGATATCGCAAGGTGTGAGGATTATGAGTTCGTTGTAAAAATGCTTATGGCGGGGGCTATAGGCAGGAATATCCCAAAGGCGCTCGTGCGCTACAGGGTCAATGAGGGCAACTACAAGCGCCGCTCCAACTGGGCGAATACCAAGGCGTTTATTAAGGTGCGCTTTGGCAATTTCAGAAGGGGCTTCTCAAGCCTTGGCGACTTTATCGTACCCTGCTTGTTCCAGCTGTTTATGTTCGTAATGCCCTCGGCATTGACAAAGGTTTTGTATAAGAGGTTTTTAAGAGGTTGACCTATGCGCTCTGCTTTGCAGGGCGCTTTTTTGCGGGCATAAAAACATAACAAAATTTTACTTTTCCCTTTGTGCAGCTTGCCGAAAAAGAGGGAATTTTTTGCATTATTTTAAATAAATTTCTGTAAGTGACTTGATTTTTGTACGGTTATGTAGTATAATTAACTTGGTATAATATAAATAATAAGCTAACTATCGAATGACGAGTTATTTAAAACAATTAACAAATAATTTTATCCGAGGAGGACGAGGGCTATGCTGTTTGATTCTATTGATTTTAAAGCTATGGAGTCGAGCCTGAATATGCTTAATGTAAAGCAGCAGGTAATAACCAACAATCTCGCAAATATAGATACCCCGCACTATAAGACACAGGAGGTCTCCTTCCGTGACCTTTTAGATAGGGAGTATGAGAGCGCAAAGCGTGGCGGCAATTATGCCTTCGAGACCTCGGTCTTGCAGACGGAGGATACATACTTTACCACAGACGGCAACAATGTCGATGCGGATAAGGAGTCGCTCGAGCTGTACTCTACATATTTGCAGCAGTCATATATAATCGAAAAGATGAATATGACTATAAGCAACTATCAGTATGTTATGACAAACGCTACATTCAGATAAGGAGGGGTAGGAAATGGCATTTTTGAACTCGCTTAATATCACAGGCTCGGCGCTTACTGCCGAGAGGTATAAGACAGATGTTATACTGCAAAATATCGCAAACCAGAACGTTGCCGCTTCGACCCCGGAGGACGCTTATCAGCGCAAGCAGGTAGTGTTCAGGGCAAGGCCGATGACCTTTGATGAAAGAGTGATGCAGGTCTACGGCGGCGGCGTAAGAGTTACCGAGACAGTCGAGCTCGGTGAGGACGTAAACCCCGTTTACGATCCCGACAACCCGCTCGCTGATGAGGACGGCTACATCTATATGCCCAATGTAAATAACGCCGAGGAGCAGATCGACCTGCTCGAGGCGACACGTGCATATGAAGCGAACCTTACGGCACTGTCAGTCGTAAAGGCTATGGCTGCTAAGGGGCTTGAGATCGGAAAAGGCTGATAACTAAGGAGATGTGATAAATGGCTATACCGCTTATAACGCCGCTTGAGCCGATGAAGGCTATAGAGCCGCTCGCAGAGCGTGGAACAAGGCTTTTAAAGACCGATAATGCGGGGCAGAGCTTTGAGCAGCGGCTCGAGAGCGCTATAAATAATGTAAGAGAGCTTGAAGAGGCTTCAAATAAGGCCTCCTACGACCTTGCGGTCGGCAAGACTGATGACCTAAACGGCGTTATGCTTGCTGCTACCAAGGCGCAGATAGCTATACAGATGACTACACAGATAACCACAAGGGCAGTAAACACCTACAGAGAAATAATGCAGATGAACATTTAAGGTGCGCCCTGTTAATAAGAACTAAGCTAGGAGAGAAAGTGCTCTATGAATGAGAGGCTAAAGGCTATCGGCGCACGCCTTAAGGAATGGTGGGGCGGGCTGTCAAAGGCGATAAGGCGGCTGCTGATAATAAGTGCTGTGTTGATCGTTGGGGCGGCTATAGGTCTTACTATATTCCTTAATTCCCGAAATAACGGGTATGTGACGCTTTTCCCCGAGATGAGCTCGGAGGAGACCGCCGAGGTCTACCAGTACCTTCAAAACGAAAATGTCGAGGTCATCATAAACGGCGACGGCCAGCTGATGGTCAAGGAGGAGCAGTGGGATACGCTCGTTTACGAGCTTGCCGCACAGGGCTACCCCCAGTCGGCGCCCTCGTACTCTACATATATAGATAACCTCAGTATGACGATGACCGATTCTGAAAAGAAAAAGCTTATAATAATGGAGCTTCAGGACAGGCTCCAGACTACACTTAACCGTATCGACGGCGTTAAAAGCTCGGTTGTAACTATCTCCTACCCCGAGAGCTCTAACTACGCATGGCAGCAAAATACCGATAAGGCAAAGGCGAGCGTTACGCTCACGCTTAAGGGCAATACGCAGTTTACCTCGCAAAACGTTCAGGCGGTCAAGAACCTTGTAGCATACTCGGCGCAGCAGATGAGCCCTGATGACGTTACGGTCATAGATACCAGAACGGGTAAGGAGCTTGGCGGCACCTCGGGCTCTGCCGAGGAGTATGAGATGGGCTCTCGGGAAAACTATGAGAGGATAGTTCGCCAGCGTATCGAGGAGGGCGTTATCGAGATACTTTCAAACCCCTACGGCTACGGAAATGTGGCTGCGGCGGCGGCGGTCTCGGTAAACTATGATAAGATCAACGAGGAGATGAAGAAGTACTTCGAGGAGGAAGGAAACATCGTTGATTGGGAAAAGATAACCTATACCGGCGACCGTGACGGCGACAACGCCCCCGGCGGAGTTACCGGTGAGGAGGATAATACCGACGTTCCCCAGTACCCCAACGAAGACGAGGAGGCTATAAGAAACGACCCCGACTATTACGAGCACGAGATCGACAATGCCGTAAGCTATGTTCTTACGCAGACCGAAAAAGCGCCCGGCGTTATCGAGGACGCAAGCGTTTCTATCACGATAAAGACCAAAAACCCCCTTACAGATGCCGACAGAGACAGGATCACGGCACTGGTCAAGAACGCTACGAGAATATATGACCTTAATAAGATAAGCATATTCGACTGGCGGGGCACCGAGGAGAATGACGAGGAGGATACCCAGACAGTCTCTACCCCGCTCACAAAGAACTGGCTCTTCTGGGCGCTTGTGACACTCGGCGCTATACTGCTGCTTGCGATAATCATAATACTTATCGTAACATCTAACAGCAAGAAGAAGATAAAGGAAATGGATAAGAAGAATAAGGAGCAGCTCGGCGCACTCGAGGAGGAGCTCGAGGATACAAGGCGGCGCTCACTTATCGAGCAGGCTAATGAAAATAATAAGCTGCAAAAGGAAACGGCCGAGGAGGTCAAGAAGTTTGCAGTTACCAACCCCGAGCTCACGGCGGCTATCATTCGCTCGATGATCAACGAGCAGGAGCTTAGCGAGCAAAGCGAGGAAGAGGAAGGCAGTACCGGAGGAGATGAGGAGTAATGGCGCCTAAGAGAGAAAGGGCGAGCCGTGCAAAGGGCAAGGAAAATGCAGCCCCCGAGGAGGCTGCCGAAAAGCTTGAAAAGAAACCGGAGGAAAAGCCCGTTTTCAGGCTTAGCTCTGTTGCAAGCATGAACAGCCGCACCAAGGCCGCCGCAGTGCTTATAGCACTTGGCACCTCGCCTGCCTCAGAGGTGGTAAAGTATCTGCATGAAAACGAGGTCGAGACGCTTTCTGCCGAGATAGCGCAGATAAAGAGCCTTACCTCTGAGGAAAAGGAAGATATAATCAACGAATTCTACGAGATGTGCATAGCGCAGAAGGCTATCACCGAGGGCGGCGAGGGGTATGCAAAAAGCGTGCTTGACAAGGCCTTCGGCGAGAAAAAGGCAGAGGATCTCATAGCGCGCGCTACAAGAAAGGTCGAGGGTACGCCCTTTTCCTTCATAAGCGAAGTCGATAACAGAAACCTTCTGATGACGCTTCAGCACGAGCACCCGCAGACTATTGCGGTGGTGCTGTCTCACGCCTCGAGCGATAAGGCATCAAAGATACTGTCGGAATTCCCCCGCGAAAAGCAGATAGAGATAATCGAGCGCATATCGAATATGGACACGGCAAACCCCGAGATAACAGCCATTGTCGAGAAAATGCTAAAGTCTAAGCTCGCAGGCACATACGGCAGCGAGACAAACAGGCAGGAGCACGGCGGCGTTCAGTATATCGCCGAGATCATGAACAGGATCGACAAGACCTCGCAGAAGGCCGTGTTCGAGAGTATGGAGGTAACAAACCCCGAGCTCGTCGGAAAGATCAAGAAGCTTATGTTCGTGTTCAACGATATCGTAAACCTCAACGATATGGAGATACAGGCATTTATCAGAGAGGCGGATACGAAGGATCTTACCGTCTCGCTCAAGGCGGCATCTGCCGAGGTGCAGGAGAGGATCTTCAACAATATGTCATCAAGGCAGAAGGAAATGATCCAGTCGGATATGCAGTATCTGCATAACCTGCGTATGCGTGACGTTGAGGCGGCGCAGCAGAGGATCATAGATGTTATCCGTGGGCTTGAGGAGAGCGGCGATATCGTGCTCTTCAAGGGCGGCGATGATGAGATCATAGCATAAAGGGTGAGTATATTTGCTGCTGAATGTAATAAGCCCCGAAAATATAACAGAAAGCACCAAGGCGGTAGAGATACCCGATGCGGTCATAGTCAAAAGGCCGAAGGCTAAGAATAAGGACGCAAGCGTTGAAAAGGCGGGCGTCGATATCGGGCAGTTTGATGAAAAGACGCAAAAGGCACTAAGAGAGTACTTTGATGAAAGGTATAATGAGCTGCTGAAAAACGCCAGAGAAGAGTCTGCAAGGATAGAAGAGGAATGTAAGGCGAGGATAGATTCGTCGCTCAAAGAGGCGAGGGAGATCGTCGATAAGGCAAGGGGCGAGGCCGATGAGGTCTTGCAGCAGGCGGCTGCCGAGGGCGAGCAGATAAAGGAGCAGGCTAAGATAGACGGCTTCGAGGAAGGCAAGCGCATAAAGGCGGAGGAGACCGACCGGATCTTTAAGGAGCTGTCAAGGCAGATCGATGAGATCAAGACAGCCCAGCAGCAGGCGTTCGATGAGTATGCCGAGCAGCTAAAGTTCTTTGCGGTAGATGTTGCGGAGGACGTTGTTAAAAGAAAGGTCGAAAGTGACGACCTCTACCTTGAGAACCTTGTCAAGCGTGCGCTTTTGGGCTTTAAGGACGCCGATTATATCAGCGTTACTATGAGCGAGAACCTCTCGATGCTTGCCAAAAAGCTTAAGACCGACAGGCACTCTGCGGGCTTGCAGAATGCCGAGTTCAAGACCAACCTCCCCGAGGGCGGGAGCGTGGTGCTCGAGGTCAAGGAGCAGGTCATAGACGCATCGCTGCCTGTGCAGTTTGATAATATAAGAGAGTATCTTAAGAGCTACGACGAGGAAGATGAGGATGACGGGAAGCTCATTTGAAAAGCTTATAAATCTGCGGCGTGAGATGCGCCATATGAATTTCTATACAAGACTCGGCAAGGTCGAGCAGATAGTCGGTATGATAATAGAGGTCTCGGGGCTTATCGCCAGTATCGGCGATGTCTGCGAGATAAGGATACCGAATAAGCCGCCCGTTTTAAGCGAGGTCGTGGGCTTTCGGGACGGTATCACGCAGATAATGCCCTATGATGAGACTGACGGTATCGGCTATGGTAATATGGTCTATAATACCGGCAAAAAGCTTAGAGTGAAAATGGGTGATTCGCTCATCGGCAGAACTGTCGATGCGCTGGGCAGGCCTATTGACGGGCTCGGCGAGATCGAGGAGGGGGTAATGTTCCCCATAAGCGGCAAGGTCGCAAACCCTATGCGCCGCCCCGAGATCAGGGAGCCGATAACCCTGGGCG
The DNA here is from genome assembly GCA_017442845.1 of Ruminococcus sp. Lineage (GTDB taxonomy): Bacteria > Bacillota > Clostridia > Oscillospirales > Ruminococcaceae > NK3A76. The sequence continues at coordinate 10,769 of JAFRYW010000166.1, forward strand.
TTAAGGCGATTGACGGCATGATAACCCTCGGCAAGGGGCAGAGAATAGGTATATTCGCAGGCTCCGGCGTCGGCAAATCGACGCTTATGGGTATGATCGCAAGAAACGTCACGGCGGACGTTAACGTGCTTGCCTTGGTCGGCGAGCGTGGAAGAGAGCTTATGGAGTTCCTTAAAAAGGACCTGGGCCCCGAGGGGCTAAAGCGCTCGGTAGTAGTTGTGGCGACCTCGGATAACTCTGCTATGCTAAGAAATAAATGCGCTATGACAGCAACTGCGATCGCTGAGTTTTTCCAGAAGCAGGGCAGAGACGTGCTGCTGATGATGGACTCGCTGACACGTTTTTGTATGGCGCAGCGTGAGATAGGGCTGTCAACGGGCGAGCCGCCTGTTGCAAGAGGCTACCCGCCTTCGATTTATGCGTCGCTGCCGAAGCTTTTGGAGCGGTGCGGGAATTTTGAAAACGGCTCTATCACGGGTATATACACCGTCCTTGTAGAGGGCGATGACACCAACGAGCCTGTTGCCGATACGGTAAGAGGTATCATAGACGGGCACATAATGCTCTCCCGTAAGATAGCGATGACCAACCACTACCCTGCGATAGATGTTCTGGCGAGCCTTTCGAGACTTATGAGCTCGATAGCAACGCCCGAGCAAAAGGAATGTGCGGGGCAGATCAGAAATATGATGAGCATCTATAACGACAACACCGACCTTATCTCGATAGGCGCATATAAAACGGGCTCAAACCCGGCGCTTGATACGGCGATAAAGAAGATAGATGCTATAAACGGCTTTTTGATGCAGAAGGTAGATGAAAAGTTCACCTTCGAGCAGACGGTTGCCGAAATGAAGAAAATTGTCAAGGGCTAAAGAAGATGATGTAAATGAAGAAATTTGAGTTTTCCCTCGGCAGGATAAGGGACTATAAGAATATCCTGCTGGACAGAGAGAAAAATGTGCTGGTAGGGCTGATGATGGAGAAAAACAACATCACCGACCGCATCGAAGAGCTAGATGAGGAATTTGAGCGGGTAAATAACGAGATGCACGAGGAGATGCGCTCGGGGCTCAATGTCACGAAGATAAGGCTCTATGAGGCACAGAAAAACGGAATGAGGGAGGAGCAGCGCCAGCTCGGCGACAGGCTCGACTTCCTGCAGGTGTCGATAGACAGGCAGCAGGAAAGGGTATCCTCATTAAAGCAGGACGTTTCGGGCTATGATAACCTCGAGGCAAAAAAGCGTGAGGAGTATAATAAGGAGCTTGCAAAGGAGCAGGATCTCGTGATCTCCGAATTCGTAGCGCAGCAGTATACCAGAGAGCACCGAAGCGGCTGATCCCCGAAGGGGCTTGTGACACTTGCCTGCTGCGTGGGCGGGGGAAGCCCTCAATAATATGGTTATCAGCGGACGAAAGTACGCTAATAATAAACATCGGCAGTGCCGATACATCAACCCAGCATTATGCATTGAAAAAGGAGGTGGATAGATGGATAGTAGTAACGTAAATGTTGTTGCGACAGGTGATGCAGCTAAGGTGAGCCACGCAAAGCCTAAGTCAAGGGTCGATGACAAGAACGTTCAGAATGTCGATTTTCTTGACATTATGAACAGGCTGACGGCAAAGCAAGCAGCAGGAACGCAGAAAACGGCTAAGGCAGAGGGTACAAAGCAGACCTCAAAGGCGGCTAAGGCGGAAAAGGCACAGGTAAGCGCACATACCGATGAAGCTACGCTTGATACGCTTGATGAGATCTTGAGCGAGTACGGCGCCGAGAACCTTAATGCGGATATCCTTATGGATCTTATGTCTATGTATACGACCGACAGCTCGGTGAACAGCCTGCTGAATGCAGACGACCCTATGGCTATGGTGCAGGGCAGCCTTTACAGCGCTGTGCTTGACAACACCGCAGTTTTGCAGACGGGCGGCGAGATGATCGACGAGATCTCAGACGGGTATTTTGACGACCTGCTGAACGTTATGGGCTCATCAAAGGCGCTTGACAGCCTGTTTGAGGTGCTTTCGAGCGTGCAGGACGCAGACGAGCTTGCAAGGGCACTTCGCACGATCTCGGGCATAACAGTCACGAGCGAGGTAAACGAGGTAGACCAAACGGTCAACGTCCTGAGCGAGCAGCTGAACCTTTCAAAGGCAGTAATGAGCGCAAAGGCGAGCCTTGAAAACGGCGAAGCACCGACTGAAGGGGCTAAGATCGCAGATGACGCACCCGTCAGCTTGAAGGAAGGCTTCACAGAGGAGAGTGCCGATAACACAGGGCAGATCCAAGGCGGTCAAGCAACAGCACGGGCTCAAAGCAAGCCCCCCACACAGGCAGCAAAGACAGAGCAGGCGGCAGATGTGCAAAATGCACCCGAAGATACAGCGGCGCAGGCTATGGGCTTTGTCGATTATTCAAGGGGCGCAGAGCTAAGAGAGGTCATGACCGAGGGTACACCCGAGGAAAGGGCGGTCTTCAACCAGACGCTGGATCTTTTGTCAAGGGCTATAACCGAGGAGCGGCAGCTTTACACAGCAAGGCTTCACCCCGAGGGCTTGGGCGAGGTTATCATCAGAATGGAAAAATCGAGCGCAGGCTTGGTATTTGACATTTTGGCGACCAATGAAAAAACAGCGCAGATGATCAACGCAAAGCTTATGCAGCTCCAAAACGGCATGAGCGAGTATGAGGCAAAGATCAACCCTGCGGTGGTAACATCTGCAAGCAACGCAGAAAGTGCTTCGGGCTTTACGTTTGACGACTTTACGGGCGGCTTCGGCGGCAGTGCGGGCGACGCATACAGCGGCAACCGTCAGAGGGCAGGTGTACGCTACTCCGAAGCGGGCGAGGACGAGCGTGAGGCAAAAACAACAGGCTATAGGAGCCGGGACATTTTGAACCGAACTATTTAGGAAAAGGAGGATAAGACTATGGCTATCGACGGCGTAAATTCGGGCTATACAGGCTCAAGAAATTACACAGACCTTTTAAACGGCACGGCAAAGACAACAAGCTCGGAAAGGCTTTACAACAATGTCAAGTTCTCAAATGAGGATCAGTCGAATGTCAACGTTCAGGATTTTCTGAATCTTATGGTAACGCAGCTTACCAATCAGGACTTTATGAACCCCGTTGACGATACGCAGTATCTCTCGCAGCTTGCACAGTTCTCGTCAATGAGCGCTATGCAGGAGCTTGCATCTTTCTCAAAGCAGAGCTTTGCTATGAGCTATCTCGGTAAGGAGGTAACGGCTTCCGTTTATAATATAGGCGGCGAGGTCGAAACTACTACCGGCAAGGTAACGAGCGTTTCGCTGGTGGGCGATGATTATAAGTTCACGGTAAACGGCAAGGAATTTGCACTTGCAGACATCAAGAGCGTTTCCGACACGGCTGCACACGCCGAGGAAAAGGCACAGGAGATAAATACAGAGGCGGCAGCAGACACACAGAACACTTAAAATACGCTTAAAAGGGCAAGAGCGGTGACTATCCATCAAAGGAGAAAGGAGTCTTGAATATATGGATATAAATATGCTAAGGCTCACAGCGCCGATCACAACGGGGATACCGCAGACAAGCACGGCGAGCGTAAATGACAGTATAGCCACGGCGAATTTTGACCAGGTGCTGAAAAGTCAGCTTTCATCGAGCGGGCTCAATTTCTCAAAGCACGCAGTCAACAGGGTCGTTGAGCGCAACATAAACGTTTCTGACGATAATATGGAGCGGCTCAATGCAGGCGTTGAGATAGCAAGGGAGAAGGGGCTTGACGATACGCTTATACTTGTCGACCAGTCGGCGTATATAGTAAGCGTTAAAAACAACACAGTGATAACCACGGTCTCAAATGAAGAGCTTGTGGGCAATTGCTTTACCAACATCGAGGGAACGGTAATAGTATAAGGGCAGGACCTTGAAAGGGTGTCTTTTGAGGGGGCGGAACGACGGAAGCCCCTTCACCTTACCGTTTCACAAATTATAATGAACGGAGGATAATTTTATGATAAGAAGTTTATATTCAGGCGTTGCAGGTATGACAACACAGCAGACCAAAATGGACGTTATAGGTAATAATATATCAAACGTATCGACCTACGGCTTTAAGGCGAGCCGTGTTACATTCAGGGACGTTTACTACCAGACCTCCCGTGCGGCTACAGAGGCTACGGCTTCAAAGGGCGGTACTAACGCTGTTCAGATAGGCTATGGCGCTAAGATTGGCTCGACAGATGTTAACCAGTCAACATCTGTTATGGCGACAACGGGTCTTGCACTCGACGCCGCTATCACGGGCGACGGCTATTTCCAGGTAATGGACGGCGACGGCAATATTTTCTATACTAAGGCAGGTATGCTCGATGTTGACGCTGAGGGCAACCTTGTAGATATCAACGGTAATTTCGTGCTCGGCGTTTCGAGCAATAATATGAACCAGGGCGCTTCCTCGCAGAGGATAAGGATATCCCTCCCTTACGAGGCGCCTAACGTAGCATCGGCAAGCGATGTTATTAACGGCATAAACATAAAGGTGAGCTCCAGCGCTGAAAACGCAAGCGGAAACCTTTCCTTCAACTTTGTCACCAGCTCAAACCTACCTATCGGGCAGAAGGCTGAGGCTGTAGTTTCCTCAAACGCTATCACAGTTACACTTAACTCAAACGAGACCTTTGAGAGCATCACAGACCTTGAGAACGCTATAAACGACGCTATCACAGCTGCAAATGACGGCGTGCAGCACCCCGGCGGCAATTTCAGAGTCGATATCGACTCGGCAGCCGCCTTTGCACAGCCGCTCACGGGCGAGCAGATAGTTAATTCTAACTTCGGCGTAAGCTCGGGTACTGTTAATCTCCCGAAGGACTTGGCAAGAGCCTTCTCGGTAAAGAGCGTCGGCGATCAGTTCAGCTACGATCAGCCTATGGATTTCAATATTTCTGTAGATGAGGACGCAGGCACCTGCACTATCACCGCAGGCGGCGGCAAATACAGCGCAACAGTCACAAAGGCGCAAATGGAAACAACAGGCTCGGTAGTGCTTAAGAGCGATACGGACGATGACAATTTCGTTCTTACCTTCCCGAACTGGAATAACGTAAAGAGCTATACAGGCACCTATACCGCAGAGGACGCTTCCGTTCCCTCGGCACCCGCTATGAACCTGGGCCTCGGCGCTACATCGTTCGCACTTAAGGGCGGCACGGAGGGCGGCGCTCAGAGCTTTGCAGACCTCACGGGCGTTGCTATCGGCTATAACGGCGTGCTCTACGGCACACACCCGACACTCGGTACTCTGGAGCTCGGAAGAATAGACCTTGCTACCTTTGATAACCCCGCAGGCCTTTCGCAGATAGGCTCTACATACTTCCAGAAAACAGTCAACTCGGGTGAGCCCCACCTCTGTATAGCAGGTGAGGACGGCTCGGGCCCGATTGCAGGCGGAACGCTTGAGACCTCAAACGTTGACCTCTCGCAGGAGTTTTCGGATATGATCGTAACTCAGAGAGGCTTCCAGGCTTGCTCAAGGCTTATCACCGTTTCCGATACTATGCTTGAGGAGCTTATAAACCTTAAGAGATAATTGATATTTTCCCCTGTGGGCGGCTTAGTGCCGCCCCTTGTGGGGTAATAAACATAATAAGGAGGGTATGAAAATGATAGTTCTGACAAGGCACAATGACACGCAATTTGCACTGAATGACGACCTTATAGAGACCATTGAGGAATGCCCCGACACCACGATAAAGCTGACAAACGGCAAAATATACATCGTGGCGGAAAGCTTAAGCGAGATAATCGATAAGATCATCGAGCAGCGGCAGCAATGTATAAGTAACGTATATTACGGCGCAAACGTATCACAAAAGGCAAAGCGCTGAATATGAAAGGGGGATAGCCCCCGGTAAATAAAACCGAAAGGGGCATTAGACTTTATTATGGATATATCGTCGATCATAGGCTGGGTACTCGGAATGGGTCTGATCGTATTCAGTATCGTTCTGGGAACTGACCCCGAAACAGGCGGCTATATGATAACTATGTCGTCGATCAAATCGTTTATTGACGTACCGTCTATAGCGATAGTTGTCGGAGGAACATTCTGTGCACTGTTCGTTTCCTACCCGATGGCGATGTTCAAGAAAATACCTAAGCATCTGGCTATGATGTTCAAGGATAAGAACAAGAACCCCAATGAGATCATCGAGCAGATCATAGACTTTGCTAAGGAGGCAAGAATAAACGGTGTTCTCGCACTTGAAGAAAAGGTAAAGGGCATTGAGGATAAGTTTATGAAAAACGCCCTTATGATGGTCTGCGACTCGGTAGACCCGCAGAAGGTGCAGGAAATGATGGATAACGAGCTCGACTATATGGAGGAGAGGCACTCGCAGTGTCAGGGCTTCTACCTAAAGGGGTCGGACTATGCGCCTTCATTCGGTATGATCGGTACCCTTATCGGTCTTATAAACCTTCTCGGAAACCTGTCGGATTCGGACGCACTTGCGGGCAATATGGCGGTAGCGCTTATCACTACATTCTACGGCTCGTTCCTTTCAAGCTTTATTTTCAAGCCTATTGCCAATAAGCTTAAGATGAGGCATGAATCCGAAATGCTGTGCAAGTCAATAATAGTTGTAGGCGTTCAGGGCATTTTGGCAGGTGATAACCCGAACTTTATCCAGGATAAGCTTGTAAAGCTCCTCCCCGCTAACCAAAAGGCTAAGAAGGGCGGCAAGGGCGACGCAGGCAAGTTCAATGATGACGGGAGAATTTAACAATGCACAATTATTGTACAAAGGCTTGTTAAGCGCCTTGAAATACGATCATTAAATATATATGACAATAAAATTATAAGCACTTTTTACAATACATAATAACAATTGAGATAGTGTGTGCATTATAAGCCAATACTCAATTGTGCATTGTGCATTGTGCATTGTGCACCAAGAAGGGAGTGTGAGGCAGTTGGCGAGAAAAAAGGGCGGCGGCGAGGAAAGCGGCGGCAGCTGGATGGATACGTACGGCGATATGGTCACGCTGCTGCTTACATTCTTTATTGTTCTCTACTCTATGTCCTCGATCGAGGAGTCAAAATGGGCAGAGATAGTAAAGGCATTTAATAAAAACGGTAAAACTAAGGTAGACCAGATAGTCCTCGTAGTTGACGGCGACGGCGATAAGCCTGCACAGAACACAGGCGAAGACGAGCCCGAGGGGCAGGGCCTTACCGAGTTTGATGAATTTTATACAGCACTTGTCGAGTACCTCGATGAGCAGGAGGCCTCCTCGGCAGAGGTCGCCGAGCAGGGTGAGGACGACGGCGATACCTCAAACGGTACCAATAAGGAGAATATCTACCTGAAATTCCAGGATATGATCTCGTTTGAGCCCGATACTGCGGTGCTCAGGGAATCAAGCTATGACTTCCTTGACTTCTTCGGCGAGAAGCTCTCCGAGATCGAGGATAAGCTCGCTGTTGTTATAATCAAGGGGCATACGGCTACCTACGACAGCTCGGAGGTCGATTCGAGAATACTCTCCTCGGAGCGTGCAAGTACTATAGCAAACTACCTTGAAACAAATTATAATATCGAGCCTAAGAAGCTCTTCCCGCTGGGGCTTGCAAACCTCTACCCCGTTGCCGATAACAGCAACGAAGACGGCAGAATGAAAAACAGGCGTGTTGAGATCTCGATCATCGGCGTAAATTCGCCGCTTATCAAAAACGACCTGCTCAAGAGCCTTATCGGTATGGACTATGACTACGATAAGATCTTAGAGGGCAGCGCTGTTGCAGATGCAATAACGGGCGATGCTAATGAGGCAAGCGATGAAAAGGGCGCAGATGAGTAATAGAAAAAGGACAGCAGCGGCGGCCTCGCCCATAAACATTTAGATAAAAGGAAGAAAACTATGAGCAATCCCGAAACAAAAGAGCAGAATATAAAGCCTGCCGACCTTACTGCAAAAAAGGCTGTGCTTTACGATTTCAGGGTGCCTAAAAAGTTCACTAAGGAGGACGTAAAGGCGCTCAACCGTATCACAGATGCCTTTTTAAAGCACCTAAGCTCGGGGCTCACGGCGATGACAAGGGAGAACTGCTCGGTCTATAACCCCCGAATAGAGGAGATAAGAACGACGACCTACCTTGACAGCCTGCCTAAATATACTATGATAGGGCTTTTGGGCTTTACGGTAATAGATACCGAGTTTCGTGACCCGAGGGTGATGTTCCACGTTCCGCCCTCGCTTTCCTACCTGCTTATCGATATATTGCAGGGCGGCTCGGGCAAGACGCTTGAAATGGAGCGGCAGCATACCGATATCGAGCTTGCGATAATGAAAAACCTGATAACCCGCTTTTGCGATATGCTCTCGGCAGCGTGGAGCTCGCTCGTGACTACCGAGATAAGCTATGAAAAAAGCGAGACCAACCCCAAGCTCATAGATGTCAGGAGCGAGAGCGATGTAAGGCTCGTCATGAGATTTGATGTGTCGGTCAAATACTCGGTGTCTACGATAAGTATAGCTTATTCGGCGCAGTTTTTGGAGGATCTTATGGAAAAGCTCCACGGGCAGAAGGTCGATACGCAGAACTTCGAGCCTATAGATGCTGAGCGTGACCAGAGGCGGCGTGATCAGATAATAGATACCTTGAGCGAATCGAGTATCGAGCTCAAGGCGGTATTCGCCGAGCTGACACTTGATATGCAGGAGGTCATGAGCCTTAAGGTCGGGGATATAATCCCCCTTGATAAAAAGCTTACCGATGATATTACGATAGAGGTCGACCACGTGCCTTGGTTCAAGGCAAAGCTCGGTCAGACAAATATCAAAAAGGCCGTAAAGATCACGGAAAGTATATATGAGAGTAACAACGAGTGAGGAGATAATAATAGATGAGTCTTGACAGATCTAAATTCGATAAAATATCAGAGGTGCTTTCCGATGCGGTCGGGGTGGCACTCGATGCGCTTTCACCTATACTGGGCGCAGATATAAACGCACAGCCCCAGCCCGCTGTGATACACACTATAAAGGATACGGATTATTCGGGCGTTATGCCTGCGATGTATTTCAATATAGTTTTTGTGGGCGATATCAGCGGTAAGGCTGTGGCAGTGTTCAGGGAGATCGACCTCGCCGTTATACTCAGGCTTTTGATGAATTCCGACAGCGATGAGATAGAGTTTGACGAGATGGGTCTCGGTATGATCAAGGAGATCATGAGCCAGGTGTCAAATAAGCTCTCCTCAAAGCTCGGTGAGTTCTTCGGGGTGGACGCTAATGCCTCGATCTCGGCAATAATGCAGTTTGAGGGCAATAATGTAGTTGCAAACGCCTTCGGCGGGAAGGATATCAGCGAGAGTGCGACGGTGTCTGTCAAGTACGAGGTCGGCACGATCTTGAAGGGCAAGGCGGCATTTACCTTTGATGATATGACGGTGAATAACCTGAGCAAATATTACGAAATGGCAAATGACGACACCTCCCAGCAGCAGATCACTGCCTCGCAGAATATGCAGAGTGCAGGGGCGGCTGTTAATAAGCAGGCAGTAAAGCAGGCAGCAGCAAGGCAGCCCGCAGCGCAGATGCAGAATAATGCACCCGCACTTAATATCTCGCCCTCGTCATTCCCAAGGTTTGATGTAAGCGGCGATGATGAGGGCGTGGGAATGCCCGGTAATATGGATCTTCTTATGGAAGTGCCTATGAATGTGTGCGTTGAGATAGGCAAGACCAAAAAGAAGATGAAGGAGATAATGAACTTCTCGCAGGGCACGATAATACCTATCGACAAGCAGGCGGGCGCACCCGTTGATATAACGGTAAACGGCCAGCTTATCGCAAGGGGCGATGTTATCGTGATAGATGATAACTTCGGCGTAAGAATAACAGAGCTTGTAAATTCAAAGAATAATCTCGGCTCTTAACGGAGGAATTTGCTTGGACATAGTAAAGAGCGTCTTTTCGCTTATATTCGGGCTTATCCTCTTTGCGGGGATACTGTATCTGGCATATATCTCTACAAAGCTTATCGGCAAGCGCTATATGCTTAACGGCAGGGGCGGCAAGAATCTGAAGATCTTAGAGAGCGTGTCTGTCGGAAGAGATATGACGATAGCTATAGCAAGGGCGGGCGAAAGGATATTTCTTGTGGGCATAACACCCGATAGGATAAACCTTTTGAGCGAGCTTAAGGAGGATGACCTGCTCACCCCCTACAGCGAGGAAGCGAATGAACTGCAAAAGGGAAGCAGCATAAGCTTTGCAGATGCGCTAAAGTATAATATAAACAAAAAGCTCGGCAAGGAGCCTGACCTTTCCGACTATACCAAAAAGGAAAATTCACAAAGCTCGGAGGAAAGCGGTAATGGCGATGAGTAAGGGCAAAGCGATAAAAAAGCATTTTGTACGCCTTGCGCTCGGGCTGCTCGGAAGTCTCATGTGTATAAGCCTTTGCGTAGTGAGAGCAAAGGCGGCAACTGTTGATGTAACGCTCGATACGGGCGATGCGTCAGGGTCATCAAGTGCCTTAGACCTGCTGTTTTTGCTGGCGATACTGGCGCTGATACCGTCGCTGCTGCTTGTTATGACCTCGTTTACGAGGATAATAATATCGCTTTCATTCCTAAGGTCGGCGATAGGTACGCAGTCCTCACCGCCTAACCAGGTGCTGATAGGGCTGGCGCTTTTCTTGACTATATTCATAATGTTCCCGACCTTTACGCAGATCAAGGAGCAGGCGTATGACCGCTATGTAAGCGGCGAGATAGGTGAGCGTGATGCGATTTCTGCAGCAGGCAGGCCGCTTAAGGAATTTATGCTCAAGCAGGTGTATAATGATGACCTTGATATGTTTATATCCCTGGCTGAGGATAAGGATATAGCAGCTATCGACCACGAGGCGATAGCTGAGGACTTGACGGAGCTGCCCTTGGTGGTAGTTATCCCCTCGTTTATCACAAGCGAGATCAAGAGGGCGTTCCTGATAGGCTTTTTGCTGTATATACCGTTTCTTATAATAGACATAATCGTTTCATCGACGCTTATGTCAATGGGTATGGTAATGCTCCCGCCGGCGACGATAGCGCTGCCGTTCAAGCTGATGCTTTTCGTGCTGGTGGACGGCTGGAGCCTGCTTATCCAGAGCCTTATCGTGGGCTTCCATTAGCGATTTACGGTTTTTAGGGGTGGGGTGAGCCTTGCCTCTATCCTCTTACATCTAAACGGGAAGGAGTGTGCGGCGCTTGACAACGGGCGATCTGCTGACGATATTTTCACAGGCGTTTACAGTAGTGCTCAAGATCGCAGGGCCGCTGCTTATCGCATCAATAGTAATAGGCTTGATAGTTGCTATATTTCAGGCGGCTACACAGATCCACGAGCAAACGCTCACCTTTGTGCCTAAGCTCATAATAATAGCACTTATACTTCTTGTTGCGGGCACCTGGATGATGACGCTTATGGACGATTTCTTCAAGATGATCTTTGACAGGATAGCGAATTTGTAGGTGGGCTATGGCAACGCTTGGAATAAGTATCGAAGACCTTCATATATACATTTTCGTATTTGTAAGGCTCGCAGCGATAATTCTTTTTAACCCCGTCTTTTTCAGGGCACGTATCCCGGGGGGCGCTAAGGTGGCGCTGATAATGTGCCTGACTATAATAATAACACCGCTTGTGCCGTTCTATAGCTATGACGGCTCGGTGCTGCAATTTCTGGTAAGCATCACGGGCGAGTTCTTTATAGGCTTTCTGCTTTCGTTCGTGTTCAATGTTTACTACTATATGCTTATGTTTGCGGCTGATATAATGGATACCCAGCTCGGCTTTTCAATGGCCAAGACTATGGACCCGCTTACAAATATCCAGTCGGCAACAATGGGCAATTTTTTCAATATAATGTTTATGCTCTATTTCTTTGCGACAAACTCGCACCTTATACTTATAAACCTTGCGGTGAATACCTTTGATGCGGTAGGCGCAGGGGCGGCGAGCCTTAGCTACAGAGGCGGCTGTGAGTTTGCGATAGCGCTCTTTACTTCGATATTTCTGCTTGCGGTAAGGCTTGCGCTGCCGTTTGTGGCGGCAGAGTTCGTGCTTGAGGTTTCCTTGGGGCTTTTGATGAAGCTTATCCCGCAGATACACGTTTTTGTAATACAGATGCAGGGCAAGATCCTTGTGGGGCTTGCGCTTTTGATAGCGATGCTTATCCCCGTATCGAATTTCGTGACGGATTATATGGAGCAGATGTTTAAGTCGGCAAATGATGCGATCATGTCATTGGTGGGTTAGATTATAAATCTTAATTTGGCTGTGTAATTCATTTTGCACCAAAGTCGTAAAACGCAATAAGAATAGATATTATGGTTATCCCTTTGACACACCACAGTTTTGCCCCCAAACCCTCGCTCACAGACGAGCTCGGGAGAGTATGGGGGAGGGCTTCGCCCTCGTTACCGACCCATCGGGGCTTCGCCCCGAACCCCATTATCTAAGGCATTTTAATTGGTGTGTCAAGTATATAACCATAAAAGATATTTAGTGTGTTTAGCAATAGATATCAG